>DAHUYF010000100.1 GCA_027315365.1 Rhodospirillales bacterium | reverse complement strand
CGCCCGCCGCCGCCGCGGCGAGCCCGCCCCGGATCACCTGCCGGCGCGGCAGCCCGTGTCCGCCGCAGCATTCGTCCTGCATCGCGTCCCCCTGACGTCGTCGGGCCCGGGCCCGGTCGGCGCGGAGATTAGCCCGGAATTTTTTCCGCCGCGCCGGAAATCTGCGATGGTTGCGGGCGGGCGCGGCGTGGATAGACTGGCCGCGGTCGCGGGATCGAGGGAGGATCGGGATGCGCTGCGCAGGAAGCCGCCGCGGGTGGCAGGGATGACGGCGGCGGGCGGAGCCGATCCGGGACTGATCGACGATCTCGTCGCCGCCAACCGCATCCTCTATCAGGAAGGCGTGGTCGACGGCTTCGGGCATGTCAGCGTGCGCCACAACCGGGATCCCGGCCGCTTCCTGCTGGCGCGCAGCATGGCGCCCGGCCTGGTCACCGCCGCCGACATCCTGGTCTTCGACCGCGACGGCAACGCCGTCGACGCCGGCGCGCCCGCGGCCTATCTCGAGCGCTTCATCCACAGCGAGATCTACAAGGCCCGCCCCGACGTCCAGGCGGTCGTTCACAGCCATTCGCCCTCGGTGATCCCGTTCGGGGCGACCGCGGTGGCGCTGCGGCCGATCTATCACATGAGCGGCTTTCTCGCCGGCGGCGCGCCGGTGTTCGAGATCCGCGAGACGGCGGGCGAGGCCAGCGACATGCTGATCCGCAGCCCGGCGCTCGGCGCGGCGCTGGCCAAGCGTCTGGGCGCGGCGTCGGTGGCGCTGATGCGCGGGCATGGCGACGTGGTGGTGGCGGAGTCGCTGAAACTCGCGGTGTTCCGCGCCATCTACACCGAGATCAACGCCCGGCTCGAGGCCGAGGCGCTGCGGCTCGGCGAGGGACGCGTGAGCTTTCTCACCGAGGCGGAGGCGGTCGCCGCCGCAGCGACCAACGGCGCCCAGGTCGGCCGCGCCTGGGATCTCTGGAAGCAGAAGGCGATGGGAGGCAAACCGTGAAGCTCTACACCTCGATCGGCCCCAACCCCAAGACCGTGCGCATGTTCATGGCGGAGAAGGGCATCGAGCTGCCCAAGGTCGAGGTCGATTTGATGGGCGGCGAGAACCGCCGCGAGCCCTATCTCGCCAAGAACCCGGCCGGCCAGCTTCCCTGTCTCGAACTCGATGACGGCACGGTGCTGGCCGAGATCACCGCCATCTGCGAGTATCTCGACGAGGTCTTTCCCGGTCCGAGCCTGATCGGCGGCACGCCCGAGGAGCGCGCCCAGACGCGGATGTGGACGCGCCGCATCGATCTCAACATCATCGAGCCGATGGTCGCGGGCTTCCGCTCCTCCGAGGGGCTGACGCTGTTCCAGAAGCGGGTCCACGTCATTCCGCAGGCCGCCGCCGATCTCAAGCAGATCGGGCAGGAGAACCTCTCCTGGCTCGACCGGCTGATGGCGGGCAAAACCTATATTTGCGGCGCGCGGCTGAGCCTCGCCGATCTCATGCTCTTCGCCTTCCTCGAGTTCGGCGGCCGGGTCGGCCAGAAGGTCGACCCCGGACTCGCATCGATCCCGGCCTGGTACGAGCGCATCAAGGCGCGCCCCAGCGCCAGGGCGTGATCCTGAGCGGAAGGCCGGCCGCTCAGGATAGGGCCGCGCCGAGCGCCGGCTTCGGCGCGGGCGCCGCGTCGGTCGCCGGCGCGGGATCGCACTGCTCGCGCACCACCGCGAGCAGCCGCTCGGGGATCGGCTCTCCCGCCGTCGCGCCGTAAAGCTGCTGGAACAGCGCCGCGCCGTCGCTCTTGCCGCTGAGGAAATTCTCGATCTCGATCGCCACGGTAAGGTCCACCAACTTGTTCTCCAGGCTCATCATCTCGACTCCGTTTGCCCTTGATCCGGCTCATCCGGGGTAGGCTCGCGTTACAAACGGTTACACCCGGTTACGGTTCCAGCGAGTTCGCATTTTTTTGCGCAGTTTGTATCAAAATGTAACCGGCCACGGAGATGCCACGGAAAATCAACGGGTTGGGAAATTCCAGAAGCGGTACTGATCCTTCCGGCTAAAGCGGCTCGCCGCGCACCAGTCGCGGCAGCTCGCCAACGAGGCCCATGGCATGGCGCATCAGCAGGCGCTTCATGGGCGGCAGCTTGTCGATCGCGGCCAGACCGAGATCGCGCAGCAGCTTCACCGGCGGCACGGAATTGGAAAAGAGGCGGTTGAGCGCATCGGTCACGGCGGCCAGCGCCATATTGTCGAAGCGGCGCCAGCGCTGGTAGCGCTCGAGCAGGACGGAGTTGCCGATATCGAGGCCAAGCCGGCGGGCATCGACCACGAGTTCGGCCAACACGGCAATGTCGCGGATGCCGAGATTGAGCCCCTGTCCGGCAATCGGGTGGATGACATGCGCGGCGTCGCCCACCAGCGCCAGGCGCGGCGCGACATAGCGCTCGGCATGGAGCAGCGACAGCGGATAGGACCAGCGCGGCCCCACCACCTCGACCTCGCCGAGAAAATCGCCGAAGCGGCGCGCCAACTCGGCACGAAAGCCGGCCTCGTCCAGCGCCAGTATCCCGGGCGCGAGCGCGGCGCGCTCGGTCCAGACGATGCTCGAGCGCTGTTCGGTCATTGGCAGGATAGCGAAAGGCCCTGCCGGCAGGAAATGTTCGACCGCGACGCCGTGATGCGGCAAGGCGTGGCGGACGGTGCAGACGATGCCGGTCTGCGGATAGTCCCAGGCGAGGGTACGGATCCCCGCCGCCTCGCGCAGCGGCGAGCGGCGCCCGTCGCAGGCCGCCGCCAGCTCGCCCTGCAGCACGCTGCCATCGGCGAGATACGCCCGCGCGCCGCCGCCGCCGCGCTCGACGCGCTCGACCGCGAGCGGCGCCAGATGGACGAGGCTGGGCAGCACCCGGGCGCGTTCGATCAGCGCGCGGCGCAGCACCCGGTTCTCGACGATGTAGCCGAGCGGCGCGTCACCGAGATCGCGGTGGTCGTAATGCAGGAAGAGCGGCGAATTGTTGTCGGCAACGCGGATCTCGAGAATCGGCTCGGCCGCGCCCGCCACCAGCGGCCAGAGCCCGATGCCGTCGAGCACCTGCTTGGAGCCTTCGGCGATGGCGGTGGTGCGGCCGTCGAACGGCTCCGCCAGCATCGCCGCAGGATCCTCGCGGTCGACCACAGCGACCTCGATACCGCAGGCGGCGCAGGCGATGGCGAGGGTGAGCCCGGTGAGTCCGCCGCCGACGACGATGAGTTCGACGCGACGCTGCTGCATGGCGCCGAGCATGCGTCGCGCCGCGGCGCTTGTCCACCCGCAGCCGACACCCGCTGCCGGACTAGCGGCGCAGGAAGCGCCAGAGCAGCATGGCGCCGACGATGAGCAGGATGCCGAGCCAGGAAAGCTCGAACTGGAAGGCGCCCTGCGCCACGGAGACGGAGAGCGCGCGGGTATTGACCAGCGACCAGAGCGACGTCATGGCGCGAGCCTAATCGAAGGCAGCCGGCCATCGCCAGCCCCCTAACGCATGCTGACAGGCCGCTTCCTTCGGCACGATTGCCCGTTATATTGGCAGAGATGACAAAAATGCCTAAAAAATGGACAGTCGTTACAGGGCCCCACCCGCCCCGCGCGGCAAGCGCGCCGCTTAAGCAATGTCCTTCGGTGGCACGATTCTTGATTTCGGTGTACCGGCGGCCGGATCGGGGGTTGTTCCGGCCGGTTTCCGCACGGTCCTAACGGGAGGCAAGCTGACATGAAAGGTCGTTCCCTGATCACTTGGATGGCGCGCGTGCTGCCGCTGGCGGCGCTCGCAGTGCTCATCCCCCTCGCTTTCGCCGCGGCGCAGCAGCCGGCGGCGCCGGCCGGGGCTCCGGCAGCGGCCGCCGCCGCGCCCGCGGCGGCAGAGCCGGCGCCGCCGGCTTGCGACGCCAAGACGCTGGAGAAATGCACGCCGAATTCCGGCGACACTGCCTGGATGCTGACCTCCATGGCGCTGGTGCTGATGATGACCATACCGGGGCTGGGCCTGTTCTATGGCGGCATGGTGCGCAAGAAGAACGTCGGCGACACCGTGATGACCAGCTTCGCCATCACCTGCCTGGTCACGGTGCTGTGGGCGATCCTCAATTACAGCACCGCCTTCCGGGCGGGCTCGTGGTTCATCGGCGGGCTCGACCGCGCCTTCCTGCAAGGCATGCTGAGCGACATCTCGAAGGGCATCGGCAATCCCAACGCGCTGGCGCCGACGATCCCCGAGACGGTCTATATGTGCTTCCAGATGACCTTCGCGATCATCACGCCCGCGCTGATCGCCGGCGCCTTCGCCGAGCGCATGAAGTTCTCGGCGATGCTGTGGTTCATCGGGCTGTGGGCGACGCTGGTCTATGCGCCGATCGCGCACTGGGTGTGGGGACCGGACGGCTTCCTCAACAGCGCCAACGACGCCGCCTGGGTCAAGGTGCTGGATTTCGCCGGCGGCACGGTGGTGCACATCAATGCCGGCGTCGCCGGACTGGTCTGCGCGCTGATGCTCGGCAAGCGCAAGGATTCGGGGCCGGCGCACAACGTCGTGCTCACCTTCATCGGCGCCTCGCTGCTGTGGGTCGGCTGGTTCGGCTTCAACGCCGGCTCGGCGGTCAGCGCCGGAATGCAGGCGGGCATGGCGATGACGGTGACGCAGATTGCTACCGCCGTCGCGGGGCTCACCTGGATGTTCGTCGAGTGGGCGCATCGCGGCAAGCCGACGGTCGTCGGCATCTGCAGCGGCGCGGTCGCGGGCCTCGTCGCCATCACCCCGGCCTCGGGCTTCGTCGGCCCGATCGGCTCGATGGTGATCGGCGTTGCCGCCGGCGTCGTCTGCTATCTCGGCGCGGTCTGGCTCAAATCGCTGTTCGGCTATGACGACGCGCTCGACTGCTTCGGCGTGCACGCCATCGGCGGCATGGCCGGCGCCGTTCTCACCGGCGTCTTCGCCATCAGCGAATATGGCGGCACCCCGGGCCTGATCGAGGGCAATGCCGGCCAGGTGCTCAACCAGATCATCGGCATCGTCATCGTCATCGCCTACGACGTCGTGGTCAGCGCGATCATCCTCAAGGTGGTCGACGCGGTCATCGGCCTGCGCGTCGATGTCGAGGTCGAGCGCGACGGGCTCGACCTCGCGCTGCACGGCGAGACGGTCCAGTAACGGGTTCCTCCCCGTGGACCTCAGGGGGTGCCGCGAGGCACCCCCTTTTTTTCGCGCTCCGGATCAGCCGTCGCCGCCACCGCGCCGTCGAACGGCGGCATGCTCGTGATCGGCGCATAAAACCACCCGCTGCGGCTTTATGCGCAGGGCCGCAAATCGATCTCGAATCTTTATCGAGGAAAGGCCTTCTCTGGTCCATCGCTCCGCGCGCGATGGACAGAGGAGGCCCTCACCCATGTTCGACGGCATTCACGGCAGCCGGTCGCAAGCAGGCCCCGCCGCGGCGCGGCGCCCGGCGGACCCGCTGCTCAAGGCCATTGCCATCGACCTTCTGGTCGCCACCGGCGGCTTTCTGCTGATGGCGACGGCGGTGGTTCTCGCCGCACGCGGCCTGTCGCCGGGCTGACGCGGGGACCGCCGATGATCCCCATGGCCAAGCCGCCGCCGTCGCTCGTCCGCGCCCCGCCGCGCAAGCCGGTCTTTCGCATATTCGGGATCGGCCGGGGCCGCTGGCGCGTAAGCAGCGATGACGGCATGATGGGCGGCACGTTCTTCACGCGGGAGGCTGCGTTACGCTTCGCGCGGCGGGAAGCCGCCGGCGCTTCCGCACTGATCCTGCATATAGGGCCGCATCCCGGCGCATCCGGCCCCTGAGACGGCGCAAAGGCACGCCCGGCGGCCGGTACCGGCGGAGTGAGAATTGCCGATGATGGCAGAACGCGTCCGCGACATCGGGAAGCGCAAGCACCGCGCGCGGCGGCGCCGGGCGGCGGACCCATTGGCCGAAGCCACGTTCCGCGGGCTTGCCGTCGCAGCCGCGGGGCTCTTGCTGCTGGCGCTGGCGGCGGTTCTCGCCCTGCACGGCTATCGCTGAGCGGCGCAGTCGCGCCGCCGGCGAGCCGCAGAGCGGCGGGTTGTCTTTATGCGGCCTTTACAACCGCAGCGCCACTTCCCTCTCGTTTTTATACGGCCCGCGCGCCTTCTAATGAGGGAACGCGAGGTGCCTCGCCACGCGCTTCGGCAGCTTGCGTCCGCACTCGAATTTGTAGTCCCGACCTCGATCGACTGCCTCCGCGGCCGGCACGACGCCCGGCCCGGCGGCAACGGAGAACGAAATGCTCGACGCAATCCTGCTGGCGATAGGCCTTGCCTTTTTTGCGCTGTGCATCGGCTATGTCGCCGCCTGCGAAAGACTGTGAGGCGAACCATGCTGCTCGATTATCTCGTCGGCGGCGGCGCCGCGTTGGCGGTCACCGTCTATATCGTCTACGCGCTGCTGCGCCCCGAACGCTTCTAGCGCCTTCAGAGAGAGCGTCATGACACTCAATGGCTGGCTCCAGATCGCGCTCTACTGCGTGATCCTCGCGCTCACGGTGAAGCCGCTCGGCGGCTACATGACGCGCGTCTTCAACGGCGAGCGCACGTTCCTCTCGCCGGTTCTCGGCCCGCTCGAGCGCGGCCTCTACCGCCTGAGCGGCGTCGACGCGCGCGCCGAGCAGCACTGGACGACCTATGCGATCGCCATGCTGCTCTTCCACGTCGCGGGCTTCGTCGTGCTCTACGGACTGCAGCGGGCGCAGGCGGCGCTGCCCTTCAATCCGCAGGGCATGGACCCGGTGGCGCCGGATCTCGCCTTCAATACCTCGGTGAGCTTCATCACCAACACCAACTGGCAGTCCTACACGCCGGAAAGCACGATGAGCTATCTGGTGCAGATGTCGGGCCTGACGGTGCACAATTTCGTCTCGGCCGCCACCGGCATCGCGCTCGCCGTGGCGCTGATCCGCGGCTTCGCCCGGCGCTCGGCCAAGGCCATCGGCAATTTCTGGGTCGATCTCACGCGCTGCGTGCTCTACGTCCTGCTGCCGATCTCGGTGGCGGTGGCGCTGTTCTTCGTCTGGCAAGGCATGCCGCAGAATCTCGGCGCCTATACCGAGGCGACGACGCTCGAAGGCGCCAAGCAGGTGATCGCCCAGGGTCCGGTGGCCTCGCAGGAAGTCATCAAGATGCTCGGCACCAACGGCGGCGGCTTCTTCAACGCCAACTCCGCCCATCCCTTCGAGAACCCGAACGCGCTCACCAATTTCGTGCAGTTGCTGCTGATCTTCGCGATCGGCGCGGCGCTCACCAACGTCTTCGGCCGCATGGTCGGCGACCAGCGCCAGGGTTGGGCGGTCTTCGCGGTGATGGGCATCCTGTTCCTCGCCGGCACCGCCATCTGCTACCAGGCGGAGGCGCGCGGCAACCCCGCCTTCGCCGCGCAGGGCGTCGACAGCGCGCCTTCGGCGCTGCAGGCCGGCGGCAACATGGAGGGCAAGGAGGTGCGCTTCGGCATTGCCGACAGCGCGCTCTTCACCACCATAACCACCGACGCATCCTGCGGCGCGGTCAACACCATGCACGACAGCCTGACGCCGCTGGGCGGCGCGGTGCCGCTGGTCAACATCATGCTGGGCGAGATCATCTTCGGCGGCGTGGGCTCCGGCCTTTACGGCATGCTGCTTTTCGCAATCCTGGCCGTGTTCATCGCCGGGCTGATGGTCGGGCGCACGCCCGAATATCTCGGCAAGAAGATCGAAGCCAAGGAAGTGAAGATGGCGATGCTCGCCATTCTCATCCTGCCGCTCTCGATGCTGGGCTTCACCGCCATCGCGGTGGTGGTCAAGCCCGGCCTCGACGGTCTCGCCAATGCCGGCCCGCACGGCTTCACCGAGGCGCTCTACGCCTATGTCTCGGCCACCGGCAACAACGGCAGCGCGTTCGCCGGGCTCAGCGCCAACACGCTGTTCTACAACACGACGCTGGGACTGGCGATGTTCATCGGCCGCTTCCTGATGATCGTGCCGATGCTGGCGATCGCCGGTTCGCTCGCCGCCAAGAAGATCGTGCCGCCCTCGGCCGGCACCTTCCCGACTCATGGCAGCCTGTTCGTGGGATTGCTCATCGGCGTCATCCTCATCGTCGGCGGTCTCATCTACTTCCCTGCGGTGGCGCTCGGTCCGATCTCCGAGCAGCTCGCGATGAACGCCGGCACCTTGTTCTAGCCGCCATGCCTCGAGGACATACCGTCATGATCGCGCACACCTCCGCCACCTCGCCGCGTCCCGTCGCTTTCAAGCGGCACGTGCAGCCGATGTCGCTGTTCGACCGCTCGCTGCTCGTGCCGGCGATCGGCGCAGCCTTCCGCAAGCTCGACCCGCGGACGCTGATCAGGAACCCCGTGATGTTCGTCGTCGAGATCGTCTCGCTGGCGACCACGATCTTCTTCCTGCGCGACCTCGCCACCGGCGGGAGCGGCATCATCGGCACCAGCCCGCTCTTCTCGGGGCAGATCGCCTTCTGGCTGTGGTTCACCGTGATCTTCGCCAATTTCGCCGAGGCAGTGGCCGAGGGGCGGGGCAAGGCGCAGGCCGACACGCTGCGCCGCATGCGCACCGAGACCAAGGCCAAGCGGCTGATCGGCGCCGGCACGCGCGAGTGGCGGCTGGTCGGCGCCGCCGGGCTCCAGCCCGGCGACATCGTGCTGGTCGAGGCCGGCGACTTCATCCCCAGCGACGGCGAGGTGGTCGAAGGCGTGGCCTCGGTCGACGAATCCGCGATCACCGGCGAATCGGCGCCGGTCATCCGCGAAAGCGGCGGCGACCGTTCGGCGGTCACCGGCGGCACCCGCGTCGCCTCCGACTGGCTCAAGGTGAAGATCACCGCGGCCCAGGGCTCCACGTTCCTCGACCGCATGATCGCACTGGTCGAAGGCGCGGTGCGGCAGAAGACGCCCAACGAGATCGCGCTCAACATTCTGCTGGCGGGGCTCACCATCGTCTTCGTCTTCGCCACCGTCACCATCCCGAGCTTCGCCGCCTATGCCGGCGGTGCGGTCTCGGTCGTGGTGCTGATCGCGCTTTTCGTCACGCTGATCCCGACCACCATCGGCGCGCTGCTCTCCGCCATCGGCATCGCCGGCATGGACCGGCTGGTGCGCTTCAACGTGCTCGCCATGTCGGGCCGCGCGGTCGAAGCCGCGGGCGATGTCGACACGCTGCTGCTCGACAAGACCGGCACGATAACGCTGGGCAACCGCCAGGCGGCCGAGTTCGTGCCGCTGCCGGGCGTCGATCCGCGCGAGCTTGCCGATGCGGCACAACTCTCCTCGCTGAGCGATGAGACGCCGGAAGGCCGCTCGATCGTCGTCCTCGCCAAGGAGAAGTACGGGCTGCGTGCGCGCGAGATGGCCACGCTCAACGCGCGGTTCGTACCGTTCTCGGCGCAGACCAGGATGAGCGGCGTCGATGTCGACGGCCATATCATCCGCAAGGGCGCGGTCGACGCCGTGCTCGGCCATCTGCGCGATCGCGCGGGGTCAGCGGCGGCGAAGCCGATGGCCGCGCCGGCGGACCTGCAGAGCATCGTCGAGCGCATCTCCAAGAGCGGCGGCACGCCGCTGGCGGTGGCGCGCGACGGCCGGCTGCTCGGCGTCATCCACCTCAAGGACATCGTCAAGGGCGGCATCCGCGAGCGCTTCGCCGAGCTCAGGCAGATGGGCATCCGCACGGTGATGATCACCGGCGACAATCCCCTGACCGCGGCCGCCATCGCCGCCGAAGCCGGGGTCGACGATTTCCTCGCCCAGGCGACGCCCGAGGACAAGCTTCGCCTCATCCGCGACGAGCAGGCCAAGGGCAAGCTGGTCGCCATGTGCGGCGACGGCACCAACGATGCGCCGGCGCTCGCCCAGGCCGATGTCGGCGTTGCCATGAACACCGGCACGATGGCCGCGCGCGAGGCCGGCAACATGGTCGACCTCGACAGCGACCCGACCAAGCTCATCGAGATCGTGGAAATCGGCAAGCAGCTGCTGATGACCCGCGGCGCGCTGACGACATTCTCGATCGCCAACGACGTCGCCAAGTACTTCGCCATCATCCCGGCGATGTTCGTGGCCTTCTATCCGCAGCTCGCCGTGCTCAACGTCATGCATCTGAAGAATCCTGAAAGCGCCATCCTGTCGGCGATCATCTTCAACGCGCTGATCATCGTCGCGCTGATCCCGCTGGCGCTGCGCGGCGTGCGCTACCGGCCGGCCGGCGCCGCAGCGATCCTGCGGCGCAATCTCTGGATCTACGGCGCCGGCGGCATCCTCGTGCCGTTTATCGGCATCAAGATCATCGACGTCATCGTCACGGCCATCGGCCTGGCGTAAGGAAGGACACCATGTTGAAACAGATTCGCCCCGCCCTGCTGATGATCGTGGGATTCACGGTCATCACCGGCATCGCCTACCCGCTGGCGATCACCGGCATCGCCGAGCTCGTCTTCCCGCATCAGGCGGCAGGCAGCCTGATCGTGCGCGACGGCAAGGTGGTCGGCTCCGAACTCATCGGCCAGAGCTTCGCGGAGGACAAGTACTTCCACGGTCGGCCCTCGGCCACCACCGAGCCCGATCCCAAGGACCCGGCCAAGACCATCGCCGTGCCCTACGTCGCCGACAATTCCGCCGGCTCCAATCTGGGGCCGACCGCGAAGGCGCTGGTCGACCGCGTCAAGGACGACGCCGGCAAACTCAAAGCCCAGAACCCGACGGCGCCGGTCCCGGTCGACCTTGTCACCACCTCGGCCAGCGGCCTAGATCCCGACATCACCCCGGCCGGCGCGCTCTTCCAGGTGCCGCGCGTTGCCAAGGCCCGCGGCCTTGCCGAGGACCGCGTCCGCCGGCTGGTCGAGGACCATACCGAAGGACGCTTCCTCGGCATCCTCGGCGAGCCGCATGTCAACGTGCTGAAGCTCAACCTGGCGCTCGATGCGCTGGCGAAGGGCTGAGCGGCAGATCAAGCCCTTCTCCGCCCTGCCGGGGCGGAGAAGGGAGAGCTTTTTTGCCGATGAGGCGCCGGTGCCCTTCCGCTATATAGTTGCCTATGGCCGCCAGCGACCGATCCGAGCGTGACCAGCGGCCGTCGCCCGACGCGCTGCTCGAGGCGGCGGCGCAGGAGGGACGCGGCAAGCTCAAGATTTTCCTGGGTGCCGCGCCGGGCGTCGGCAAGACCTACGAGATGCTGCAGGCGGCGCAGGCCAAGCGCCGCGAGGGCGTCGATGTCGTGGTCGGCGTGGTCGAGACCCATGGGCGGCGCGAGACCGAGGCGCTCACCATCGGGCTCGAGGCGATCCCGCGCCGGCGGATCGAGTACAAGGGCCGCGCCCTCGAGGAGATGGATCTCGACCGCATCCTGTCGCGCCGACCGCGGCTGGTGCTGGTCGACGAGCTGGCGCATACCAACGCGCCGGGCGGGCGTCACCCCAAGCGCTATCTCGACGTCGAGGAATTGCTCGCCGCCGGCATCGACGTCTACACCACGCTCAACATCCAGCACGTCGAGAGTCTCAACGACGTGGTGGCGCAGATCACGCGTATCCGCGTGCGTGAGACCGTGCCTGACGGCATCCTCGACCGAGCCGACGACATCGAGGTCATCGACCTCTCGCCCGCCGATCTGATCCAGCGGCTGCAGGAAGGCAAGGTCTACCTGCCGCATCAGGCCGAACGGGCGGTGCGGCACTACTTCAAGCCGGGCAATCTCACGGCGTTGCGCGAGCTGGCGCTGCGGCGCACGGCACAGCGCGTCGACGAGCAGATGCTGACCTATATGCGTCAACACGCGATCAGCGGCCCGTGGGCGGCGGGCGAGCGGGTGCTGGTCTGCGTCAGCGAGGCGCGCGACGTGGGTGGCCTCATCCGCTATGCCAAGCGGCTCGCCGATCGACTGCACGCGCCCTGGACCGCGCTCTACGTCGAGACCGCGCGCTATCACCGCATGGCCGAGGCGGAGCGCGACCGCATCGCCGACGGGCTGAGGCTCGCCGAGACGCTCGGCGGCGAGGCCATCACCATCCCCGGCGGCGGCATCGTCGACGATGTCGTGAGCTACGCCCAGGCCAACAACATCACCCATATCGTGCTGGGGAAATCGGGACGTCCGCGCTGGTTCGAGATGGTGCATGGCTCGGTGGTGCATGATCTCGTGCGCCGCGCCGGCACCATCAGCGTCCACGTCATCGCCGGCGGCGGCGAGGATTCGGCGCCGGAGAAAGCCGTCGCGACGCGCGCGCACAGCGACGGCGTCGACGCCGGCCCCTATCTCTACACGATCGCGATCATCGCCGCGGCGCTGGGCGTCGGGCTGGTGCTGAAGCAGTTCCTCAGCGTGCAGAACATCAGCCTGGTGTTCCTCACCGGCATCCTCGTCTCGGCGATCCGCTTCGGCCTGCTGCCCTCGCTCTTCGCCTGCCTCGTCAGCGTGCTGGCCTATAATTTCTTCTTTCTGCCGCCGATCTACACCTTCACCATCGCCGATCCCGAGAACGTGGTCGCGCTCTTCTTCTTCCTCATCGTCGCCGTCATCGCCAGCAATCTTGCCGGCCGCACGCGCAACCAGGTACTGACGGCGCGCAGCCGCGCGCGCACCACCGAAGAGCTTTTCGCCTTCTCGCGCAAGCTCGCCGGCATCGGCACGCTCGACGACCTCCTCTGGGCGACGGTCTACCAGATCGCTTCGATGCTCAAGGTGCGCGTCGTGCTGCTACTGCCCGCCGGCGACGGCATCGCCGTGCGCGCGGGGTATCCGCCGGAGGACCAGCTCGACGAGGCCGATCTCGCGGCGGCGCAATGGACCTGGGCGCACAACCGCCCCGCCGGACGCGGCGCCGACACGCTGCCGGGCGCCAAGCGCCTGTTCCTGCCGCTGCGCACCGGGCGCGCATCGATCGGCGTGCTCGGCATCGATCGCGACGAGCCCGGGCCGCCGCTGACCCCCGACGGCCGCCGCCTGCTCGACGCGCTCGCCGACCAGGCCGCGGTCGCGATCGAACGCATCACGCTGGCCGAGGATATCGACCGTGCGCGCGTGACCGCCGAAACCGAGCGACTACGCGCAGCGCTGCTGACCTCGGTATCGCACGATCTGCGCACGCCGCTCGCCTCGATCATCGGCTCGCTCACCAGCCTCAGAAGCTACGGCAAGCGCTATGACGAGCCGACGCGCGCGGCGCTGATGGCGACCATCCAGGCCGAGGCGGAGCGGCTCAACCGCTTCATCGGCAATCTCCTCGACATGACCCGGCTCGAAGCCGGCGCGATCGAGCTCAAGCCCGAGGCCGAAGAGCTCGCGGAGGTCGTCGGCACGGCGCTGCAGCGCGCCGCCGCGCTGCTCGTCGAGCATCGCGTCGACATCGACATCGCCCCCGACCTGCCGCTGCTGCGCGTCGACTACCTGCTGCTGGAGCAGGCGCTGTTCAATCTCCTCGACAATGCCGCGAAATACGCGCCACCCGGCTCGCTGGTGCGCATCTCCGCGCGGCGCGACCGCGGCGCGGTGGCGATCGAGGTAAGCGACGAAGGTCCCGGTATCCCGCCGGGCGATCTCGAGCGCGTCTTCGACAAATTCTCCCGCGTGCAGCAGCAGGATCGGCAGCGCGCCGGAACCGGGCTCGGCCTCGCCATTTGCCGCGGCTTCATCGCCGCCATGGGCGGCTCGATCGTCGCTGCCAACCGCAGCGACCATAGCGGCGCGGTCTTCACCGTGCGCCTGCCGGCCGAGGTCGCCGCGGCAGTCACCGCGGCCGAGGCGCAGCATGGCTAGACGCGCCACCATTCTCGTCGTCGACGACGAGCCGGCAATCCGGCGACTGCTGCGCACCAGCCTCGCCGGGCAAGGCTATGACGTGGTCGAGGCCGAAGATGGCGCAGCGGCGCTGGCGGCGGCGGAGCGCGAGAAGCCCGATCTCGTCATCCTCGATCTCGGCCTGCCCGATCTCGCCGGCATCGAGGTCATCCGCAGCCTGCGCCAGCGCTCGGCGCTGCCAATCATCGTGCTGTCGGTGCGCGACGACGAGCGCGGGAAGGTCGAGGCGCTCGACGGCGGCGCCGACGACTACGTCACCAAGCCGTTCGGCGTCGAGGAGCTAGTGGCGCGCATCCGTACGGCGCTGCGCCACCGCTTCCAGGCGCAGGGCGAGAGGCCGCTGTTCATCGCAGGCGAGCTCACCGTCGATCTCGTGCGCCGCAGCGTGCGGCGCGGCGGCACGGAGGTGCATCTCTCGCCCAAGGAATACGATCTGCTGGCCGAGCTGGTCGCCAATGCCGGCAAGGTGCTGACCCACCGCCACATCCTGAACAAGGTCTGGGGCCCCGCCCATACCGAGGACGCGCAGTATCTCCGTGTCTTCATCCGCAGCCTACGCGGCAAGCTCGAGGCCGACCCGGCACGGCCGCAGCACATCATCACCGAGCCCGGCGTGGGCTACCGCCTGCGGGAGAGCGGTCAATGATCCGGCCGCCGCACCGCCGGCGCTTGTTCCTCCGCGTCCCGCGCGGTACCGTGCGCTGCCTGCGGGAGACGCGGGCATTCCTGCCTTCGACCCCAGACACGCCAGCGCGGAGCACGACGCCATGATCCATGTTCTCGCCATCGTCACCGCCAAACCCGGCCAGCGCGAGGCGATCCTCGCCGCCTTCCGCGCCAACATGCCGGCGGTGCGGGCGGAGACCGGCTGCATCGAGTACGGCCCGGCGGTCGACGCCGACGGCGTCGGCGGCATCCAGACCAAGGTCGGGCCGGACACCTTCGTGGTGATCGAGAAGTGGGCAAGCATCGAGGCGCTGAAGGCGCATGCCGCCGCGCCGCACATGGCAGCCTATGCCGCCAAGACCAGGGATCTCATCGCCAGCCGCGTCATCCACGTGCTGTCGCCCGGTTGAGCCGGCGCACCGCCGTCAGTCCGTCATGTCGAGGAATTTGCGCCAGCCATAGTGACGGATGCCGCCCTCGGCCGCCGCGCAGGCCGCGGGTGGTCCGAAGCGCGTTCGTTGGCCGGGGCGTTGCGCGCCCTTCGGCCGGTCACGGAACCGGCGACGCCGCAACGCCGGGCAGCGGCGGCGCCGAATAGAGAGCCGCACCGAAAATCATGGTGACGCTGTCGCCATCATCGGACAGCGGCAGATGCAGCGAATCGGAAAAGACGTGCTCCTTGCGCACCGCGCGGAGCGTACCGCTGGCGAGCACCGGGCGCTTGCCCGTCGTCACCGCCAGCAGCATGGTGGTGAGCCATTCCGCCGCTTCCGGAGCGTCGGCATAGGCTTCGCGTACTGTCTTGCCGGTGCTGTTGCGGCCGTAGCGCTCGGTGATCTCGCTGCCAATCAGCCGGTAGCGGAACTCGCCGCCGGGCAAAGGTTCGATTAGGAAGAGATGGCGCAGATAGGCCTTCAGCTCCAGCGGCTCGATATCGAGCCGCCGGGGCATCGGCCGGTTACAGCGCTTCCCGTCCCAGTAGTCGAGCACCGGCCGCAAGACAGGCAAAGTGATGACCGGAGGGTCGACAATGAAGGAAAGCCCCTCGGCCCCCTTCATCCCACCCGGCACAACCGTCTCAGTCCCATTCGCCATCTTCTTCTCTCGTTAGTTGTGGGTGGATGATGGCTTCTATGATCTACTATGGCACGACGTAAACAAATCTTCCAGCGGGGTCTGAGCGTACCTTGCCACTTCGCTGACAAAAATTGCCTTTTGGTGCGTTTCACCGTCGATGGAGGGCATCGCCGGGCTTGGCGGATTCACCATGGCGTCGTATGCTGTTGCCGCTTTGTGCCGGAGAGACGGGCGCGGCGGCGCGCGTCCGGCGGCCTCAGAGGATCGCTCTTGCCCATCAATTCGCGTCTGGCGCGGCTTGCCGAAAATCCCTTTTCCCGGCTGACCGGGCTGTTGGCGGGGATAGAGCCGCGACTGAACGAGCCGCCGATCGTGATGTCGGTGGGCGAACCGCAGCATGAGACGCCGCCGCTGGTCGCGCGCATCATCGCCGAGGGCGCGGCGCTGTGGAACCGCTACCCGCCCTATTTCGGCACGCCGGAGTACCGCGCCGCCTGCGCCGCCTGGCTCGCCCGCCGCTACCGGCTGCCGGACGGCATGATCACGCCCGAGCGCCATGTGCTGGCGCTCAGCGGCACCAAGGAGGGGTTGTTCCAGCTGGGATTGCTGGCGGTGCCCGAGAACAAGGCGGGGAAGCCGGCGGCGGTGCTGTTCCCCAACCCCTATTACCTCGTCTATGCCGGCGGCGCCCTGGCGCACGGCGCCGAGGCGGTGGCCCTCGACGCCACCGCCGCCAGCGGCTTCCTGCCCGACCTCGATGCCATACGTCCCGATATCCTGGCGCGCGCCGCGCTCTTCTATCTCTGCGCGCCGGCCAATCCGCAAGGCGCGGTCGCCGACCTCGCTTATCTGCGCAAGGCGATCAAGCTGGCCCGCGACTGGGATTTCGTGCTGGCGGTCGACGAATGCTATTGCGAGATATACGACCGCGCGCCGCCGACGGGCGCGCTCGAGGCCTGCCTGGCGCTGGGCGGCGATCTCCGCAACGTGCTGGTCTTCCATTCGCTTTCCAAGCGCTCGAATGCCGCCGGCCTGCGCTGCGGCTTCGTCGCCGGCGACCCCGATCTCATCGCCCGCTTCCAGCAGCTGCGCAGCTATGGCGGCGCGCAGGTGCCGCTGCCGCTGCAGCACGCCGCCACCGCGCTGTGGAACGACGAGGCGCATGTCGAGCCCAACCGCGCGCTCTATCGCCGCAAGCTCGACATCGCCGAGGCCGAGCTCGGCGGCCGCTTCGGCTTCTATCGTCCGCCCGGCGGTTTCTTCCTCTGGCTCGATGTCGCGGACGGCGAGCAGGCGGCGAAGCGGCTGTGGCGCGAGGCGGCGCTGCGCACTTTGCCCGGCGCGTTCACCGCCAGCGGGCAAGGCAGCGACAATCCCGGCCGGCGCTACATCCGCGTCGCACTGGTGCATGACGAGGCCACGGTGGAAATCGGTATGCGGCGGCTGGCGCAGGTGCTGGGATGAACCTGCCGCCGCCCCGCAACACCGGCGAGAAGGAGGGACCCGCATGGCGACGATGAGCGAGAGCGTCGAACGCCGGATACCGCACCGCCTGCTCTACGAGGCGGCAGGGCTGCTACTGCTGATCGGCACGGTGCTGCTGGCGCTCGCCCTCATCAGCTACAACCACGGCGATCCCTCCTGGAACCATGCAGTCGATGCCCTGCCGAGCAACATCCTCGGTCGCGCGGGGGCGAGCCTGTCGGATCTGCTGTTGCAGAGCTTCGGTCTCGCCGCGGCGCTGCTGCCCGTGATCCTGCTCTATTGGTCGGTGCGGCTGCTGCTCGGCCGCGGACTGACCTGGCTGTGGCTGCGCCTGCTGCTGCTGCTTCCGGCATTGTTGCTGATGGCGCTGACCCTCGCCGTGCTGCCGGCGCCGCGTTCCTGGCCGGCGGTCGCCGGACTCGGCGGCTTCGCCGGCACGCTGCTCGCCGGCGCGGCGGAGCATTACGCCGTGCCGGCGCCGCTGGCAGCGCTGGCGGCGGCGGCGCTCGCGGCGCTGCTACTGCTCTTCATCACCGGCCTCAGCATCGACGATTGGCGCAACATCCTGCCGGCGGAACGGCCGGCGCGCCGCCGCGAACGGCGGGAGCAAGCCGCACCCAATCCGGCGTTGGCGATCCTGCGCGCCTGCTTCGGCCGGCTGCGCGCGCGCGCCGAGGCGACGCAGGAGCGGCGGCGGCAGGAGCCCAGTATCGACACCCCTTCCGAGGCGAGAGAAGCGGCGGAAGCGCCGGCGCGCCCGACAGTCGAGAAAATCGCGCGACGCCGCGCCGCGTCGGTCGACGTGCCGGCGCGCGGCGCGCGGCGCGAGCCGGCACGGCAGGCGACGCTCGATCTTGGACCGGCCGACCGGCATCTGCTGCCGCCGCTCGACCTGCTGGCGCCGCCGCCCGCGGCCAAGACGGCGCAGGTCAACGAGGAGGCGCTGCAGCAGAATGCGCGGATGTTGGAGAGCGTGCTCGAGGATTTCGGCGTGCGCGGCCAGATCGTCAAGGTGCGCCCGGGCCCGGTGGTGACGCTCTACGAGCTCGAACCGGCGCCCGGCATCAAGGCGTCGCGCATCATCGGTCTTGCCGACGACATCGCCCGCTCGATGAGCGCGATCTCGGCGCGCGTCGCGGTGATCCCCGGACGCAACGTGATCGGCATCGAGCTGCCCAACGCCAAGGCCGAGATGGTCCATCTGCGCGAACTCCTGGCCTCCGAGGCCTATGAGCGCACCGCTGCGCGGCTCACCCTGGTGCTGGGCAAGGATATCGGCGGCGCGCCGGTGATCGCCGATCTCGCGCGCATGCCGCATCTGCTGATCGCCGGCACCACCGGCTCCGGCAAGTCGGTCGGCATCAACACCATGATCCTGTCGATCCTCTACCGGCTGCCGCCGGAGCAGTGCCGCTTCATCATGATCGATCCCAAGATGCTCGAGCTCTCCGTCTATGACGGAATCCCGCATCTGCTCTGCCCGGTGGTGACCGATCCGCGCAAGGCGGTGGTGGCGCTCAAATGGACGGTGCGCGAAATGGAGAATCGCTACCGCGCCATGTCGAAGCTCGGCGTGCGCAACATCGAGGGCTACAACCAGCGCCTCGCCGAGGCCGAGGCGCGCGGCGAGGCGTTGATGCGCAAGGTGCAGACCGGCTTCGACCCCGAGACCGGCCAGCCGATCTTCGAGGATCAGCCGCTCGACACCACGCCGCTGCCGCTGATCATCGTCGTCGTCGACGAGATGGCCGATCTCATGCTGGTCGCCGGCAAGGACATCGAGGCGGCGATCCAGCGCTTGGCGCAGATGGCACGCGCCGCCGGAATTCACATTGTCATGGCGACGCAGCGCCCGTCGGTCGACGTCATCACCGGCACGATCAAAGCGAACTTCCCCACCCGCATCAGCTTCCAGGTGACGTCCAAGATCGACAGCCGCACCATTCTCGGCGAGAGCGGCGCCGAACAGCTGCTCGGGCGCGGCGACATGCTGCACATGGCCGGCGGCGGCCGCATCGCCCGCGTGCATGGGCCGTTCGTCACCGACCAGGAGGTCGAGCAGGTGGTGCGCTTCCTCAAGGAGAACGGCCGTCCGCCGGTCTATATCGACGACATCACCGCCGAGGAGGAGGAAGGCGGCGGCGAGCTGGCCGGCGGCGACGGCGAGGCCGGCGGTTCCGGCGACCAGCTCTACGATCAGGCGGTGGCGCTGGTCTGCCGCGAACGCAAGGCCTCGACCAGCTTCGTCCAGCGCCATCTGCAAATCGGCTACAACCGGGCCGCGCGCATCGTCGAGCGCATGGAAGCGGAAGGCGTGGTCAGCGCCGCCAACCATGTCGGCAAGCGCGAGGTATTGGCGCGCAACATCGAGTAGGGCCGCTGGCCGGCCCCACTTCCCGGGAACGCCCCGGCCCCCTATATCGTAAGATGACAATGAAACCGCTCAGCCGCCGCCACATGGTCGCCTCGCTCTCCGCGCTTGCCGCGCTTGCCGCGCTGCCGGCCCGCGCCGCGGGAGTGCGAGCGGCGCCGCTATCGCCGCAGGACCAGGCGACGCTGGCCGAGGTGCAGCGCTATCTCGACGGCATCCACACGCTGGAATCGCGCTTCCAGCAATTCGCCCAGGATGGCGGCATCGCCACCGGGACGATCTACCTGCAGCGCCCGGGCAAGATGCGCATCGTCTATGACCCGCCCACCCCCATCCTGATCGTTTCGGACGGAAACGCGGTCTATTATTGGGACAGCAAGCTGGAGCAGCTGTCGCAGATCGGCATCGAGGATACCCCCGCCTGGTTCCTGCTGCGGCCGGAGATCAAGCTCAACGGCGACGTCACCGTCACCGGCTTCCGCCGCGAACCCGGCGTGCTGCGCCTCGCCATGACCGAGACCAAAAGCCCCGATCAGGGCAGCCTGACCGTGGTGATGAGCGAGCGGCCGCTGGAACTCAGGCAATGGACCGTGATCGATCCGCAGCAGCGGCAGATCACGGTGATGCTGGAGAGCCCGCAATACGGCATCCCGCTCGACCCCAACCTGTTCTACTGGACGCGTCAGAGCTCGGGGCCCGCCTCGCATTGACGGAGCGGCCGCGGCTAAGGAGATCATCCCATGCGCCTGCCGCTGCTTCTCGTCCTGCTGGTGACCTTGCCGGTTCTTCCCGCCTCCGCCGGGCGCGGCGGCGGCAGCGGCGGGCATGGCGCCTTCGGGGCAGCGCCGTTCCGCGGGTTCCCCCAGCGACATTTCTTCCCTTTCGGCGTCTCGCCCAATCGCTTCCCCGGGGCGTCCTATGGCCTCAGTGCCTCCTTCGGGAACAGCCCCGCCGGCTTCAGCGCCCCGAACGGCTTCGGCGGCCGGCATGGCAGCGGCTACGGTTTCGGCGGGCTCTACGGGTTCGCGCCGCCTTATGCGGGCTTCTTCCCGGATTGGGACTGGGGCTGGGGCGGCAACTGGGCCTGGGACGGCGGCGGCGCGCCGGCCATACCTGCCGCCCTGCCGCCCGATCGACCGCTACGCTATGCCGCGCAGGAGCGGCCGAGCGTCGAAACGACGCCCGAAGGCGTCACCATCATCCGCGGGCCCGGCTCGCACCACCTGCTGCCCTGAGCGGGGCGGCGTTCAGACTTTCAGCCGCGGCATCAGGCGCGCCGCATTGCCGTGCTCGATGGCGCGCCGCTGCGCCGGGGTGAGGCCGAGATTGTCGAAGGTCGCGAGGTTGTCGGCGATGCTGTAGTAGGGATAGTCGCTGCCGAACAGCACCTGGCTTGCCGGCACCAGGCTCAGCAGCGCCGCCATGGTCGGCTTGAACGCCGAGTTGGCGGTGTCGTAATGCAGCTTGCGCAGCATGGCGTCGATGCCGCCGGGCGCCACTTCCGCGAGATCCTTACGCCCTTTGGAAGCATTGGTGATGCGGCCCGCCAGCACCGGGATCGAGGCGCCGGCATGGGAGAAGAGAAAGCGGATATCCGGGTAGCGCGCGAAGACGCCGCCGAACAGCATGCTGACCACCGCCCGCGAGGTGTCCTGGGGATATTCCAGCATTGCGGCCGGGACGCCCGGGATGAGATTGCCGCAGCAATTCGGCGCCAGCGGGTGGAAATAGGCGACCGCCTTGCGCCGGTTCAACTCCTCGAACACCGCCGCAAAGCGCTGGTCGCCGGGCCAGACATCGCCATAGCTGGTCATCATCCCGATGCCGTCGGCCTTGAGCGTATCGAGAGCGTAGGCGATCTCGGCGAGCGTGCCGTCGACGTCGGGCATCGGCACCGCGGCGAAGAGGCCGTAGCGCGATTTATGCGTACGCGCCATGTCGGCGCCGTACTCGTTGCACTGGCGCGCCATCAGCCGCGCGCCTTCGACATCGCCGAACCACACTCCCGGTGTCGAGATCGACAGCACCGCGGCGGCGGTGCCGGTGCGGTCCATCTCGGCAAGGTCGCTCTCGATCGTCCAGTCGCGCTGCACCGGCAACAGCCCGCCCATCCCTTCGCGCTTGGCCCACTCCGCCAGCGGCGTGCGATAGGCGGGCGGAAAGAAATGGTGATGCACGTCGACCCGGCGCGGCGTCTCCGCCAAGGCGTTCGCCGGCAGCGCCGAAGCGGCGCCGAACGCCGCCAGGGAGGCGAGAAACTGCCGGCGCGAGCCGGCTGCGTGATCGTGCGTCATGACGCTTTCTCCCCCTTGGCCGATTCTGTTGCCGGCCGCCCAAGAGCCCTTTTGGGAACCAGGCTCTAAGAGCTAGCCGATCGTCCCGCGTAAGGAAAGCGCTGGAATGGCGCCCTAAGCAGGCCCATCAGCGCCTCCTCCTCGCGTCCCTCGACGCCGATCGGCATGTCGCTGAAGCGCGGGCGCGGCGAGCGGCTGGCGAAGAGCCGATCCCACAGACTGAAGACGGTCGCATAGTTCGAGTCGGTATCGGCGCGCCAGCGATGATGGTGAACCCAGTGGATCGATGGCGTCACCACGACCAGCGAGAGAACGCGCTCGAACCGGGGCGGCAGGCGGAGGTTCGAGTGGTGGAACGTCGTCGCCAGCAACACCAGCGTCTCGAAGGCCAGCACCGAGCTCAACGGCAGCGCCAGCAGCATGATCACGCCGGCACGCGCCAGCGCCGAGAGCAGCACTTCGCCGGCATGGAAGCGCACCGCCGTGGTGGTGTCGAGAAAGCGGTCGAGGTGGTGCACGGCATGGAAGCGCCACAGGAAAGGCGCGAAGTGGTTGGCGCGGTGCCACCAATAGATCAGCCCGTCGAGCAGCAGCAGGTCCAGCAGCAGACCTCCGGCGCCGCTCCACCAGGACGGCCGCCACTGCGGCGCCGCGGCAGCGGCCAGCGCCGAGACCGGCAGCACCACCGCCGGCGACAGCAGGGCGTTGCCGGCCCAGAGCGCGGCATTGCGCAGCAGCCGCCGCCAGCCCGGCTCGGCCAGGCGCGGCTGCGCCGCGGGCAGGACGCGCTCGAGCGCGAACAGCGCCACGAACCACAGAGCGACCGCGGCACCCTTCCAGGCAAGAAGCTGACCGATCCCGGCTTGCATCCCCCTCAATATCGGGCCAAGGTGCCGTCATGCCAATGATCGGTTCGACCGACCGGGCGCCGCTGGTAGGACTGCCTTGTTGCACGCGGCTGGTGGGCGAGCATCCCACCCATTGGGTGGGCGAGAAGTACATCACCGCGGTAAGCGATGCAGCGGATGCGGTTCCGCTGCTGGTGCCGGCGCTGGCCCGGCGGTTCGATCCCGAGGACATCGTCGGGCGTATTGACGGGCTCCTGCTCACCGGCAGCCGCAGCAATGTCGAACCGCATCATTACGGCGGCGCGCCCAGCGCCGAAGGCACACTGCACGATCCGCCGCGCGACGCGCTTACGCTGCCGCTCATCCGCGCCGCCGTCGATGGCGGCCTGCCGGTGCTGGCGATCTGTCGCGGCGTCCAGGAACTCAACGTCGCGCTCGGCGGCACGCTGCATCAGCGCGTGCACGAGGTGGCGGGGCGCCTGGACCACCGCGCGCCGGAAGGCAGCGCAGAACGGCGCTACGCGCGCGACGCCCACCGCGTCCGCCTGGCGGCCGGCGGGTTGCTGGAGCATATCGCCGGCGCGCCCGAACTCGTCGTCAACTCGCTGCACGCACAAGGCATCGATCGGCTGGCGCCGCCGCTGGCGATCGAGGCCGAAGCGCCTGACGGCCAGATCGAAGCGGCGCGTCATCGTATGGCGGCGTTCGTCGTCGGCGTGCAGTGGCATCCCGAGTACCGCGTTCTCGACGATCCCTTCGGCCGAGCGCTCTTCGCCGCCTTCGGCGCCGCCTGCCGCGCCTTTGCGCGCAGACGCGGCCGATGAGCTCACTCGGCGCCGGCGACGCGGTCGAGCAGGCGGATCAGCAGCTGTTGATCCTCGGCGCTGAGCTTGCGCCCGATATGGCGCTCATGCGTCTGCACCATATCTTCCAGCCGCCGCAGCAGCTGCACGCCGCTCGGCGACAGCCGCAGCGCGTGCGAGCGGCGGTCGTTGGGCGCGGGCCCGCGGGTCACCAGGCCGCGCGCTTCGAGCCGGTCGATCACCGCCACGACGGTGGACCGATCGATGCCGAGCGCGTTGCCGAGCCGGGTCTGGCTGAGGCCGGCATTGCCGGCAATCACCGAGAGCACGCCGAACTGGCCCGGGGTGATGTCCGCCTCGCCCATGGCGGCGGTGAAATGCTGGAACACCGCGACCTGCGCGCGGCGCAGGTGATAGCCGAGCAGGCCTTCCAGCATGCCGAGCGCGACGCCGCCGCTGCCGGGCTTTTGCGGTTTACCCTGGTCCATCGTCTCGTTTCCGCTGCGCCGCAAGGGCCGGAGAGAATGCAGTGACCGGCCGGTCAGCACAAGCGCCATCGCACGGGACCACCGGCATGGCCGGTCGCCGCTTTCTTTCCCTCCCCGAGGTCGCGAACTTCGCCGTCTCCGTCGCGGACGGAGCCGTGCTTCCGGTCTACGCGATTGGCGGGCCGACGGACGCGCCGGCGGTGCTGGTGGGCCATGCCAACGGCCTCGCCGCGGGCTCCTACGGTCCCTGGCTGCGCGCGCTTGCCGCCGATGTCGAGGTCTTCGCCTATGATGCGCGCGGCCATGGCGGCGCCTCGTGGCCCGATGGCCCGCTCGAGCAGGTGTTCCACGTCGATCGCTTTGCCGACGAGTTGGCCGCCGTTGCCGCGGCGGTGGCGGCGCGGCTCGGCGGCCGGCGGCTCTATCTCGCCGGCCATTCTCTGGGTGCCGCCTCGGCGCTGCGGCTGGCCGCCCGCGGCGGAGCTCTGCCTTGGGCGGCGGCGCTGCTGTTCGAGCCGCCAGTTTTCCCGGATCCGCGCTCGCCGCATTTCGCCGAGGCCGCGGCCAAGCAGACACCGCTCGTCGAGCGCAGCGCGCGTCGCCGCGCCGATTGGCCGAGCCCGGAAGCGTTCGCCGCGTTGCTGGGCGCACGCGGCGCATTTCAACGCTTTCGGCCGGATCTGCTCGCCGCGCATTGCCACGCCACGCTGCGCCCGCTGCCGCAAGGCGGCTACACGCTGGCCTGTCCGCCGGCGGTCGAGTCCATGATCTTTCGCAATCACCGCATCGCCGATACCTGGCAGCGTCTCCCCACGATCCAGGCGCCGCTGCATTTCGTCGGCGGCGATCCCGATCTGCCCGAGCGCGGCTGGGTCAGCGCCGTGCTGCCGGAGATGGCGGCGTGCATTTCCGGCGCGCGTCTCACTCAGCTCGACGGCGCCAGCCACATGATGATTCCGGAGCAGCCGGAACGTTGCCGGCAGCTGGTGCTCGATGGGATCGCCGATGCGGAGCAGGCGGCGTCGCGGCCGGGCGCTTGATGCGGCAGCGAATTCATGTACCCTTTGCAGGCTTTCGGGAAGGTAATGTGATCGGTGCAATCGACGGAATTTCGGTGAATCCCATGGAAATGGCTGAGAATCGCGCTTTGGCGACGCCGCCGATACCGCCCAAACGTCGGCGGGGCGAGCAGGACATCTATGCCGGCGAGCGCTTGCGCGTCGCCCGGCAACTGGCGCGAGTAAGTCAGCAGGAGCTGGGCGCGGCGTTGGGCGTCAGCTTCCAGGCGGTGCAAAAGTACGAAAGCGGCGAGAACCGGATGAGTGCCGGGCGCATGGTCAAGGCGGCGGCTTTTCTCGGCGTCGACCTGGCCTTTTTCGCCAAGGACCGGATGCCGCCCGGCACGCCGGCTTCTTCGCTGGATTTCACCGCCGACGAGATCGAGGTGATCCGCGCCTGGCGCGGGCTCGCTTCCGACGTGCTGCGTACTCAGGTCAAGCGGCTGTTGCAGGCCATGGCGCGGCCGCTGGACGAGAGCGAGGTCGGCTCGCGCTGAACCTCGCCGGTTCCGTGGCGCGGGCGAGCCCGGAGCGTCCGCTGCCGATGTTCGGCGGCGGTGTCGGCGCGCCGGGCGCAGGAGCGTGAGGGTCGATGGTCGCCAGCATTCTCGTCGACGAGGGAGGCAAGGCGTGGCCGGCGAATTCCATCGCGCTGGCGCGGCGACTCGGGCATGTCGATGCACGCGTCGATCTCGCCACCTTTGCCGTGCGCGAGCGCGGCGCCGTCCATATCCGCTCGATCGAGGACGGCGTGCGCGTGACATTGCGTCGCGGCGGCTTTTCGCGGGTCACGCTCGCCGGCGCGCTGCAGACGCTCAACGATCTCGCGCCGCCGCGCATCATGCTGGTGACGCGCTCGGGCAACGAGACACATGCCGAGCTTTTCACCAGCGTCTTTGCCTTCATCGAGCGCGCCGAGCAGCTTGCCGCGGAGCCGCCGATCGAGATCAAGGTGCCGCGCTATTCGGTGCTGCGCGGCCTGCGCAACCTCGCCACCCCGCCGTTTGCCGTGACGCGGCCGATCGTCGACCTCTGGAAGGAGCGGCGTGGCGAGTTCGGCGACGAGGTGCATCGTGCGATCGTCCATGCAGGGTTGCTCAATCGCACCATTCTCGTCCGTCAGCCGGCGCAGTCGTCGCGGCTGATCACCGAGCATTTCGGCGCCGGCATCATGATCATGCACCCATGCGAATCAATGCTGACGGTGGGGCGCGAATTGAGCGAGCAGCCGGATCGCGCTTACGGCGCCTGGATGGCCGAGGCCTATGCCGAAACGTCATGGGCGAAACGCCTGAGGCTGGAATCGGTGCGCGCCTTCGTGCGCAGGTCGGATGGAACGACACTGCGCACGCGCTACGACCGGGTGCTCATGCCGTGGCGTAGCGCCGGCAACGACGTCTACGTGATGTGTCTGTCGATCCAGCGCGAAGTGCCCGTCGTCGTGTCGGCGGCGAGCGAAGGCGTTTCGCCGGCGCCGATTTCCTGAACGGCGAGCGGGCAGGCCGAGGAAGGGGCGATGAAGCGGGGTGGTCGGCATCGCGACACGCCCGAGCGACTTATGGGCCGGCGTCTTTGGCGGGAGCGGCTGCTCGCCGGGTTGAGCCGCGGCGAGATCGGCGACTGACTGGGGGTCGACGGCAAGGCAGTCGAGGAATATGAATGCGGCGAAGATCGGATCAGCCCGCCGGAATTGGCGCTGGTTGCCGGCAGGCTCTGCATTTCCTTATCTCTTTTCTGCTCCTTCAACGAGGATGACGCCCCGCGCGAGCGTCCGCCGATGGAGCAGATCAGGCGGCTGTCGGTGCCCCGCTCGCTGACGCTGTTGTCGACGCCGGCTTTTGCGCGCGCCCGGCCGCTGTTCGAGCTGTGGCGCAACGCCCGCGGCGAGCTGACCGAAGAGGTGCATCGCGCCGTGCGCTTCAGCGGGCTCGCCCGCCGCATGGTGCTGGTGCGCAATCCCGCCGGCGGCGCGCGGCTCATCACGCAACATTTCGGCGCCGGTATTATGACGATACGGCCGTGCGAGACACTGTTGACGATCGAGGAGGATTTTTACCAGCATCATCCCGACCGCGACTATTCCGCCTAGGTGGCCGAGGCCTATGCCGAAACGCTGTGGCGCCGCCGTCCCCGCTTGGAGTCGATTCGCGCCCTGATCCGCGTGGGAGCGGCGGCGCCACTGTCGGGACGCTACGACCGTTTGGTCATGCCGTGGCGATCCGCCACCATCGACTGGTTCGCGATGGCGCTGTCGATCCAACGGGCGGCGCCGGTCCTGAGGTCATAGGCATCGAGCGAGCCGGCGATATCCCTGATCAGCGTCGCCTGACCCATGGACATGAAGAGGACGTCGTGATCGCCGCGCCAGGTCGGCATGTGCGTGGCGATGCGGTCCTCGACGTGCCAGGAGCCGTAGGCGCGCGCGACCCCGATCTCCTCGAGGTCGTGATCGATATAGGCCCAGAATACCGGCGTGTTCCACTGCGCGAGCGCATAGCTGCGGGTGAGGCGCGGAATGATCTTGGTGAGTCCGTGGCGGCGGTAGTCGGGCCTGACCCATACCGCTCCCGAAAACATGATACGCCCGCAGAGATGCTCGGCGGTCGGTGCGGAAACCTCGACGCTCTCGCCGGCAGCGACGTATTTCCCCGGCTGGTCGTAGAACACCCGTAGCGACCGCAAATCGTCGGCGATGCTGCGGTCGCCGTGATCATAGAGCCGGCCGGCGCTGGTCATGACGGTCGCGCCGAACTCGTCGACGCCTTCGACGAGGAAAGCATTGTCCCGCCGCAGGGAATTGTACCGGGGATTGAAAATCGGCGACAGCATCGGCCAGCTGTCGCGATGCTGTCGATTGAGCGCGATCAGGCGGTCGAAATCCCATGACAGCCTGAGCCGCACGCCCAGATCGCGGGCGGCCTGGTCTGCATGGCCAATGTAGCGGGCGATAAGGTCGCGCGGGCCGTGATTGAGGCTCATCTGCGCGAGGATGCTCGGCTCGACCGTGCTTTTCTCGAACATGTGCATCTCCTCTATTGCAGTGAACACCGGAATAGTGTTCAACCACATTTGATCATAGAGATGCCGGGGGCGAGCGGACAGCGCCGCGCCGGAGCGAGCGACATCCGGGAACAGCAACAGTCTCGTGTGTGGCCAGCATAAATTCTTGCTAAACTTGCATCCAACGCATCTGTCCACCATGCAAAGATGGATCGGGATCGTTGATGTCGGAGGGTTTCCCGGGTTTGATCGGACGGCTACGGCGCATCGGCTGGCATCCGCGGCGGGGCGGACGCGGCGGCATCATCGCGGTGCTTGGCGTCACCCAGTGGCTCGCCTGGGGCTCGACCTACTATCTCGTCACCATCCTCGCCCGGCCGATCGCCGCCGATACCGGCTGGTCGCTCACCTCGGTGGTCGCCGGGCTTTCTCTCGGCCTAGTGGTCGCCGGGCTGGTTTCGCCCCTGGTCGGCAGAGCGATCGAGCGTCACGGCGGCCGGCCGGTCCTCGCTGCCGGCGCGATGATGCTGGCGCTAGGACTGACCGCGCTCGGCCTCGCGCGAGATCAGTTCGCCTATTTCCTCGCTTGGGCGGGGCTCGGCCTCGGCATGGGGGCAAGCTTATACGATGCCGCCTTCGCCGCGCTCGGCAAGCTTTATGGGCTGCGGGCACGACCGATGATCGGCGGCCTGACGCTGGTCGGCGGCCTGGTGATGACGGTGACATGGCCGCTGAGCGCGGCGCTGGTGGCGTCGATCGGCTGGCGCGGCGCCTGTTTCTTCTACGCCGGGCTGCACCTGGCGGTGAGCGTGCCGCTACTGCTGTTGCTGCTGCCGGCGGGGCTGCCGCAAGCGGCCGACGCCGCGGCGCCCTCAGGCGCGACGCGGCCGGCGAAACCGGAACCGGCGGCGCGCCGGCGACGTGGCATGCTGATCTGGCTGGTCGGCGCCAATCTCACCGTGCAGATCGGCATCGGCTCCGTGCTTGCGGTCCATCTGGTGAGCCTGCTGGAAGGCCTGCATCTCACGCTCGCCGCGGCAGTGGCGCTGGGCAGCCTGATGGGCGCCTGCCAGGTTGGCGGACGGTTGATCGAGATCGCCGCCGGGCGCCACGTGCACCCCGTCTGGGAGGGCATCGTGGCGAGCACGCTGGTGTTCCTCGGCCTTGCGCTGCTTCTGGCCGGCAATCCGGCGATCATCGCCGTCGCACTCGTCGTCTACGGGCTCGGCAATGGCGTGCGCACCATCGTGAAAGGAACCTTGCCGCTCGTGCTTTTCGGCGCCGAGGGCTACGCCACGTTGGTCGGGCGGCTGGGCCTGCCGACGCTGCTTGCGCAGGCAATCGGGCCGGCGGTCGGCGCGCTGGTGCTGTCGCGTTGCGGGGTGACCGCGACGCTGGCAATGCTCGTCGTCCTGGCGCTGGGCAATCTCGCCTTGTCTTATGCGCTTCGCATTGCGCTGTCCTCCGATCAAGGCCAGCCACACGAGCAGGCGTCGCTGGCGAACGGATGACGCCGGACCCGGCAGCAGGCGTATAGCCATGCGAAAATCTCCTGCCGGCCATGCATTTTGCGCAATTTTCGAGCCAACGTTAACGCCCCACGTGTCTGCTGAAGCGGTCGGTGGACCCTCCCTCCGACTGTCCGATCCAGCCCCCAGCGAGATCGGACTCCCGCAACGGCGCTTCTGGCGCCCGGTCAACCCCCCTGACCGGGCGCCTTCATTTTCAGGGACTTAGCGCCGCTAGCGGCTGCTTGCACCGGTTGCGCCGCCGCATTCTCTAGCCTGGGCGCGGCGGCGCCGGTCGCTTTCCCGCTTGAGCCGGCGACGGAGTTGAGCGGTAATGTCGCGCCCCGGGACCGACCCGAGCCCGCAGGAGATAAGCGATGGATACCGCCCCAGTTCGCACCGCCGAGCGCGCCGCTTTCTATGACGAGCTCGCGCCCAAGCATATGGCGCCGCTCTGGGAGGTACTGCGAGCGTTGATGACGCGCGAACCGGCGACGCCGTGCGTGCCCGCGATCTGGCACTACGACGAGGTCCGGCCCTATCTCATGCGCTCGGGCGATCTCATCACCGCCAAGGAGGCGGAGCGCCGCGTGCTCATCCTCGAGAACCCCGCGCTCGCCGGGAAGGCATCGGTGACGCACACGCTTTACGCGGGACTGCAGCTGATCCTGCCGGGCGAGGTGGCGCCGGCGCACCGCCATTCGCAGTCGGCGCTGCGCTTCGTGCTCGAAGGCAAGGGCGCCTATACCGCGGTCGATGGCGAGCGCACCTATATGAGCCCCGGCGATTTCGTCATCACCCCATCCTGGACCTGGCACGACCACGGCAATGACAGCGAGGAGCCCATGGTCTGGCTCGATGGACTCGACATTCCGCTGGTGGGGTTCCTCGATGCCGGCTTCGTCGAGCCCGGCAATACCGAGACGCAGCTGGTGACCAGACCGGCCGGCGATTCGCTCGCGCGCTACGGCTCCGGCCTGCTGCCGGTCGACTGGCGGCCGACGAGCCCGACCTCGCCGGTCTTCAACTACCCCTATGCGCGTACCCGCGAAGCGCTGGCGCAGATGGAGCGGCAGCAGGAATGGGATCCCTGCCACGGCCTCAAGCTGCGCTATGTCAACCCGGCCACCGGCGACTACGCGATGCCAACCATGTCGACCTTCATGCAGCTGCTGCCCCGAGGCTTCGCCGGCGCGCCCTATCGCTCGACCGACGGCACAGTCTTCGTCTGCATCGAGGGCCAGGGCGAGACGCGCATCGGCGATCGGACCTTTGCCTGGGGTCCGCGCGACGTCTTCGTGGTGCCGAGCTGGGCGACGCATCGCCATCGCGCGGTCGCGGAGTCCGTGCTCTTCAGCTTCTCCGACCGGACCGTACAGGAGAAGCTCGGCCTCTGGCGCGAGGCGCGCGGCTGATCCAACCGGCCGGCGGCGGCGCGGGGTTGTCGGCCCCGGCCGCTTTGTGGTCTATTGCGCCCCGCCCACCTTCCGGAGTGCTCCATGGCTTATGCGATTCCCGCCCCGGCGATCGTCAGCGTGCCCGTGCTCGGCGGCGACCCCTTCCCGGTCCGCCGCATCTATTGCGTCGGCCGCAACTATGCCGATCACGCGCGCGAGATGGGACATGACCCCGATCGCGAGCCGCCATTCTTCTTCATGAAGCCGGCCGACGCCATCGTGCCCACCGGCTCGACCATCCCGTATCCGTCCAAAACCAAAGACTACCAGCATGAGATCGAGCTGGTGGTGGCGCTGGGCAAGGGCGGCCGCGACGTGCCGGTGGCAAAGGCGCTCGATCTCGTCTTCGGCTACGCGGTGGGGCTCGACATGACCCGGCGCGACCTCCAGGGCGAGGCGAAGAAACTTGGCCGTCCCTGGGATATGGGCAAGGGTTTCGATCAATCGGCGCCCTGCGCGCCGATCACCCCGGCGAGCAAGAGCGGCCACATCGCCAAGGGCGCGATCTGGCTCAAGGTCAACGGCGAGATCCGCCAGAAAGGCAACATCGATCAGCTCATCTGGTCGGTGGCGGAGACCATCTCCTATCTCTCGGGCTATGTCGGCCTGGCGCCGGGCGATCTCATCTACTCCGGCACGCCGGCAGGCGTCGGCGCGGTGAAGCAGGGCGACAGGCTCGAGGGTCATGTCGACGGCTTGACGGATCTCGCCGTCGCCATCGGTTAGGAGCCGGTCCGGGACATGCTGCGGCTGGCGACGTGGAACATCAACTCGGTGCGGCTGCGGCTCGACAATGTGCGCCGCTTCATCGCCGAGGAGCAGCCCGACGTACTGTGCCTGCAGGAGACGAAGACGCCGGACGACCTGTTTCCCCGCGACGCCTTCGCCGAATTGGGATATCGGCATCAGCTCGTCCATGGCATGAAGGGCTATAACGGCGTCGCCGTGCTGTCGCGCCTCGAGATCGCCGAGAGCGGAACCCAGAGCTGGTGCCAGCGGCAGGACTGCCGGCACGGTATCGCCCGCCTGCCCGGCGGGGTCGAGCTGCATAATCTCTACATTCCCGCCGGCGGCGACATTCCAGACCCCGCGGCGAACCCGAAATTCGCCCACAAGCTCCAATTCCTCGACGAGCTCGCGGCGTGGTTCGCGAGCGCGCGCCGGGCGACGCAGCCGATGATCCTGCTCGGCGATCTCAACATCGCGCCGCTCGAGAGCGACGTGTGGTCGCACAAGCAGCTGCTGACCGTGGTGAGCCACACCCCGGTCGAGGTGGAAAAGCTCGGCGCGCTGCAGGCTTCGGCGGGGTTCATCGACGCCGTGCGCCGGTTCGTTCCGCCACCGGAGCGGCTTTACAGCTGGTGGAGCTACCGCGCCCGCGACTGGGAGGCATCCGACCGCGGCCGGCGCCTCGATCACATCTGGGTGACGCAGCCGCTACAGGGCGGCCTGCGCTCCGCCGCGGTGCACCGCCAACTGCGCGGCTGGGAAAAAGCCTCCGACCACGTGCCCGTGGTGGTTACGCTCGGGGGCTAGGAGGCTATTCGGCCGGGCCGAGGATTTCGCCGCTGACCGCGCGCTCGGCGGCTTCGCGCCGCGCCTCGCGACGATCGAGAAAAAAAGCGACGCCCAGCAGCGCCGCGGCGCCACAGGCGACCATGCCGAGACGCGCCAGCGGGCTTTGCGGCAGGTGATCGAGGGCGAAGCCGCCGAACACCGCCAGCACCAGCCCGGCGTAGATCAGGGCAGGCAGCGCAGCGAGCACAAGGCGCCGCCAGCCGGGTCGGCTGTCGCTCTCAGGCATCAGATCGTGCGGCACGGGCATGTCTGTCATGGGCGAAACAATCCGGGTGCGCGGCCCGCGGCGATATCGCCGGCGAGCGCGTCGTAAATGAACCAGGCGGTGTGCCTCATCAACGGCCGGGGAACCCGGATATTCCGGCTTCGCGGCCGCTCTGACTTTTTTGTAATGGAAAATCCCTACGAAGGAGTTGACGCCACCCCCGTGCGGTCAAGGAAAGTTCCCGCGCGGCGCCGCGTCTCAATCCTGCGTGAAGAAGTTGCGCGCCGGCCCTGCTGCGCCCGGCCGCGGATTGACGAGGCTCGCCGATCAACCCATTTCCAGAGCTGCCGGCGCCATCCCCGGCGCGCCATCGGAGCGTGACGATGCGGAAAGATGCGTTTCTCCTGCTGCTGGCATCGGTTGGCCTTGCGGGCTGCGTCGACCAGCGGATGGACGATGCTCTCGCGCCGCTGGACGGTCGGCCGGTCTCGGCCGCCATCGCCGCCTTCGGGCCGCCCGACAAAGAAGAAACCGTCGACGGGAACAAGGTCTATGTCTGGGTGGTCGACGCGACAGGCCCGGAGAGTCCTACCTTCAATTTCAATATACCGATTCACTATGAATGCCGCGTCCAGGTCACGGCCGACAGCCAGGGCACCGTGCGCAGTGCGACGTGGAACGGCAATGCCTGGGGCTGCAACGCACTGCTCGCCCGGCGGCGGTAGCCGTTATCAGTCGTCGGTCATCTCACCGACAACCTACGATTGGATACCGAGAACTTCCTACGGCACCAAGCGGTACCCGCCCGGCTCGGTCACCAGGATCTGCGCCTTCGCGGGATCGCGCTCGATCTTCTGGCGCAGGCGGTAGACATGCGTCTCCAGCGTGTGGGTGCTTACAGCGGCATTGTAGCCCCAGACCTCGTTCAGCAGCGTGTCGCGGCCGATGATCTTGTCGCCGGCGCGGTAGAGGTATTTGAGGATCGCGGTCTCCTTTTCAGTGAGCCGTACCTTCTTGCGGCCGGTCTCGTCCGTGAGCAGCTTCGCCGCAGGGCGAAAGGTGTAGGGTCCGATGGTGAAGACCGCGTCCTCGGACTGCTCGTGCTGGCGCAGCTGGGCGCGCAGCCGCGCGAGCAGCACGTTCAGGCGAAACGGCTTGGCGATATAGTCGTTGGCGCCGCTGTCGAGGCCGAGGATGGTGTCGGCATCGCTGTCGGCGCCAGTGAGCATGAGGATCGGTGCGCGCACGCCGCCGCGGCGCAGCAGCCGGCACAGCTCGCGTCCATCCATGTCGGGCAGTCCCACATCGAGCAGGACGGCGTCGAAATGCTGCTGCTTCGCGGCGGCCAGCGCGGCGGCGGCGTCTTCCGCACCGACCGCCTGGAACTCCTCGTGCAGCTGCAGCTGCTCGGCCAGCGAGTGACGCAGCGCCACGTCGTCGTCGACAATCAATATTCTGCGACCCGCGCTCATCCGCCCTCGCCTTCCGCCGCCGCTCGGCGCTCAGCGTTCGACCTTGACTCCATGCCAGAAGGCGACATGGTCCTTGATCGCCGCCGCTGCCGGCTTCGGGGCCGGATAATACCATGCGGCGTCGGCATTCTCCTGCCCGTCCACCACGACGGTGAAGTAATGCGCCATGCCCTTCCAAGGACAGACGGTGGTGGTTGCGCTCGACTTCAGATAAGCGCGGTTCAGGGTGTCCGGTGGGAAATAGACATTTCCTTCGACCAGTTCGAACCGCTCGCTGTCCGCCAGCACCTTGTCTCGCCAGATCGCCTTCGCCATGGCCCGCTCCTCGTCCAGAACTGCCTATCCCGCACTATTCGCCGGGACCGGGCGCGGCGCAAGCCGCCTGGAGGAGGAGTGCCGCGTCGTGCCGACAGCCGCCTTACATCCCGCATCGGCGGTTCGTTCAGCCGGCGACCAGCCGGTCGAGCGCCTCGGCCCAGCGCCCGACCGCTTCGGGCCAATCCGGCAAGGCGGCGCCCGCCGTGGCGGCGGCGGTGGCCAGCTGCAGGCGCAACGGCGCTTTTTCGAGCACCATGGCCAGCGCGCGTACCAGCGAGACGCGATCGCCCGGCGGCACCAGCATCGCCGCGCCCGGCGGCACCGTTTCGGGGATGGCGCCGGCGGTGGTGGCAACGATCGGCAGACCATGCGCCAGCGCCTCGGCAAACGCCATGCCGTAGCCCTCGTGATAGGAGGGCAGCACGAAACAATCGGCGTCGGCATAGGCGGCGCCAAGCCGCTCCGGCGGCCATTCGCCGGCAAGCAGCACACGGCCGCCGAGGCCATGGCGCGCAATCGCCTGTTCCAGTGCCAGCGTCGCGTCGGGATCGCGCGTCAGGCTGCCGATGCAGGTGAGCTGCCACGGCCGGTCGGTGAGCTCGGCGAGGGCCTCGATCAGCAGCAGATGACCCTTGCGCGGCGAAATCGTCGCGACGCAGAGCAGCCGCACCGGCCCTTCGCGCGACGCGCGGCGCGGCGGCGATGACGGCTTGGCGGTGCCGGGCGGTGTCACCAGCAGGCGCGAGCGCGCCACGCCATACTCTTCCATGTGCCAGGCGGTGGTGCGGCTGGGACAGAGCACGCCGGCGAGCAGCGGCAGCAGCCGCGCCTCGGCCAGCGCCAGCGCCTCGCGCGTCTCGAGCGGCAAGCCAATCTCAAGCGCCAGCGGGTGGTGGACGAAGCCCACGAGGCGGTGGTGGCGCGCCGCGTCAGGCGTGCAACACTCGAGAAAGGCCGGCAGCGCCAGCCCGTCGATAACCGCCGCAGCTCCCTCTTCGAGCCCGGCCAGCGCCGCCGCCGCCGCCCGGCGGGCCGCCGCATCGGGCTCGGGAAAGCTTCCCGCCAGCTCCTTCACCTCGACGGTACGGCCCTGCGCGCGCAGGCCGTCGACCACCTGGCGGTCGAAGAGATAGCCACCGGTGAGCTGGTGGAGCGGCCCCGGCACGATGAAGGTGAGCGCCATCAGCCGAGCGCGGCGTCGAAGGCCGCCCAGGCGACCGGCGATTCGCGCACGGTGACGCGCATCGCCGCGAGCGCGCCCGCGGTGCCGGGGCCGAGCGCGCCCGCCGCGATACGCGCCTTCAGGCGACGGAAGATCTCGCCGGCGAGGAATTCCGTCGTGGTGTTGCGACCGCGGAACTCGGCCACCTCGTCGAGATTGCGGTAGTTGATCTCGCCGAGCACCGATTTCAGCGCCTGGAGTGCGAGACTGATATCGCAGACCAAGCCGTTGCCGTCGAGTTGCGCGCGCCGCACTTCCATCTCCACCGCATAGGTCGCGCCATGGAGCTGCTGCGCCGGACCGAAGACCTCGCCGACGAAGCTGTGGGCGACCATCACATGGTCGCTGACCGCGAGGCTGTACATGGCCGGCCCTCCTGGCGGCGAGATAGAGCGCCGCGCCGGCGATGACAAGCCGCGCGGTCCGCGTTGCGATCAGGAGTGACGATGCGCCCGGGCGAGATCGACCCCGTCGCGCCGGAACCGTTCGGCGACCAGATCAACGAAACCCGCCAGCCCCGCGACGCGGTCGTTGTGCTTGATGACGTAAGCGATGACCGATGCACGTGTGGTGGTGAAACTGCCTTGCATGGTCGATCTGTCGCTGTGGTATTTCGGTTCTTCCGCCCAGGCGATGCCCGGCGCAACGACCGAATAGAACGGCGCGAGGTCTTCGCCGAAAACCACGCCCGCCGATTGCACGACCGCTACGATCCCGTCGCCGACAGCGTCCGCCCCGCCCGATCCCGGAGCATAGTCGTAATAGACCACGAGCTTGTCCTTCTTGACGCGGTCGGTGGCGCTGTTCCCGAGATAAACCTTGAACTCCTTGATATGCTGGCCTATCGCCGCGTCGCCGGAGTTGCTCGACTTGAAGAGATCGATGAACTTATCGGACACCTTCACCGCATCCTGCTGCGAGGCCACATTAATGACGATGCGCCGCGCCAGGCCGGTGCGGCTCGCCGGCTTGACGTAATGCTTGTTGTGGACGTGATAGTAATAGCGACGGCTCAGATCGTCGGCCGTGACGGCTTTTGTGGCGGCCTGCTTGTGAACGAGATAGTCGGGATCCGCATCGTCCGCGATGGCCAGCCGCCCCAGCCCGGTCAGGGGCGTAGCGAGGTAGGCGGAGGTTTCTTTGCCCAGCGCCGCGTAGACGACGCTTTTCACGTCTGCGCCGGCTAAATCCTTCCGCACCCCGTCGTTGCCGTAGAACTGCGCGTAGAGCGAGGCGAGGGCGGCGTCGATCTTCTCCTTATTGATACGATATCGCGCGGCATCGGAGAGCTCCGCAGCGGCGCGCTGAACGACCCGCGCCGGCGGTGCGAATCCCGCCCCTGCAGCACGGCGGCCGGGAACCGGCGGCGGCGCGACGGCTCGGATTGCCGGTTGCCACTGCACGATAGCGGGCGGCGCGACCTCCGGCCGCCATAGCGGCGGGGCGGCGCGGACGCCTGGTACGGCGGCCACAGCGGGCCGGCGCGGCGCCGCGCCAGCGATCGATTGCTGCCTGAGCGGGGGTGGTGCCGGCCGCGCGGGCGCCGGGAGCGGCCAACGAGCGGGCGACGTCTGTGCGACGACCGGGCGCGGGTGCTGCCGCGCGAGGGCGGGAGGGCGCGGACCCGTCGCCGCCCGGAAAGCGGTAAGCGGCGGCGGCGGGACGCTACGCGGCTTGTTCGACATCTGCCATTTCCCGTCGGTTCGCGTTCCGGCGGCCTTGTTCGACATCCGCAGAAGTAAGCCTCGTTGAGGCTTGACCTTGCCATCGCCGATGAACTTTGGCAACGCCGGTTCCCGACCCGCGGCGCCCGGACGAGCAAGGAGGCGCCCCCGCGCGGCGTCAGCCGTAGGTTATGCCGTGGCAGAGCGCGCCGGCGGGATCGCCGGCGAGCCGCGCCATAGCCTGGGGCAGCTCCTCGAAGGCGCTCTCGCCGCTGAGCAGATGGTCGAAGACCGGCGCCGCGAGCAGGCCGAGCGCCTGCTCCAGGCGCTGGCGCCGCGAGCGCCGCGAGCGCCGCGCCGGCGCCACCATTCCGACCTGCGAGGCGACCAGCCGGAGGCGCCTGGCGTGGAACGCCTCGCCCAGCGGCACCGGCACCATCGCATCGCCATACCAGCTCATCTCCAGCACGGTGGCCTCGAGGCCGGCGAGTGCCAACGCCGTGGCAAGGCCGGCGGTACTGCCGCTGGCGTGGATGACGAGATCGGCATCGCCGGCGGCGCGCGCCGGCACGGCGAAGCGGCAGCCGAGGGCAGTGGCCAGAGCGGCCCGGCTGGGATCGATGTCGACGATCTCCACCGCGGCGCCGGGAATGCCGGCGGCGAGCGCCGCCATCAGCGCGCCGACGGTGCCGGCGCCGACCACGGCGATGCGGTCGCCGAGCAGCGGGGCCGCATCCCAGAGGCCATTGAGCGCCGTCTCCATATTGGCGGCGAGCACGGCGCGGCGGTCGGGCACCGCATCCGGCACCGGCACCACCGCATCCTCCGGCACGACATAGCGGTCCTGGTGCGGGTGAAGGCAGAAGACACGGCGGCCGATCAGCGCCGCCGCGCCCGCCTCGACGACACCCACCGAGGCATAGCCGTATTTGACCGGCGCCGGGAAGTCGCCGCGCTGGAACGGGCAGCGCATGCCGATGTGGAGGCTCCGCGGCACGCGGCCGAGGAACACCAGGCTCTCGGTGCCGCGGCTGATGCCGCTCCGCCGCGCCCGCACCAGTACCTCGCCGGGACCGGGCGGCGCCAGCGCCTCGCGCCGGATCTCGCCGCGGCCGGGCTCGGCCAGCCAGAAGGCGCGCGCGCCCTCAGTCACGGAAGATGCATTCATAGAGCGTGTCGTGGCCCAGGCTGAAGTGCCGCATGCGCGGCCGCAGCGCCGCCTGCGGCACCTCGACCGCCGGCAGGATCAGGCTCGGCTTGCCCGAACCGAGCAGGATCGGCGCCACGGCGATCTGAAGCCGGTCGAGCGCGCCGGCGGCAAGAAAGCGCGAGATGGTGATGCCGCCGCCCTCGATGAAGAGAAAGCGCAGCCCGCGCTCAGCCAGCGCCGCGGCGATGTCGGCGGGCGCGATGCCGTCTGCGCTGCAGGGTAGCCCGACGACCTCCGCCCGGCCCAGCCGCTCGCCGGGCCGGGCGCGCGCGGATGCGGCGAGCAGCAGGGTGGGCGCCGCGTCGTCCTGGAAGAGGCGGTGGTCCGGGCCGAGGCGGCGCGCGGCATCGATCACCACGCGCACCGGATGAGCGCCGCCGCAGCGCCGCACGGTAAGCTGCGGGTCGTCGTGACACACCGTATTGGCACCGACGAGTATCGCGTCGGCCAGCGCGCGCATGCGGTGAGTATGCAGCAGATCGGCGTCGCCGGTGACCCAGCGCGACGCGCCGGCCAGCGTGGCGATGCGGCCGTCGAGGCTCTGGCCGAGATGGGCGACGACGAAGCGGCGGCCCCGCGGCACCTGCGCGAAGGGCAGGTAGAGATCGAGCAGCGCCGCCGCTTCCGCCGGCTCGCTTCCGTTTGCCGCCGGGGCCACGCCGCCGCGGTGACGCAGCGCCAGCAGGCTCTCCCAAACCCCGTCCTCGTCCCGCATGCCGTGGCCTCCATGGCCATTCTAGGAGGTGGCGGCCGGGCGGTCAGTTCACATGGCCGTTGGCCGAGGAGAAAACGACGTCGTGGGTGTACCCGACGCAACGGTTGAGTCAGCAGCGCTTGAAGGTAACCACCAGTACATCACGATGGGCGGTGGAGGCGGGATCGGCGGGCTCGACCGGCGTCACCGCGTGATAGACGCGCGCGTCATGCACCAGCGCCGCATCGAACGGTTCGGTGAGGGTGAAACTGCCGAGGAGGCGGCGATCGAGGTCATGGATGCGGGTGGTGCCGCGACGGATGTTCCGGCGGCGGACGAGCAGCACCAGCACGTAGTCGACGCCATCGCGATGCAGGCCCTCCGGCGTCGGCTGGCCGGCCTCGCCGAGCCGCGCCTCGATGCGGAATTGGTGGGTCTCGATATGCCAGGCGTGGACCGCGCCCGCCACCCGCTCGAACAGCGCGCGGCTCGCGACCAGGATGGCGGCGAGGCTCGCGCCGGCCGCGACGTCATCGGCCATCGGCTCGAACCAGCGCTCGATGCCGCCATGCAGCGGGTTGTAGGCGAGGCTCTGGTAGTGCGGCTGGTGCGGCGCACGGGCGATAGTGCCCGCGGGCGCGGCCGCGAACACCGCATGACGGCGGCGGCGATAGCGCCCGCCATCGGCCATGTAGGCGTCGACCGGCATGTCGTTCCAGCTTGCGGCAAAGCGCTCCCAACCGGTCAGCGGCGTCGCCGCCTCGAGCCGGGCGCGCATCTCGGCCGCGGCGACAAAGGCATAGCCGTCGCGCGAGAGGCGCTCGACCAGCGCGTCGCCGGCCGGGGAGGGAGGGGTGCTCATGGCGGCGAGTCTAGCAGGCGCGCCACGGGCTGTGGCTGGCGGAATTGTCGGGACGGCGATGCGCCTCCCGGGGAGCGTCGGCCATGACCGGGCGATCAGGGAGTTTTTACGCCTTGGGATCAACAATGATCGCTTCCATATGGAAGCCAGGCGCCGACGACCGCGGGGCCGGCCCCCGTCGGCGGCGCCGGACCGGCGTGTGATGCAATGCAGCCATGCGGGCGCTTTGCTGCTGGAGCCACTACCGCCGCCCACCGGCCGAGCGGCGTGAGCAGCACGGCAAGGTCACGATGGCAGGTTGATAACTCTCTGAATTAAGGTGTAAAAATTCCAATGTGCACGAACGATCCGGCGCCTCTTCTGACGCGCCGGCGGGGGGATGACCGGCGGGGGCGGCGCCCGGCGGGCGTGGGATTAGCGGAACCAGGGTGCATTGCAGCGACGATGTCCGAGCCATGCCCTGCCTAGAATAGGGGCGATCGGCACAGTCGAGATTGTGGCGCAGCTGGCGGTTGGCCGGAATTTTGCATTGCGCGGCTTGGAGGTAGACGACTCTTCATGTGGATTGTTCGGCTCGCGCTCAATCGGCCCTACACCTTCATCGTGCTGGCGCTGCTGATCCTGCTGGCCAGCCCGCTGGTGATCCTGCGCACGCCGACCGATATCCTGCCGAACATCAACATCCCGGTCATTGCCGTCGGCTGGGGCTATACCGGCCTCAATCCCGAGGAGATGGAAGGCCGGATCACCACCGTCTACGAGCGCATCCTCACCACCCTCGTCGACAACATCGAGCACATCGAATCCACCACCTATGACGGCATCTCGATCGTCCGGGTGTTTCTCCAGCCCGGCGCCAGCCTCGACACCGCCAACGCGCAGGTCACGGCGGCATCGCAGACCATCTTGCGGGGATTGCCGGTGGGCACGCAGCCGCCGCTGGTGATGAACTACAGCGCCTCGAGCGTGCCCATCCTGCAGCTCGCGCTCTCGGGCAACGGTCTGTCGGAAGCGCAACTCAACGATCTCGCGCTTAATTTCCTGCGGCCGCAGCTGGTAACCGTGCCGGGCGCCGTCGTGCCCTATCCCTATGGCGGCAAGATGCGCGAGGTGATGATCAATCTCGATCCCCGGCTGCTGCAGCAGAAGGGGCTGTCGCCCGGCGACGTCCTGGCTGCGCTCAGCCGGCAGAATCTGGTGCTGCCCTCGGGCACGGCAAAAATCTCGGAGTTCGAATACGACGTCCGCGTGAACGGCGCGCCCACCACTCTCGAGCAGCTCGCCAATTACCCGATCAAGCTGGTGAACAATGCCACGGTCTATCTTCGCGACGTCGCCAGCGTCAGCGACGGCTTCTCGCCGCAGACCAATGTCGCGCGGCAGGACGGAAGGCGCGGCGTGCTGCTCAGCATCCTCAAGGCCGGTAACGCATCGACCCTCAACGTGGTCTCGGGCATTCGCGGGCTGCTAGGGCGCGTCACCCAGACCCTGCCGCCGGAGCTTAGGATCCAGCCGGTGGGCGACCAGTCGATCTTCGTCCGCGCCGCCATCACCGGCGTGGTGCGCGAGGCGGTGATCGCCGCCGGCCTCACCGCGGCGATGATCCTGCTCTTCCTCGGCAGCTGGCGCAGCACGCTGATCATCGCGGTATCGATTCCGCTGTCGATCCTGACCTCGATCATCGCGCTGAGCTTCCTCGGCCAAACCATCAACATCATGACGCTGGGCGGCCTGGCGCTTGCCGTCGGCATCCTGGTCGACGACGCCACGGTGACGATCGAGAACATGGAGCGCTATCTCGAGGAAGGGCACGACCTGCACGAGGCGATCCTGAATGGCGCCGCGCAGATTGCCGTGCCGGCGCTGGTCTCGACGCTGTGCATCTGCATCGTCTTCGTGCCGATGTTCCTGCTAGGCGGCGTCGCGCGTTATCTGTTCATCCCGCTGGCCGAAGCGGTGGTCTTTGCCATGCTGGCGTCCTATGTGCTCTCGCGCACGCTGGTGCCGACCATGGCCATGTACCTGCTGCGCGCGAAGGCGCATCACGCCGCGCCCACGCGCAATCCACTGCTGCGCTTCCAGCGCGCCTTCGAGCAGGGATTCGAGCGCCTGCGGCAGGGCTACGGCCGGCTGCTGGCGGTGCTGGTGCGGCGCCGGCTGCTGTTCATCCCGGCGTTTTTTGGCGGCGGCCTCACCATCCTGCTGCTGCTGCCCTGGCTCGGCGAGGATTTCTTCCCGACCACCGACAGCGGCCAGTTCATGCTGCATCTGCGCGCCAAGACCGGCACGCGGATCGAGGAGACGGCCCGGCTCGCCGATCTCGTGGAAGCCGCCATCCGGCAAGTGATTCCGGCGAGCGAGCGGCAGACCATCACCGACAATATCGGCCTCCCCTACAGCACCATCAACCTGACGCATTCCATCTCGGGCGTGATCGGCGCCGCCGACGCCGACATCATGGTATCGCTCAAGCCCGATCATCGCTCGACCCTCGACTATGTCGCAGCGCTACGCAAGACGCTGCCGATGCAGTTCCCCGGCGTGACCTTCTTCTTCTTGCCCGCGGACATCGTCACCCAGGTGCTGAATTTCGGCTTGCCGGCGCCGATGGACATCCAGATCGAGGGCGCCGACGTCCAGGACAACCGCGAGGTCGCGAACCGCATCCTGTCGCAGATCCGCCACGTGCCGGGCATCGTCGACGCCCGCATCCAGCAGAATTTCGACTATCCGGACTTCCGCATCGACGTCGACCGCACCAAGGCGCAGCAGGCGGGATTCACGGAGAACGATGTCGCGACCAGCGTCCTCAACACGCTGAGCGGCAGCTTCCAGACGGCACCGATGTTCTTCCTGAACCTCGCCAACGGCGTCAACTACAGCCTCGCGGCGCAGACGCCGCAATACAAGATCCAGTCGCTGCAGGATCTCCAGAACATCTCGGTCACCTCGCCGACCGCCGGACGCGTCGGCGTGCTCGCCGACATCGCCTCGATCACGCGCTCGCAGGAGATGGCGGTGGTGAACCACTACAACATCCGCCGCGTCGTTGACATCTACGCCTCGGTGCAGGGGCGCGACCTCGGTGCGGCCGGCGCGGAGGTCGAGCGGATCGTCGCGTCCAACCGCGGCCTGCTGCCGCGCGGCAGCTTCGTCCGCATCCGCGGGCAGCTCGAGACGATGCGCACCTCCTATGCCAACCTGCTGAGCGGATTGGCGTTCTCGATCGTCCTGGTCTATCTGCTGATCGTCGTCAACTTCCAATCCTGGCTCGACCCGTTCATCATCATCACCGGGCTGCCGGCGGCGCTGGCGGGGATCGTGCTGTGCCTGTTCTTCACCGGCACGACATTGAGCGTGCCGGCGCTCATGGGTGCGATCATGTGCATGGGCGTCGCCACCGCGAACAGCATCCTGGTCGTCTCCTTTGCGCGCGACCGCCTCTCGGCGCATGGCGACGCGGTCAAGGCCGCGATCGAGGCCGGCTTCACCCGCTTCCGCCCGGTGTTGATGACCGCGCTGGCGATGATCATCGGCATGGTGCCGATGGCGCTGGGCCTGGGCGAAGGCGGCGAGCAGAACGCACCGCTCGGTCGCGCGGTGATCGGCGGCTTGCTGCTGGCCACCGTCGCAACGCTGGTTTTCGTCCCCGCGGTCTTCGCGATGCTGCACAACCGCCGCCCACCGCCTGCCGCCGCCACCCCTCCCCGCTCCCTATGACGCCTCATCGGAGAACCCCTCCATGCCGCCCGACGATCCGCGCCAAGCGGAACGCCTCCCGCCGCCCGACGATCTGAGCGAGAGCCGCCTCCGGCGGCCCCGTCGCTGGCGCCTGCCGGTGCTGCTCGCGGCTGCCGTCCTGGTGATCGGCGGCGCGATCTATACCGGCATCCGAAGCCGCGCCGAGACCGAGAGCGAACTGGCGCGCGCCACCGATGAGGCCGCCGTGCCGACGGTCGATGTGATCCACCCGATCGCCGGCGCGCCGGACGAGGCGCTGGTGCTCCCCGGCAACACCCAGGCGTTCAGCGACACCGGGATCTATGCCCGCACCAACGGTTATCTGAAGCACTGGTACTTCGATATCGGCGCCCATGTGAGACGCGGCCAGTTGCTGGCGGACATCGACACGCCCGAGATCGACCAGCAGCTGCGGCAGGCGCGCGCCGATCTCGCCAGCGCGCAAGCGGCGCTGAAGCTCGCGGAGATCACCGCCGAGCGCAACGAGAACCTGCTGAAGACCCGGTCGGTCTCGACCCAGGACCGCGACAACGCGGTCGGCACCTTGAACACCGACAAGGCGATCGTGCAGTCGCGCGAGGCCAATGTGGCGCAATTGGAGGAGCTGCAGTCCTTCGAGAAGGTCGAAGCGCCGTTCGACGGCATCGTCACCGCGCGCAACATCGATATCGGCGCGCTGATCGCCGCCGGCGGCGCCGCGCCGGCGCGCGAGCTCTTCCACATGGCGGCGATCGACACGCTCAGGGTCTATGTCTCGGTCCCCGAGAGCTATGCGCCGGCGATCCATGTCGGTGCCACCGCCGCGGTGACGCTCGACGAGTTCCCCGGGCAGAGCTTTACCGGCAGCCTGGTCCGCACCGCCAACGCCATCGACATGACGTCGCGCACGCTGCTGGTCGAGGTCGACGTGCCGAATCCGACCGGGCAGCTCCTGCCCGGCGCCTATGTCTCGGTTCATTTCCGGCTGCCGGCGGCGGGGCGGTCGGTGACCATTCCTGCCAATACCCTGCTCTTCCGCAAGGAGGGGCTGCAGGCGGGCGTGATCCGCGACGGCAAGGTGCAGCTCGTGTCGGTGAAGATCGGCCACGATTACGGCGACCTCGTCGAGGTGATCGAGGGGCTGGCGGGGACCGACGAGGTCGTCCTCAACCCGTCGGACTCGCTGGAAAGCGGTGCCGCCGTCCACGTCCGTGCCCAGAAGGATTCCAGGGCGGCACCATGAGCGGGAGACCGGGCGGAGGACAGCGCCGCGTCGTCGGCGCGGTGGGATTGCTGCTGGCCGGCTGCTCCGTCGGCCCCGACTACAAGGCGCCGCCGCCGGTGGCGACGCCGGCCGTCTACAAGGAGGCGCTGCCCGGAGCGGGCAACGAGACCGGCCTGTGGCGGCAGGCGCGGCCGGCAGACGGGGTGCCGCGTGGCAAATGGTGGGAGATCTTCGGCGATCCTGAACTCGACGCGCTCGAAGACCAGGTCACCGCGGCCAACCAGGATCTGAAGGTGGCGGAGGCCAATTTCCGCCAGGCGCGGGCGCTGCTCGGCGTCCAGCAGGCGTCGCAATATCCGATGCTCGCTGTATCGCCCAGCGCGACGTTGCTGCGCGATTCGGCTAATACGCCGTATTTCTCCGTACCGCACGCGACCACCGGCCAGTTCGAACTTCCCTTCGACCTCTCCTATGAGGTCGATGTCTGGGGACAGATCCGCCGCAGCGTCACGGCGGCGCGCGAGCAGGCGCAGGCGAGTTCCGCCGATCTCGCGACTGCGTCCCTCAGCCTGCATGCGGAACTGGCGATCGACTTCGTCGAGCTGCGCAATGCCGATGCGCAACAGAAGCTGCTGAACGACACGGTGGCAGCCTATGCCGACGCGCTGAAGCTCACCGAGGATCGCCTCGCGGGGGGCGGCGCGTCGGAGGCCGATGTCGAGCAGGCGCGCACGCAGCTCCAGACGACGCAGGTCCAGGCCACCGACGTCGCCGTGACGCGGGCGCAGTACGAGCATGCGATCGCCGTGCTGATCGGCAAGCCGCCGGGGGATTTCGGCCTGCCGCCGATGCCGCTGTCGCTCGAGCCGCCAGCGGTGCCGGCCGGGATGCCTTCCGAGCTGTTGCAGCGCCGGCCGGACATCGCCGCCGCCGAGCGCCGGGTCGCAGCGGCCAACGAGCAGATCGGCATCGCCGAGGCGGCGTTCTATCCGGCGCTGACGCTCAGCGCCATCGGCGGCTTTCTCGGCACCGCGGCCAACAACTGGCTGACCTGGCCGAGCCGCATCTGGGCGGTGGGGGGTGGCCTGAGTCAGCCGCTGTTCGACGCCGGGCTGCGCCGCTCGCAATCCGACGCGACGGTTGCCAGCTATCAGGCGACCGTCGCCGCCTATCGCCAGACGACGCTGACGGCGTTCCAGCAGGTCGAGGACAATCTCGCCGCGCTGCAGATCCTCGAACGCGAGGCGCAGCAGCAGAAGGCGGCGGTGGCATCGGCGGAAAATTCGCTGCGCATCTTCACCAACCGCTATGTCGGCGGCGTCGATCCCTATCTCCAGGTGGTGACCGCGCAGTCCGTGGCGCTGCTGAACGCGCGCAACGACCTCGACATCAGGCGCCGGCGGCTGGAGGCGGATGTGCTGCTGATAAAGGCGCTGGGCGGCGGCTGGAGCACGGCGGAGATACCGGCGCTGACCGGCCCCGGCCCGCATGTCTTCCAGGTCACGCTTCCCGGGATAGGCAGCGGCGCGATGCCGACGGAGCCATGACGCGGTGCGATGGCGGCGAGCGGCGGCGGCACGTCCAGATCATCTTCGACTAGCAGAATGCGAGCCACCGCGCCTGTCCCGTGCGGTTTTGGCCCCGAACCCGCGCACGCGTCCGGGACGCACGCGCAGATAGCCGGAACGTGCCCGCTCCTGGCAACGGAAAATACGGGCGACATTTCCTTCTTCGGCGGCAATCCTGCCATGAAGCCCGTCCCGAGACGATGCCGCTGGGATGAACGGCTGCCGACCGCCGCACCAGATCGAGAGCCGCCGGCGATCGAGCCCGGCCCCGGCGCTGTCAACTCTGCGCGAGGCGACCCGGCGCGGCTTGCGGTCGCCGGGGGTTTGGCGCCATGGTCGGAGCAGATTCCCATGACCCGCATCGACCACCCCGAGCCGCCCCGAGCCCTGCTGATCGATGCCGGCTGGCGGCTGGCGCTGGCCGGTACCGGCGCGGCGGCGGCGGGGCTGGCGCTGATGGCGCTCGGCGGGCTCGGCTGGCGGATGCCGGCGGGCGCGACGGCGGGATATGCGGGAATCGCGGCACTGATCCTCGTCGGGCTGGCGCAGCATGCGCCGCATCGCCGCTTCGGCGCGGCGAATACCGTGACGCTCGCCCGCGCCGTCGCCGCGGCGCTCTTCATCGGCGTGCTTTGCGACGGCGCGGCGCCCGGGCCGGACGGACGCTGGCTGCTGGCGCTGGCCGGGACGGCGGCGCTGCTGCTCGACGGGGTCGATGGCTGGGCGGCCCGGAAAACCGGGCTTGCCAGCCGCTTCGGCGCGCGCTTCGACATGGAAGTCGACGCCCTCTTCATGCTCGTGCTGGCGGCGCTGGTCTGGCGTGCGGGACAGGCGGGGGGCTGGGTGCTGACGGCGGGGCTGTTGCGCTATATCTTTCTCGGCGCGGGGTGGCTCTGGCCGGCGCTGGCGGCGCCGCTGCCGCCGCTCTTTCGCCGCAAGGCGATCTGCGTCGCCGGCATCGCGGCGCTGCTGGCGGCGCTGGCGCCGCCGTCGGGGCCCGGGACGGCGCGGCTCCTCTGTCTGGCCGGGGTCGGGCTGCTCTGCTATTCCTTCGCCGCGGATACGGTCCGGCTCCTGACGGCGGGGCGGCAGCGGCGAGCGGCAGTCACTACATAAGGGGCGGGAGCCAGTCCTTGTTCAACGTCGAGCCAGCCACTCTGCCGGTCACGCCCGATCAACGCGCGCTGCGTCAGGTCGACCGCGCGATCACCGATCTGCGTCGCGGCAGCCTGGTGCTGCTGCGAGACGGCAAGGCGACGCTCCTCGTCCAGGCGGCGGAGGCGATCGCGCCGGAAAGCCTGGATCGGCTGAGGACACTGTCGGGGCAGGGGCTGTCGCTGGTGCTGACGCGCCGACGCGCCGCGGCGCTGGGCCTCGCCGAGCCCCCGAGCGGCAAGGGCGGAGCGGTGCTGCTGCGGCTCGGCGCCGACGCGACGGCGCCAGCGCTGCGCGACCTCGCCGATCCCGGCGCCGGAGCGAGCGCCCGGGCGCCGGCGGGACCGGTGACGACGGCGAGCGACGCCGCCAACGCCGCGGTCGAGCTGGTGAAGCTCGCGCGGCTGCTGCCGGCGGTGGTGGTGGCGCCGGTGAGCGCGCGCACCAGTGCGCAGCTCACCGAGCGCGACGGGCTGATGCTGCTCGAGGCAGCGCAGGTGCTAGCCTATCAGGTGGTGGCGGCGCATTCGCTGAGGCCGGTGAGCGAAGCGCGCGTGCCGCTCGCCGATGCGGAGAACACGCGCATCATCGCCTTTCGCCCGTGCGACGGCGGCATCGAGCATCTCGCCATCCTGATCGGCGAGCCGGATCCTGCGGCGCCGGTACTGGTGCGGCTCCATTCGGAATGCTTCACCGGCGATCTCCTGGGCAGCCTGCGCTGCGATTGCGGCGACCAGCTGCGCGGCGCGATCGCCGAGATCGCGCGCACCGGCAGCGGCGTGCTGCTCTATCTCGCGCAGGAGGGCCGCGGCATCGGCCTCGTCAACAAGCTGCGGGCCTATCAGCTGCAGGATGCCGGGCTCGACACCGTCGACGCCAACGAGCAACTGGGATTCGACGCCGACGAGCGCGTCTACCTGCCGGCGGCGGAAATGCTGCGCCAGCTCGGATTCACCAGCGTGCGGCTGCTCACCAACAATCCCGAGAAGGTGGCGGCGCTCAACCGCTGCGGCATCGCGGTGGTCGAGCGCGTGCCGCACGTCTTTCCCGCCAACGGCCATAACGAGCGTTATCTGCGCACCAAGGCGACCCGCAGCGGCCACTGGCTCTGAGGGGATCGCTCAGAAGAGGCCGTGGCCGGCCAGCGTGAGCGCCGCCTCGACAGCGAAGATCGCGGCCGCGACAAAGCGTATCCGACGCGCGCCGACGCGGCTCCCGGCGTAATGGCCGAAGAGCACGCTCGGCGCATTGGCCAGCATCATTCCCGTCGTCGTGCCGACGACCACCGGCAGCAGCAGGTCGAAGCGGGCGGCGAGCGCCGCGGTCGCGATCTGCGTCTTGTCACCAATCTCGCAAACGAAGAATCCGACGAGCGTGGTGAGGAAGGCGCCGTAGCGCGGCAGCGCGGCCTCCGCGCCGTCGAGCTTGTCGGGGATCAGCGTCCAGACCGCCATGGCGGCGAACGAGACCCCGAGCACCCAGCGCAGCAGCCCCGGCGAGAGCAGGCTGCCGACCCATTCGCCGGCCAGGGCGGCCGCGGCGTGGTTCGCCAGCGTGGCGAAGAAGATGCCGCAGAGGATGGGCGCCGGCCGGCGGAACTGCGAAGCGAGCAGCAGCGCCAGAAGCTGGGTGCGGTCGCCGATCTCGGCGATGGCGACGACGGTCAGCGAGGTCAGCAGCGCGTCCATGGGGCGATTGCAGGGCCGGGCGGAAGAGGGGCCGTTGGCGTCGGCATCCTCCCGCCCGGCCCGGGCGATCGAAGCCGATGCCAAAAGTCTCGCCAAGCGCGGACGCCGCGTCCGCTGGCCGCCCGCGCCATGGTCCGCCGCGAGGCGGCCAAGTCTGTTGACGCGGGCCCCTCGGGGGCGAGGGCGGCTACTCCCCAATGACCGCGGCACGCTATCGGAACCGCCGGGCGGCGGCAAGCCCGGCCCGTCGGGCATTCTTGCCGGGCCGGCCCTCGGCAGTTCTTGCCGGACGCTGCCCGATGCCGCGCAAAAACGGCGGCACGGCGCCGCTTTCGCGGTTGGCATCGGGTTTGCTTAACGATGACGCATGTACGCAGCAGCCTTCTCGACCGAGTTCTACCAGCCCGCGGGAGCGGCAACGCCCCCGGACAGCGGCGCCAAGCATGTCTGGAAGAATGGCTCCTCCTTCGGCTTCCACGACGTGCTCGATACGCTCAACCCGCTGCAGCACATCCCGGTCGTCGGCACGCTCTATCGCTGGATCACCGGCGACGAGCCCGGCGACATGGCGCGCGCCGTTGGCGACGGGCTCTATGGTGGGCCGATCGGCTTTGTCGCCGGCGCGGTCGCCGCCGCGGTCAAGGACCAGACCGGCAAGGATCCCGGCGAGATGGTGATGTCGCTGCTTACCGGCAAGGGCGACGCTCCGGCGACGCTTGCCGGCGCGGCTGCACCGGCCGCCGCGACGCCGCCGACCGCCCTCGCAACCGCCGCCGCGCGGAGCGCGACCATGCCCCCCGTCGTCGCTGCCGCCGCCGCAGCGCCGGCCGCATCGGGTTCGTTGACGGCGCTCTTCCGATCGCCGCCGGCCGTGCCGGTGCCAGACGCAAGCAGCGCCCAAGAAGAGAACGTGCGTTCGCAGAATGCCGCGCTGCAGCGCCGCTTCCATGGCGGGCAGCTCGGGCAGATGCAGCATCCCGCCACCGCGCCGGTTCCGCTGCAGTTGAGCGGGCCGCAGATGCCGCCGCGCTTCGCGCGCGCCCCGGTCGGCGCGCCGCCTTCCGAGGCCACGCCTTCCGGTACAGCATCTGCCGCCGCCCCGCCCGCCGGTGCGACCCCGGCCGCGCCGCTCTCCGATCTTTCCGCCTTGCCGCAAAACCCGACCGTCGACATCCCCCAGCGCATGATGGACGCGCTCGACAAATACGCCCATATGCAGCAGCTGCGGGAACAGCGCGGGCAGCAGCTGGATGTGGCGCCATGAAAGAGGTTGTCGGTTGTCGGTCGCAGCACTGACGACTGATGACCGATAACTGACGACTGATGACCGACCTTCTGGTCTATCCCGACGGTCTCGCCCTCTGGGGCATGACACGGCTGCGCTGTGCGCTGGGACGGGGCGGCGTCGGCGCGGCCAAGCGCGAAGGCGACGGGATCACCCCCGCAGGCGCCTGGCCGATGCGGCGGCTACTCTACCGCCCGGACCGCCTGGTGCGGCCAGCCACCTTCCTGCCGGTGACCGCGCTCACCCCCGCCGACGGCTGGTGCGACGATCCCGCCGATTCCCGCTACAACCTGCCGGTGACGCTGCCGTATGACGCCCGCGCCGAGGCGCTTTGGCGCGAGGACGGCGCCTACGATCTGATCGTGCCGCTGGGCTATAATGACGATCCGGTCATCCCCGACCGCGGCAGCGCCATCTTCCTGCACGTCGCGCGCCCCGACCGTGCCGCCACCGAGGGATGCGTGGCGCTGGCGCTCGGCGATCTCCTGGCCGTGCTCGGCACAGCCGACCGGACGGCGCGGGTCGTCGTCGCCGCGACCCCGGCGAGCGCCGCTCAAGCACCCACAGGCTGATCGGCGCGCCGCGCGCCGAAGATCGCGGTTCCCACCCGCACGAGCGTGGCGCCAAAGCGGATCGCGGTCTCGAAATCGCCGCTCATGCCCATGCTGAGCCCGACGATGCCGTTGCGTCGCGCGATCTCGCGCAGCAGCGCGAAATGCGGCGCCGGCGACTCCTCGACCGGCGGGACGCACATCAGCCCGTCGATGGCGAGGCCGCGATCGCGACACGCGGCAATGAAGGCGTCGGCCTCGCCGGGCGGCACTCCCGCCTTCTGCGCCTCCTCGCCGGTATTGACCTGGACGAAGAGACGCGGGCGACGCTGTTGGCGCTCCATCTCGCGCTGGAGCGCGGCGGCGAGCTTCGGCCGGTCAAGCGTCTCGATGACGTCGAAAAGCGCCACCGCCTCCTTCACCTTATTGGTCTGCAACGGACCGATTAGATGCAGCTCGAGCCCGGCATGGCTCGCCTTGAGGGCGGGATATTTCGCCTGCGCCTCCTGCACCCGGTTCTCGCCGAAGCGGCGCTGCCCGGCGGCAATCGCGGCCTCGATCGCGGCCGGGTCCTGGGTCTTGCTCACCGCCACCACTGCCACCGCCTCGGGCGGGCGACCTGCCGCCCGCGCCGCGGTGGCGATGCGCGCGTGGAGTTCGGCGAGGTTGGCGGCGACGGGCATTGTCATGGCTGTCAGCTCTCGGCCGTCAGCTGTCAGCGGGTGGCGTCGAGTATGTTCGGGGGCCGCGGCGCTGCCGGCCGGGGACTGATAGCTGATCGCTGCCGGCTTCGCTACCCCCGCCCGTTGGATTCCCTGCGGCCAGGGTGTAGGATCGCGGCGATCGTGGGGAGGTTGAGCCTCCGCGCGGGGGTAGCGGAGGAGGATTAGGATGTCCACCCGAAGGATGGTGCCGGCGCTCGTCCTGTCGAGCGTGCTCGCCGGCTGCGGCTGGTTCGGCGGCCCCGCCCCGACCCAGACCGACACCGACTCGGTCGAGCGCGCCGAGGACCCCTATCACACCGACGCCAAATACAACCCCTATACCGGCTACAATCCGAAGACGCAGGATGGGACGGAAAGCGGCCTGTCGATAATGGAGGGCCTGTTCGGCTTCGGCGGCAAGAAGAAGAACGGCGATGCCAACGCCGATGCCGGACCGGCCGGCGTCGGGGTCAATTCCTATCTCTGGCGCGCCACGCTCGACACCGTCTCCTTCATGCCGCTGGCCTCGGCCGATCCCTTCGGCGGCGTGATCATCACGGAATGGTATTCGCCGCCACAGACGCCGGGCGAGCGCTTCAAGGTCAATGTCTTCATCCTCGGCCGCGAGCTGCGCGCCGATGGCGTGCGCTGCACCGTCTTTCGCCAGAAGCGCGACGGCACCGGGCAGTGGGCGGACGCCCCGGTGGAACAGCGGACCGGCATCGACATCGAGAACGCCATCCTGACCCGGGCGCGGCAGATGCGGCTGAGCACGGCGTCGGTGAAATAGGCGCATCCGCATCGGTTTCATCGGGTCGAAGGCGAGAAAGCGGATGCCGCGCGATGGCGCGTTATAATTTCAAAGAGGCCGAGGCGCGCTGGCAGCAGGTCTGGCGCGAGCAGCGGACCTTCGAGGTCGAAACCGATCCGGCGCGCCCGAAATACTACGTGCTGGAGATGTTTCCCTATCCCTCGGGCAAGCTCCATGTCGGACATGTGCGCAACTACACCATGGGCGACATGGTGGCGCGCTACAAGCGCGCGCGCGGCTACAACGTGCTGCATCCGATGGGTTGGGACGCGTTCGGCCTGCCGGCGGAAAACGCGGCGATGGCGAGCAAGGTTCATCCCGCCGAATGGACCTATGCCAACATCGCGGCGATGCGCGAACAGCTCAAGCGCATGGGACTCTCCTACGACTGGTCGCGGGAGGTCGCCACCTGCCATCCCGAGTATTACCGGCACGAGCAGAAGATGTTCCTCGACTTCCTCGCCGCCGGCCTCGCCTATCGCAAGGAATCCTGGGTCAACTGGGATCCGGCGGAGCATACGGTGCTCGCCAACGAGCAGGTGATCGACGGCCGCGGCTGGCGCTCGGGCGCGCTGGTCGAGAAGCGGCTGCTGTCGCAATGGTTCCTGCGCATCACCCGCTATGCCGACGACCTGCTGGACGCGCTGAAGACGCTGGAGCGCTGGCCCGAACGCGTGCGGCTGATGCAGGAGAACTGGATCGGCCGTTCGGAAGGCGCCCGCGTCTTCTTCGCGCTTAGAGGCTGCGATGAGCGGCTCGAGGTCTTCACCACCCGCCCCGACACGCTTCACGGCGCGAGCTTTTGCGCGCTCTCGCCCAACCACCCGCTGGCGGCGGAGCTGGCGGAAGGCAATCCCGAGCTCGCCGCCTTCATCGCCGAATGCAACCGCATGGGAACCTCGGAGGCGGTGCTGGAGACAGCGGAGAAGAAAGGCTTCGACACCGGGGTCAAGGTGCTGCATCCGCTGGTCGAGGGCTGGGAGCTGCCGCTCTACGTCGCCAATTTCGTGCTGATGGAATACGGCACCGGCGCCATCTTCGGCTGCCCGGCACACGACCAGCGCGATCTCGATTTCGCGCGGAAATATCGCCTCCCCGTCAGACCCGTCGTGCTGCCGCCGGGCACCGATCCCGCGAGTTTTGCCGTCGGCGATGAGGCCTACACCGAAGACGGCACGATCTTCAATTCCGACTTCCTCGACGGGCTGGCCGTGCCCGCGGCGAAGCGCGCGGCGATCGAGCGGCTCGAACGGCTCGGCGCCGGGCAAGGCACCATCGCCTATCGCCTGCGCGATTGGGGCGTGTCGCGCCAGCGCTATTGGGGCTGTCCGATCCCAGTGATCCATTGCCAGGCCTGCGGCATCGTGCCGGTGCCGGAGCGCGACCTGCCGGTCAAGCTGCCCGAGGACGTCACTTTCGACCAGCCGGGCAACCCGCTCGACCGTCACCCGAGCTGGAAGTACACCACCTGCCCCGCCTGCGGCGCGCCGGCGCTGCGCGAGACCGACACCTTTGACACCTTCTTCGAGAGCTCGTGGTATTTCGACCGCTTCTGCTCGCCGCGCGCCGCCGCCGCTTTCGAGCGCCGCGACGTCGACTACTGGATGCCGGTCGACCAGTATATCGGCGGCATCGAGCATGCCGTGCTGCACCTGCTCTATTCCCGCTTTTTCAGTCGCGCGCTGCGGGACTGCGGCTATCTCGACGTCAAGGAGCCGTTCGCCGGGCTGTTCACCCAGGGCATGGTGTGCCACGAGACCTATCGCGGCGCCGACGGCGGCTGGCTCTTCCCCGAGGAGGTCCGGCGCGATGCCGCGGGCGCGCTCGTCGATGCGCAGGGCCGGACGGTCACCGCCGGACGCACGGAGAAGATGAGCAAGTCGAAGAAGAACGTCGTCGGTCTCGAGACGATCGTCGAGGGCTACGGCGCCGACACCGCGCGGCTCTATCTGCTCTCCGACAGCCCGCCCGAGCGCGATCTCGAATGGACCGATGCCGGCATCGAAGGCGCGTGGCGCTACGTCAACCGCCTGCATCGCCTGGCGACGGAACCGCCGGTGGCTCTCGCGCCGCGCCGCGCGAGCGCGCCGGAGAGCCTGGCGCCCGAGGCCGCCAAGACGCGGCGCGCCATCCACCGCGCCATCGCCGGCGTCACCGAGCATATCGAGAAGTTCCGCTTCAACAGCGCCGTAGCGCGCATCCGCGAGCTCACCAACCTGCTGGAGGAGATGCGCGACGGACCCGGCGCCGGCGCGGTGATGCGCGAAGGCGTCGAGACGGCGGTGCGGCTGATCGGGCCGATGATGCCGCATCTCGCCGAGGAACTGTGGCGGGCGCTGGGCCATGAGCGCCTGCTCGCCGACGAGCCCTGGCCCGCCGCCGATCCCGCGCTGGTGGTGGAGGACACCGTAACCATCGCGGTGCAGGTAAACGGCAAGCTGCGCGCCACCATCGAGCTGCCGCGCGATACCGGCCAGGCGGCCGCCGAATCGGCGGCGCTGGCGCAGCCGACGGTGCAGCGGGCGATGGAGGGCAAGCCGCCGCGCAAGATCATTCTCGTGCCCAACCGGATCGTCAATGTCGTGGTCTAGACGCGCGCTGCTGGGAATGCCGCTGCTGCCGCTGCTCGCCGGCTGCGGCTTCCATCCGATGTATGGTGAGGAGGAGGCGGAGGCCGTCGATCCCGAACTTGCTTCGGTCACGGTGCTGCCGATTGCCGACCGTCTCGGGCAGCAGCTCCGCTTCATGCTGCGCGAGCAGCTCAATCCGGACACACTCGACGTCACGCCGCGCTACCTGCTGCAGGTCTCGCTCAACGCCCAGCGCATTGATCTCGGCCTCCAGCGCGACGCCACGTCGGTCCGCGGTCGCATCGATCTTTCGGCATCAATGCATCTGAGCCGCGCCGACAACCACAAGGAAATCTTCCAGTGGAGCGCGATATCAAGCGCCGACTTCACCATCCTCTCGGACGCCTACGCGGCCCAGGTCGCCGAGGACGATGCGCGCGTGCGCACCATACGCGACGTGAGCCGGCAGATCCGGTTGCGGCTCAGCGCCTTCCTCGAACGGCAGAAGCGGCGTGCGGGCTGAGCGCGTGAAGCTGCCGCCTGCCCGCCTCGCCGCCTTTCTCGCCAAGCCCGACGCCGCGATCCGCGCCGTGCTGATCTATGGCGCCGATGCGGGGCTGGTGCGCGAGCGCGCCGACCGGCTGGCGCTGGCCGTCGCCGGCGATATCAAGGACGCCTTCCGCGTCAGCGATCTCGCCGCGACGGCGCTGGTCGCCGATCCGGCGCGGCTTAACGACGAGGCGGCGGCGATGTCGCTCACCGGCGGACGACGGCTGGTGCGCGTGCGCGAGGCGGGCGACGGCGCGGGCGCGCTGTTCGAGCGCTTTCTTGCGGACCCGCCGCCGGGCGACAGCATGGTGGTGGTCGAAGGCGGCGAGCTGGCGGCGCGGTCGAGCCTGCGCCGCGCCTTCGAGAGCGCCGGCAACGCCGCCGCCGTCGCCTGCTACGCCGACGACCGCCGCGCGCTTGAGGAGCTCGCGCGCGAGGTGCTGGGCGGCCGCGGCATCGCCATCGCCGGCGACGCCCTGGCCTATCTCGGCGAGCGTCTCGGCGGCGACCGGATGCTAAGCCGACGCGAACTGGAGAAGCTTGCGCTGTTCGTTGGCGACGGCGGCAAGGCCGGCCTGGCCGAAGCCGAGGCGGTGATCGGCGACAGCGCGCAGCTCAGCCTCGACGACGTGGTCTTCGCCGCCGCTGATGGCGATGCGCCGGCGCTGGAGCGCGCGCTCGGCCGCGCCTTGCAGGAGGGCGAGATGCCGGTCTCGGTGCTGCGCGCGCTGATGCGGCATTTTCAGCGCCTCCATCTCGCCCAGGCGCGCCTCCAGAGCGGCATGAACGAGGAGGAGATGCTGCGCAGCCTGCGCCCGCCGCTCTTCTTCAAGCTGCACGACCGCTTCCGCCGCCAGCTGCGACTGTGGCCCGAGCGCCGCGCGCGCCAGGCGCTGGAGGTGCTGCTGCAGGCCGAGATCAACGCCAAGCGCACCGGCCCGCCGGCCGAGGCGGTCTGCCGCGATGCGCTCTTGCGCATCGCGCGCGGCGCCTCGGCGCGGCGCTGACACGGGTGCGGCGGTGGCGAAACGCAATCTCGGGCGGCTACGCCGCATCTGCCTCGCGCTTCCCGAGGCGGAGGAGCGCGAGACCTGGGAGGAGAAGAATTTCCGCGTGCGCGGCAAGATATTCGCGCTGCATATGGCCGAGGGCCGCGACGGTCGGCCGGCAGTGTGGTGCAAGGCGCCGCCGGGCAATCAGGCGCATCTCGTCGGCGCCGATCCGCGGCGCTTCTTCGTGCCGCCCTATTTCGGGCACAAGGGCTGGGTCGGCCTGTGGCTCGATCGCGGCGTCGACTGGCGCGAGGTCGCGGTAGTGGTGGCGCGCAGCTATCGCCTCACCGCGCCCAAGCGCCTGGCGGCGCTGGTCGCGTCCTGACGCGCCGCGTCGGCCGGCTCAGGCCGGCGCCCTGTCGTGCTCGTCCGCTTCGAGCGCCGCCGCCGCGGCTTCAAGTTCGGCCGCGGTATGCGCCATCAGCTCGCGAAAATACTGCGTCGTCGCTTCGTCGGCGCCGTTCCTGAAGCGCTGGATGACGGCGCGAAGGTGCTGCACGCGTTTCGACATCGACGGGTTCATGCGGTCGCGACCCCCGAGAGACGTCGGCTGGGATCGATATCATTACGACCAGACAGTGTGCCTCGATCGGCGCTCGCCGGTGCGATGTTTCGCCGCCAATTTTAGGCAATTTCGGGGTTCCGCGGCGGTGCGGGCTTCTGCCGCGGAGATGCCGCTATGGCCTTGAGCGACGGCGGCAAGCGCATCGAGCGACGGGCCGCCGACATTGACCAGGTTGAAGCGCACGCCGCGGACGCCGGCTACATCCATGCGCTGCAGCTCGGCATCGTCGACGCGCTCGTCCACTAACACGACCATGTGGCAGCGTTCGCGCCCGAGCGCCGACATGCTGTCGAGGGAGCAGCGATTGTCGGTGCCGTAGACGCTGGGATGCACGATCAACATGCGTTCGACGCCGAGCGCGGCGATCATCGCCTCGTAGTCGGGCACCTGCGCCTCGGACGGCGTGTAGCCGCGCCAGGCCGCATGCGGATAGCGCGCATCGGGGCCGAAGATGTGGAAGTGGCAATCGACCGATCGCGGCGGCGCCGTCTCGCGCCGCGACTTGACGCTGCGCGGCGCCGGCTGACAGAGAGCGGTCATCGATCTTCCCGGCGTTTCGCGCTTTCTGGCGCGCCGCCGGCGCGGCTCACGCGCGCGACAGCGGTGGCAGATTGTTGAGGCGGCGCAGCACGTCGTCGAGCTGCTCGAGCGTGCGGTAATGGACGCTCAGCACGCCGCCCTGGCCGCTGGTGAGTACGATCTGCACCTTGAGGCCGAGAAGCTGCGTCAGCTCGCGCTCGAGCACGCCGATATCGGCATCACGCGGGCCGGCGAGGCTCGCGGGCTTGTCGGGCCGCTCCCTGTCGCGGTGCCGCGCCTGCGCCAGGCGTTCGACCTGGCGGACGCTCATGCCGGATTTGACGATCTGATGCGCCAGCGCCGCGGCGTTTTCGAGGCCGATCAGCGCGCGCGCATGGCCGGCGGTGAGCTGCCCTTCGCGCATCAGTTCGCGCACCTCCTCGGGCAGTACCAGCAGGCGCAGCAGATTGGCAATGTGGCTGCGGCTCTTGCCGACGGCCCGCGCGAGATCTTCCTGGGTGTGGTGGAACTCGTCGAGCAGGCGGCGATAACCCTCGGCTTCCTCGAGCGGGTTGAGGTCCTGGCGCTGAACGTTCTCCACCAGCGCGATCTCGAGTGCTTCGCGATCGGCGAGCTCGCGCAACACCACCGGCACTTCGTGCAGCTGCGCCGCCTGCGCCGCGCGCCAGCGCCGCTCGCCGGCGACGATCTCGAAATGCCCTTCCTGATCGGGATGGCGACGCACCAGCAGCGGCTGCAGGATGCCCTGGGCGCGAATCGAATCGACCAGCGCCTGCTGGCTTTCGGCGTCGAAGGTCCGCCGCGGCTGGTAGCGCCCGGGATGCAGCAGCTCGACCGGCACGGCGCGCGGCGCGCGCGGCGCTTCGGCCATTGTCCCCTCGCCGCCCTCCTCACCCAGCAGCGCGCTGAGACCGCGGCCCAATCCGCGCCGGCGCGGATCCTCGATCATGCCGCGTCGAGCCGGATGCGCTCGCGTCGCAGCACTTCGCCGGCGAGATGCACATAGGCCTGCGAGCCCGGACAGCGGAAATCATAGAGCAGCACCGGCTTGCCGTGAGACGGGGCCTCGGAGATGCGGACATTACGCGGGATGACGGTCTCGTAGACCTTGTCGCCGAAATGGTCGCGGACGTCGGCGGCGACAAGATCACTCAAGTTGTTGCGTTTGTCGAACATGGTCAACACAACACCTTGTATCTCGAGCGTCGGATTCAAATGCCGTTTGACGCGGTCGATGGTGCGCACGAGATGGCTCAGCCCTTCGAGGGCATAGAATTCGCACTGCAATGGCACCAGTACTGCTTGTGCGGCCACCAGCGCATTGAGCGTCAGCAGTCCGAGCGAGGGCGGGCAATCGATCAGCACGTAATCGTAAGGCAGCGCCTTGCCGGCAAGCGCCTGGCGCAGCCGGTATTCGCGCCGGTCGGCGCTCACCAGCTCGATCTCGGCACCGGAGAGATCGACCGACGCCGGCACAACCGACAGGTGCGGGACCTTGGTCGGCACGATGGCCGTCTCGATCGGCTGCTCGCCGATCAGCACCTGATAGGAGGTAATCAGCCGCGACTGGCGCCCGATGCCGAGCCCGGTGCTGGCGTTGCCCTGCGGGTCGAGATCGAGCAGCAGGACCTTCTTGTCCACGGCCGCCAGAGCGGTCGCCAAGTTGATCGCCGTGGTCGTCTTGCCGACCCCGCCTTTCTGGTTGGCGATAGCGATAATGCGGGCCGACGGGGTCGTATCAGGAATCAGAGAGTCGTGGGCTGCCGGCGCTAGGATCACGGGCGATAGCCTCCAGACGCAAGATGCAGCCGGACGGATCGGTCAGGCTGGGCTGGCGCTCAAGCCGGATATGCCACGTTTTGGCCGCGTCGGTCAATTCTTCGTCAACCATACGCCCCTTGAGGAAGAGACAAATCGTCTCGGCGCCCAGGAATCGCTCGGAAATCGCCAGCAGCTCCGGCAATGGCGCGAGCGCCCGCGCGGTGACGACATCGGCGGCAAAGGCTGGCACGCGGTCGATTCGCTGCGCGTGGATGATCGCGTTGGCACCGGTGATCCGCACCGCCTCGCGCAGAAACACCGCCTTGCGCCCGTCGGACTCGATGAGATGCACTTCCGGCGCGCCCATGATCGCCAGCACCATACCCGGCAGCCCGGCGCCGCTGCCGAGATCCACCAGCTTCCGCGCCTCGCGCGGGACCAGGGGAAAAAGCTGTGCCGAATCCAGGATATGGCGGCGCCATACATCCCCTAATGTGTCGCGCCCGACCAGATTGATCCGCCGGGTCCAGGAATTAAGCAAATCTACATAGTTGGCGAGCCGGTCTAGTGTTTCACGTGAAACGCCGGTGAGTTTGGCAAAACCCGCCATCCCCAGGGGAGTCCGGCTCGGCCCGGCCATGGTCAGGCTTCCGCGGCGGCGGGCCGGCGCCGGACGAAGCGCAACAGCGCCACCAGCGCCGCCGGGGTGACGCCGGACAGGCGGGCTGCCGCACCTAGTGTCTCCGGTTGGGCGCTGCGCAGCTTGGCGCGGATCTCGTTCGACAGGCTGCCCACCGCGTCGTAATCGAGGTCGCGCGGCAGGCGCAGCGCCTCGTCGCGGCGGAAGGCCCGGATATCCTCTTCCTGGCGTTCGATATAGCCGGCATAGCGCGCATCGATCTCGAACTGCTCGGCGATCGCCGGCGGTATCGCTGCCAGCTCCGGCCAAAGCCGCGCCAGGGCGGTCATATCCTGACCCGGATAGCCCAGCAGCTCGGCGGCGCTGCGCGGCACGCCGTCGGCATTCACCGCGAAACCGCGAGCGCGCAGCGCCGAAGGGCTCATCGACAGGCGGCGCAGCAATTCCCTGCCCTGCTCCAGCGCCATCCGCTTCGCCGCGAAGGCCGCCGCCCGGCCCGCCCCGACGCAGCCGAGGCGACCGCCCAGCGGGGTCAGGCGCTGGTCGGCGTTGTCAGCCCGCAGCACCAGCCGGTATTCGGCCCGCGAGGTGAACATGCGGTAGGGCTCGTTGGTGCCGCGGGTGACGAGATCGTCGATCAGCACGCCGATATAGGAGCTGGCGCGGTCGAGCGTGAACGCCTCCCCGCCTCCCGCGGCCAGAGCGGCGTTGAGTCCCGCGACCAGCCCTTGTGCCGCCGCCTCTTCATAGCCGGTGGTGCCGTTGATCTGGCCGGCCAGGAAAAGTCCGGGCAGGCGGCGGGTTTCCAGGCTCGGCCGAAGCTCGCGCGGATCGATGAAATCATACTCGATGGCATAGCCGGGCCGGGTTATGGCCGCCCGCTGGAGGCCGGGAACGGTCTTGAGCAGAGCGGCCTGCACATCCCGCGGCAGCGAGGTGGAAATGCCGTTGGGATAGATCGTGTCGTCGTCCAGACCTTCCGGCTCGAGGAAGATCTGATGGCGGTCGCGCTCGGCGAAACGCACCACCTTGTCTTCGATCGAGGGGCAATAACGCGGTCCGACGCCTTCGATCTGGCCGGAATAGATCGGCGAGAGGTGCAGGCTGGCCCGGATGACCGCATGAGTCGCGGGCGTGGTGTTGGTGATATGGCAAACCCGCTGCGGCGTGGTGATTCGGTCGGTCAGGAAGGAGAACGGCACCGGCGGGTCGTCTCCCGGCTGGATGTCGAGCCCCTGCCAGTCGATGGTCCGCCCGTCCAACCGCGGCGGGGTTCCGGTCTTGAGCCGGCCGAGCCGGAATCCGGCGCGGGCAAGCGTGGCCGACAGGCCGAGCGAGGGCGCCTCGCCGATCCGGCCCGCCGGCGTACTTTCGCTGCCGATATGGATGACCCCGCGCAGGAAGGTGCCGGTGGTCAGCACCACGCCGGCGCAGGCGATCATGTCGCCGGCGGAAGTGACCACACCCGCGGCCCTGCCGGCATCGTCGATCATCAGATCCTCGGCCGAGGCGGCGCGGATAGTAAGATTGGGCTGCGCTTCGAGCAGCGCCTGCATGGCCCGGCGATAGAGCTTGCGATCGGCCTGGGCGCGCGGTCCCCGCACCGCCGGACCCTTGCTGCGGTTGAGCAGGCGAAACTGGATGCCGGCGCGGTCGATGGCTCGGCCCATGACCCCGTCCAGCGCGTCGATCTCCCGCACCAGGTGCCCCTTCGCCAGCCCGCCAATGGCAGGATTGCAGGACATCTCGCCGATGGTCTCGCGCTTGTGGGTCAGCAACAGGGTCTGCGCGCCCAGCCGTGCCGCCGCCGCCGCCGCTTCGCAGCCGGCATGGCCGCCGCCGATGACGATTACATCGAAGCCCATGGGTGGCAGTTTATAGAAGCCTCGTGCCGGAGGGACAAGGCGTATGCCCGTTTCCCTGGGTGGCTGGAGCCAACCACAAGTGGAGCCGTAGCGGCTGAGTTGTCCCAGCCCTGTGAATGTTTCACGTGAAACATTACTCTGTATCTAGCGGTTGGCGGCTATAGGGCACTAGCTATTGACAGCGTGCGCCGACCGGATCAAGAGCACCAAGCTCGACGGAGATGCCGATGCCCTGGTGGCGCCATTCCTGGCCCGGTCTGCTTGCGACCCTTGACGGTGTCGGGCTCTGCCGCTTCGCCTATACCCCCCTCATCCCATTCATGATCGGCGCCGGGGTCGTGAGCGAGACCGGGGCCGCCTATCTCGGCGCTGCCAACCTGGCCGGCTATCTCGCCGGCGCCGCCGGCGCCGCGCCGCTCGCCGGCACCGTCGGCCTCGCCCGCACCATCCGCGGCTGCTTCGTGCTGTCGATCCTCGGCCTCGGCGCCTGCGCCTGGCCCGGCGGGTTCTGGTGGTACTTCCCCTGGCGCTTTCTCGCCGGCGCCGCCGGCGCGGCGCTGATGGTGCTGGCGCCTAGCTTCCTTTTAGCCGAGGTGCCCGCCGGCGAGCGCGGCCGGCACGGCGGAGTCATCTATAGCGGCGTCGGCGCCGGCATCGCCCTTTCCAGCTTGCTGGTACCGCCGCTGGCCGCCTGGAGCCTGGCTGGCGTCTGGGCGGCGCTGGCGCTGGGCGCGCTGGTCACCACCCTCGCGACCTGGGGCCGATGGCGCGGCAGCGTGCCGGTCGTCTCGGCACTCGCCGCCCGGCCACGGCTCGGCGGTGCCGCCTGGCTGGTGGCGCTGGCCTTCGGCATGGACGGAATCGGATTCGTGCCGCACAATCTGTTCTGGGTCGATTACATCGCCCGCAGCCTGGGGCTCGGCACCGCCGCCGGCGCGGCGCAATGGCTGCTGCTGGGAGTGGGCGCAGCCGTCGGCCCGGCGGTCGCCGGCCGTGTCGGTGACGCCATCGGCATCGGCCGGGCGCTGATCCTGGCATTCGTCATCAAAAGCGGTGTGGTGCTGCTGCCGAGCCTAGTCACGTCGCTGCCTTTCCTGGCTCTCTCCTCTCTGGTCACCGGCGCACTCACCCCCGGCATCGCCGCGCTCTGCGCCGCGCGCATCACGACGCTGGTCGCCCCCGGCCTGCAGACCCGCGCCTGGGGCTTTGCCACCCTGGTGTTCGGCCTCTTCCAGGTGCTCGGCGCCTATGCCATGGCCTTCGCCTATGGTCTGCTGCACAGCTACGTCCCGCTTTACGCCGCCGGTGCCGGATTTGAGGCTTTGGGTGCGGTTTTCGCATTGTTGGCGCTGATTTTGGCGACCCAACCCGCCAAAATCGCCCCCGAAATCGACTTTTGAGGGCGGTGGGGCGGCGTTTCGCGGACAACCCCAAGAAAATTTGGCCCTCGTCAGAGAAATGGTCCGACGCCCATCTCATTAAATATCTATCGCTCCATATATGGGACGATAAACTATCAAATTAAATAGTGCGGCTATTATAGATAGCGCTCTGCTACTTATTGAAATAAAAAATAGTTCCTATATTTCAAATATTACGCAATATAGGGGCTAATATAGGGGTTTTTGTCGGTGTTACGTCAATTAGACAGTTCATTCAGGCAAAAAATTGGCTTTTAATTGTGCCATTTCCGACGCTCACTTGCCGATGCAGAATTCGCGGAAAATGACATCGAGCAGGTCCTCGACATCGACGCGGCCGGTGATGCGGCCGAGCGAGCGGGTGGCGGCGCGCAGATCCTCGGCGGCTAGCTCCGGCAGCGGCGCGGCGAAAAAGCGATCGAGGGCAGATAGCGTCGCCTCGAGCGCCTGGCGATGGCGGGCGCGGGTGATCGCCGGCGCGCCGCCGGCGCTGAAGCGCCGCGCCACCTCGGCCTCGAGCCGCGCCAGCAGCGCCGCCATGCCCTCGCCGGTATGGACAGAAAGCCGCAGCGCTGGACCAGCGCCGAGGCGGTCGGCCCAGTCCGCCGCTCCGCCAGGCGCCAGATCGATCTTGTTGGCCACCACCAGCGCCGCCGCGTCGACCACACCAGCCACCGCCGCCGACCCCTCGGGTTGGGTGGCGTCCACCACGATCAGCTTCACGTCGGCCGCGGCGGCGCGCGCATGGGCGCGGCGCACCCCCTCCTCCTCCACCGCATCGGCCGCCGCGCGCAGCCCCGCCGTGTCCGCCAGCAGCAGCGGATAGCCGCCGAGATCGAGCGCCACCTCGATAACGTCGCGGGTGGTGCCGGCGCTGGCGGCGGTGATCGCCACCTCGCGCCGCGCCAGCGCATTCATCAGGCTGGACTTGCCGGCATTGGGCGGCCCCAGGATCGCCACCGCCAAACCATCGCGTAGCCGCTCGCCGCGGCGGTCATCGGCGAGATGACAGGCGATCTCGCCGCGCAGGGCCTGCGCCTCGGCGCGAACGCCGCGCCAGAGATTCTCCGGCAGTCCTTCCTCGGGAAAATCGATCTCGGCTTCAATCTGCGCAAGCGCCCGCAGCAGCCGCGCCCGCCAGGCTTCGCAGAGCCGCCCAAACTCGCCCGCGAGCTGCCGCAGCGCCTGACGGCGCTGCGCCGCGGTCTCGGCGGCGACGAGATCGGCGAGACCTTCGGCCGCGGTGAGATCGAGCTTGCCGTGCTCGAAGGCACGGCGTGTGAACTCGCCCGGCGCGGCCGGGCGCAGCCCCGGCAACCGCACCAGCACCGCCGCCAGCGCCAAAGCCACCGCGCGGCTGCCATGGATGTGCAGCTCGGCCACATCCTCGCCAGTGGCGCTGCGCGGCGCCGGGAAGAACAGCGTCAGCCCGTCATCGATGGTCTCGCCGCTCGCCGGGTCGCGGAAGCGCGCTCGCGTCGCGACGCGCGGCTGCGGCACCGCGCCCACCACGGCTTCGAGAGCGCGGCGCGCCGCAGGTCCGGAAAGCCGAAAGACCGCGATGCCGGCGCGACCGGGCGCCGTCGCCAGCGCGAAAATGGTGTCGCTCATCGCGACTGGGTCGCGCAGATCCGCGCCGCTGTCAACGCCGGCGCGACCGCGGCCGGCGAAGATGCGCGATCTTCGCCGGCCGGACGGCGCTTGGCGACGGTTAGCGGTTGCCGTCTCGGGGCGGCGTGCTGGTGCCGCTGAAGATACCGCCGGAACCGCTCCAGCCGGGCATGGCTTTGAGCTGCGCCTCGGTCTGGTTGACGACGAAGCCGCCCTTCTGCACATCCCAGTGGAACTGGCTGAGCGGCAGCGCCACGTCATGCGCGCCGACGCCGAGCACCCCGCCGGCGCCGACCACCAGGCGGTCCAGCGTGTGCGTCTCCGGCCGCATCAGTGCGGTCGAGACTTCGCCGATCTTCTTGCCGTCGCTGCCATAGACGGCGGCGCCCTTGATCTGCGACACGTCCTCCTGCCGCAACGGGTCCGGCTTCGGTCGGGTCTGCGTCGCCGATGGCGCTGCACCGAGGCCACCGCCGCCCTGCGGCGCACCGCCGGGCGCGGCGGTCTGGGCCAGCGCCGGCGTCGCCAGCAGTGCCAGGGAAGCCGCCGCCGCGATCAAACTTGTGCGCGTCATTGAGCACCTCTTTTCTGTTCGCTCCTATCGAGCTAACAGCGAGGATGCGGCGTCATTCCCCCGGTGCCGGCGCGGCGCGGCGATCCTATTCGTCCGCCGGTTTCTGGTCGGGCCGCAGCATCAGCCGCTCGACGCGGCCGCCTTCGACAAGATGCTGCTGCAGGATTTCGTCGATATCCGCCGTGCTGCGGTAGCCGTACCAGACGCCCTCGGGATAGATCACCATGGTCGGGCCGAGCTCGCAGCGGTCGAGGCAACCGGCGGCGTTGATGCGCACCCGGTCCAGGCCGAGCTCCTTGGCGCGCACCTTCATGTAGTTGCGCAGCTTCTCGCTGCCCTTCGCGGTGCAGCAGCCGCGCTGGTGTCCCGGCGGACGCGTGTTGGTGCAGCAGAACACGTGCTGGCGAAAGAAGAACGGCGGATCGGCGGCCATGGCGGGAAGCGATAGGGTTGGTGCAAAGCGCGGGCGTCACAGTATAGTCGGAGGGCACCGGACGCAATGCACCCCTCCTCCGGTCCCGTTTGCCCCCATGGACAGAAACGCCCTCGCCGAGGAAACCAGCCCCTACCTGCTGCAGCACAAGGACAACCCTGTGCATTGGCAGGCCTGGAGCCCCGCCGTGCTCGCCGCCGCGCGCGCCGCCGACAAGCCCATTCTGCTGTCGGTCGGCTACGCCGCCTGCCATTGGTGCCATGTCATGGCGCATGAGTGCTTCGAGGATCCGGCGATCGCCGAGCTCATGAACACGCTCTTCGTGCCGATCAAGGTCGACCGCGAGGAGCGCCCGGATCTCGACGCGATCTACCAGCACGCGCTGGCGCTGCTGGGCGAGCAGGGCGGCTGGCCGCTGACCATGTTCCTGACGCCGCAGGGCGAGCCGTTCTGGGGTGGGACCTATTTCCCGCCGACCGCGCGCTGGGGCCGGCCCGGCTTCCCCGAGGTGCTGCGCGCCATCCACAACGCCTATGCGCACGACCGCGACACGGTGGCTAAGAATGTCGGCGCGCTGGCGGAAGCGCTGGCGCGGCTGGCCGCGCCGCGCGGCGGCGACGGGCTGTCGCCGGCGCTTACCGACCGCCTCGCCGAGCGGCTGGTGCGCGAGGTCGATCCCTTCAACGGCGGCATCGGCGACGCGCCGAAATTTCCGCAGGTCGGACTCTTCGAGCTGCTGTGGCGCGCCTGGAAGCGCACCCGGCAGGAGCCGTTTCGCCGCGCCGTCGAACTTACCCTCGAGCACATCTCGCAAGGCGGCATCTACGACCATGTCGGCGGCGGCTATGCGCGCTACGCGGTCGACGCGCGCTGGCTGGTGCCGCATTTCGAGAAGATGCTCTACGACAATGCGCTGCTGACCGATCTGCTCTGCGCCGCGTGGCAGGAAACGAAGAAGCCGCTCTATCAGCGGCGCATCGAAGAGACCATCGCCTGGCTCGCGCGCGAGATGCGCTTGCCCGACGGCGGCTTTGCCTCGAGCCTCGATGCCGATAGCGAGCATGAGGAAGGAAAATTCTACGTTTGGAGCGCGGCCGAGATCGACGAGGTCTTGGGCGCGCGCGCAGCGCGCTTCAAGGACATCTACGATGTGACCGAGGCCGGGAATTGGGAAGGGCACAATATTCTCAACCGCCTCGATCATCTGAGCGCGGCTTCGCCCGAGATCGAGACGGCGCTGGCCGAGGATCGCGCGACGCTTCTGGCGCGGCGGGGCGGACGCATTCGTCCCGGCACCGACGACAAGGTGCTGGCGGATTGGAACGGGCTTATGATCGCAGCGCTGGCCAACGCCGCTTGTGTCTTTGACCGCGAAGACTGGCTCGACCGCGCGCGAGAGGGCTTTGCCTTCATCGTGACGGCGCTCGGCACCGGCGAGAACCGGCTCCTTCATTCCTGGCGCGGCCGCGCGCAGCATGCGGCGATCCTCGACGATTACGCCAATATGAGTCGCGCCGCGCTGGCGCTTTACGAAGCAACGGGCGAGCGCGGCTTTCTCGATCACGCGCAAAGCTGGGTTGCAACCGCAACCGCGCATTACGCCGATCCGCGCGGCGGGTTCTTTTTCACGGCCGATGACGCCGAGAGCCTGATCGCGCGCGCCAAGACCGCGCTCGATCAGCCCAACCCGTCGGGCAATGGCGTCATGGCGGCGGTGCTAGCGCGGCTTTATTATTTGACCGGCGAGGATCGCTATCGTGCCGCGGCGCAGGCGACGCTCGATGCGTTTGCCGGCGATGTCCGGCGCAGCATCTTCGGGCCCTCCACCTTGCTCAACGCGGCCGAGCTGTTGCTGCGCGGATTGCAGATCGTGGTGATCGGCGATCGCCGGAATGCCGACACGCAGCATCTGCTCCGCGCGATCAATGCCATGAATCTCCCCAACAAGATCCTGAGCGTCGTCGCGCCCGGCGATGCCTTGCCGCCCGCGCATCCGGCCGCGGGCAAGACGCAAATCGAAGGCCGCGCCACCGCCTATGTCTGCCGCGGCCAGACCTGCTCTTTGCCGCTGACCGAAGCCGACGCGTTCGCCCGGGCATTGGATCAAGCCGGGTGAGCGCCGTGCCGCAGCTGTCGCTCCCGAGCCCGATCGGCCGCCTCACCATCTTCGAGGAGAATGGCGCGATCACCTCTTTGGTCTGGGGCGGCAAATCCACCGGCAAGCCGAGCCGGCAATTGCTCAGCGCCAAGCGCCAGCTCGTCGCCTATTTCGCCGGCACGCGCAAAGCCTTCAGCCTGCCGCTGGCGCCCGAAGGCACCGACAGCGAGCGACGCGTCTGGGCCTTGATGGCGAAAATC
>DAHUYF010000080.1 GCA_027315365.1 Rhodospirillales bacterium | reverse complement strand
ACCGCTCGTCTCGCCCATGTCGTTGACATAGATCGCCGCCAGATTCTTCGGCTCCTCCGGCAGCATGGTGAAGGCAAAGACGTCGCGCACCGAGGCGAACCAGATCGGCTCGGGCTTGCCCGGAAGGAAGATCTGTCCCTTGGGGCCGCTATGCTCGAGCACGCCCATATTGCAGAAATGGGCGATCGACTCAGCCGTCGGCTCCTGCGGCGGCGGCAGCGCTGCGCTCTTCGGCGCCTTGTCGCAGCCGAGCAGCACCAGCGCCAGCAGCGCCGCAGCGGCGGCGCGCGCGCGAGATTGTCTCATAATTGCTTCCTCGAGAGCAGGATAGCCGCCAGCGTCAGCGGCGCCGCGATCCAGACGCCCAGTGCGGCAAGCAGCGCGGCACGGCCGAACTGCGCCTGCTCGGCGAGCCCGGCCATGCCGGAGAACAGGCTGACCTTGGCAAAGCCGGCCAAGTTGAACAGGCGATAGATGTCGGCGGGGTCGAGCAGCAACAGCCGATTGAAGGCGGCCTCGGTGATGGTGCGGCCCTGATCGGCGACCAGCAGGCCCAGCAGCGCCATGTCGTAAAGCAGCACCAGCACCAGCCAGACGCCGATGGCCAGGCCGCCGGCCATGCCGCGGTCGCGAACGCTCACGCTGACGAGATAACCCAGGGCGAGGAAGGCCGCGCCGAGCAGCACCGAGGACCCGACCATGCCGGCAAACGCCAGCGCACTCTCCGCATCGGCCGCGCCGATGGCGCCGAGAACCACGCCGGCCGCGCCGTAGCCAAGCGTGGTGGCGAGCCCGAGAACTACAACATGGCCGAGGAATTTCCCCGCCACCACCTGCCAGCGAGCGACGGGATAGGCCAGCAGCAGCAGCAGCGTGCCGCGCTCCGCCTCGCCGACGATGGCGTCGTAGGAGAGCAGCAGCGCGATCAGCGGCACGAGAAAGATGGTGAGGCTCGAGAGGCTCACCACGGTGACCTCGAGCGGTCCCGCACCGACCGTGCCGGTGGGGGCGCTGCCGAGGAAGGCCAGGGTCAGCGCCAGCGCGGCCATCAGCAATGTGGCGGCGATGATCCAGCGGTTACGCAGCGCCGCGCGGATCTCGGCACCGCCGATGACCAGGATCGCGTTCATTCGGCCGCCCTCCGCATCAGCTGTGCATAGATGTCGTCGAGGGTGGGCGGCATGATCTGGATATCCGCGGTCACGTCGCTTCCGGACACCTGCCGCAGCACCTCGAGCTTGACGTCATTGGCGCAGGTGAGCTCGACCCGCCGGTCGCCGATCCACTGGCAGCGGAGCGACGGCAGCACCGGCGCCGACCAGCCCGCCGCCGCCGTCAGGTCCACCCTGATGCGCACCGGGAGGTCGGCCGCGCCGCGCAGCTCCGCCAGCGTTCCATATGCCACCAGTCGCCCGCGGCTCATCACCGCGATGCGGTCCGTCCGTCCCTCGATCTCGCTGAGGGCGTGCGAGGACAGCAGCACGGCGGCACCGCCGTCGCGCAGCTCGGTGACGATTTCATAGAAATCCTGGCGCGACGCAGGATCGAGACCGGTCGTGGGCTCGTCGAGCAGCAGCAGCTTCGGCGCGCCGAGCAGCGCCTGGGCTAGGCCGAGGCGCTGGCGCATTCCCTTGGAATAGGCGCCGAGCTTCTTCCGCGCGGCGTCGGCCAGGCCGACACGCTCGAGCAGCGCCGGATTGCGCGCGGGATTTTGGCGTTTGAGACGGGCATAGAAATCGAGCACCTCTCGCCCCGTCAGCGACGGCGGAAACACGACGTTTTCCGGCAGGTAGCCGAGCCCGGCATGGAGGCGCGCGCCATGCCGGCCCGCGGGATCCTCGCCGCAGACCCTGACGCGCCCCGCGCTCGGTCGGCAGAGCCCGAGCATCATCTTGATCAGCGTGCTCTTGCCGGCGCCGTTATGGCCGACCAGCGCGACGCACTCGCCGGCCCGCAGCGAGAGATCGACTCCTCGCACGGCGGCATGGTCGCCATAAAGCTTGCTGACGGCAACGACCTCGACGAGCGCCGACATCAGTGCCCCTCCGCGAGCTTGTCTGCGCCGGCGCCGGATGCGGCAGGCACAAGGGGCGGCTTCATCAACGGGGCGCTATCGATGACGCCGCCGGGGTGGAGTGCGGGGAACCGCGACTGCGCCCAGCGGATGATCTCCACCGCCGGGCTGTTGAGCAGCAGTTTCGCCGCCGGGTAGGACCAGACGATGCGATCGACCACGTCGTTGGGCCGATAGGCGGTATCGGCGATGCCGTCGCCGTTGAGGTCGAAGGCGGGATTGTCGCTCCAGTAATTGCCGCGCCCGTGCTCCGACCAGTCGAGCGAGCGTGTGCCCACATACATGACTTGCGTCCGGTTCCCGACGAACGCGTTGCCGGTTATCAGATTCCGCTCCGAGCCCGCGGTGAAATGGATGCCGATGTCGCAGCCTTCGAACCAGTTTCCCTGGAAGCGATTCTTGTTGGCGTTATAGATGAAGACGCATTTCTCGCCGCCGCGAACGACGTTGCCCTCGATCAGCGCATCATTGGCGTAGTTGAACAGCAGGCCGTGGTCGCGATCGCCTTGCGAGAGGTTGCCGCGGATCAGCAAGCGATCCGAATACATGATGACGTAGCCGGCATGATTGCCCAGCGAGACATTGTCGCTCACTTCACTGTCGTTCGTGTACATGTAATGAATTGCGAAGCGCTCGCCGTGGATGCGGTTGCCGCGGAAGATGTCCTTCTTGCTGGTGTTAGTGAAGATGCCGTCGCGGCCGCCCGAGATGTCATTTCCGATCACTTTCGCGCCCGGTGCATTCCAGACGTAGATCCCGTTTCCCCGCTCGTTGAGCCGCAGGTCGGTGCGGCCGCGGATGACATTGTCGCGCACGCTGGCATCGACCGCGCCGTGCACATAGACGCCGACGAGGTTGTTCTCCAGCACATCATTCGCGACCACGGCGCGGTCGGCGCCCTTCTCGAGAAAGACCCCGGCATCCATCGCGTCGGCGATGCCGGAATTTCGGATGACAAGCCCGCGCAGGATCACGTCGGACGCGGTCACCTCGACGGTGCGACCCCTTCCCTGCCCGTCGATCACCGCGCCGGGCTCGCCCAGGAGAGCGAGCGCATGGTCGATGCGGATCGGACCGTCATGGATGCCTGCGGCGAGATCAAGCACATCTCCGGGGGCGGAGGCGGCGATGGCGTCCTGCAGATGACCGCCGCCAGCGGCGACCGAGACGGTCGCCGCCGCGGCGGGCGCGGCGCCCAGCAGCAGCGCGCCGGCGGCGAGCGCCGCCAGCACGCCGTTGTGCCGGAATCGCCGCAAGGAGATCACGTAGCCCTCGGCTCCACGATCATCCGCCCTGCCATCTCCATGTGGAGTGCGTGGCAGAACCACTGGCAGTAATACCAGTGGACGCCGGGCCGGTCGGCGACGAACGTGACTGACGCCGTCTCCTGCGGCGATATCTCCATCATCACGCCGTAGCGCACGATGGTGAAGCCGTGCGTGAGGTCTTCCACGTCGTCCATGTTGGTGATGTAGACCGTGACCTCGTCACCCTGCTTCACCGTGAACTTGTCCAGGCTGTAGGCCGGGGCGATCGAGTTCATGTAGACCCGCACCTTGTTGCCGTCGCGGATGACCTTCGCCGCGTCCTCGAGCTTGACGCCATCCTTCGCCGCCTGCAGCCGCGCCGCTTCCCACATGGGATCATCGCGCTTCCACACCATGATCGGATTGACCTTGGAGCGATGCACGATGCAGGTGTCATGCGGCTCGGCGAAGCTCGGCCCGTCATGCACGAGCTTCATCTCGTCGCCGGAAATGTCGATGAGCTGATCGTTCTCCGGATGCAGCGGCCCCACCGGCAGGAATCGGTCCTTCGAGAACTTGTTGAGCGAGACCAACCACTTGCCGTCGGCTTCCTTGGTCTCGCCCATGGAGGAGTGATTGTGGCCAGGCTGGTAGTGGACGTCGAGCTTCTGGATGATCGGGTTCACCTTCTCGCCCTTGAAGGCGCGCTTCGCCTTGTCGATGTTCCACTTTACGATCTGGCTGTCGATGAACACCGTCGTGTAGGCATTGCCGCGGCCGTCGAAGGCGGTGTGCAGCGGGCCGAGGCCGAGCTCGGGCTCGGCGACGACCGCGTCGCGCGGCTTGATCTTATCATCGAAGAGATCGCCGAGCTTGTGCACGTCGACCACCGTGACGGTCGGCGACAATTTTCCGGCAACCACGAGGTGGACACCGTCCGGCGCCATGTTGCAGCCATGAGGGTTGTTGGCGACGGGTATGTAGCGGGTATAAGGCGAGCCGTGGCGACCGTCGACGACCTTGACCCCGCCCATCTCCTTGTAGTCGCCCTTTCTGATCGCTTCTTCGATGCGCTTGATGTTGAAGATGGTGACCCAGTCCTGTTCGGCCGCGGTCATGTCGGCCTGGGTGACGCCGCGCTCGGAATTGTAGCAGCTTGAAAACGCGTATTTGCCTTCGTAATCGGCGTCGCAATTGTCGAGATTGCCGTCGACCAGCACCTGCCACGCGACCTTCATGGTATCGCCGTCGATGGCGGTGAAGACCGACCAGTACTTGGCGGGCTCGTCGAGCACCGACCCGTCATTCGGAATCGGAATGATGTGCTCGCTGTTGGCGAAGACGTAGCCGGTGCGCGGGTATTTCTGCGGCCTGAGGCCGTGGATGTCCGACGCGTTGGGAATTTCGATGATCTTGTCGCATTTCATCACGTCGCAGCGGATGCGCGCCACCCGGCAGTTGGCCTTGTCGTTCACGAAGAGGTATCGGCCGTCATAGGTCCCGTCGGTGAACGACATGTGCGGATGGTGCAGATCGCCGTTGACGAAGCTGCCGCCGCGGGTCTCGAGAAATTTTCGGCTGGCCGGCAGCAGGTTCTCGGTGAGCACCTTGCGGCTCTCGTTGGTAAGGCCCCATCCGGTGGCGCTGTCACGGTTGAACACCGGGATGCGCATGAGCTCGCGCATCGATGGCATGCCGATGATGCGCACCTCGCCGGTCTGGCCGCTGCTCGAGAAGCCGTAATACTCGTCGAGATCGCCCGGGCGGACCTCGCCGGTTTGGCCCTGGCGCTGGCGCTGCTGGGCCAGAGCCTGATGCGATAGCGTGTTCACCCCGACGCCGCCGGCGGCGCCGGCAATGCCGGCCAGGGCCGCAACCTTGGCGGTGCCGCTCAGCAGGCCGCGCCGGCTGACGGCCGGATCGTTGCCTTTGTCTTGATCGTGATCGGACATTACCTTGCTCCTTTCAGATGGCCCGACGGCCGGTGACGAGGCTGCGGCTCAGTCGTCGCTGTCCGTAGCCTCCAAGGTTCTCGCTTTCGCCGCGCCAGGCCGCATCGAGGCCGAGGACAGCGCCAGCCTCTTCTCCCGCTTGATGCGCTTCTGGATCATCACCGGGCATTTCTGGTCGTGGTGGTAGAGCACCTGGCAATTGAGGCATTGGATGCACTCGTTCGGATTGATGTGCCCTTCGGGATGGATCGCTTCGACCGGGCACTCCTTGGCGCAACGCTGACAGGGCGAGCCGCATTCGCGGTAGCGGCGGAGCCAGTCGAACATGCGCATTCGCGCGGGCACCGCGAGGGCGCCGCCGAGCGGGCACAGATAGCGGCAATAGAAGCGCTCGATCACCAGCCCCGGCGCAAGCAGCGCCAGCGCCAGCAGCACGAACCACCAGTCGCGCGCGAAATGGAGAATGATCGCGGTCTTGAATGGCTCGATCTCCGCGAGCTCCTCGGCGAGCCCGAGCGAGCTCAGGGAAACGCCGAACAGGGCGAGAAAGACGACGTACTTGACCGGCCAGAGGCGCTGATGGAGGCCGAAGGGAACCTTGAGCTGCGGTACGCGACAGAATCGGGCAATGCGGTTCGACCATTCCTGCAGGGCGCCGAAGGGACAGAGCCAGCCGCAATAGGCGCCGCGTCCCCAGAACAGCAGCGCGGCCGCGACCGAGCACCACAGGATGAAGACCAGCGGGTCCATCAGGAAATAGTCCCAGCGGAAATTGCCGCGCAGCGCGTTGGCGAAGGTGAACACGTTGACCACCGAGAGCTGCGCGTGCTCCCACCATCCGAGCCAGAGCAAGGTGAAGGCGAGGAAGCTGAGACGCAGCCGCGTATAGAAGACAGGCCGCTTCACCAGAACATCCTGAAAGAAGAAAATACCCGTGAGGAGCCCGATCGCCACCAGGAGCACGCCGATCTCGACCAGCTTGGTCCGCCAGATCCGCTGCCAGAGCGGCGCCGCCTCCGCGGCGCGCCCGGAAGCCGCCGGGCCCGCCGCGGGCGCCGCCGGGGCCGGGGCGGCCGCGGGCGCCGCCGCGGTGATCAGGTATTTGGGCGGCGTCTGATAGCCGGTGGCAACGGTGACGAACGCCTTGTCCATGGCGCCGGTCGCGCGCTGGACCAGGAGCTGCAGGTGCCACTGCTCC
>DAHUYF010000071.1 GCA_027315365.1 Rhodospirillales bacterium | reverse complement strand
GATGGAACTGGGCTGCGACGCGGTGCTGCTCAACTCCGCCATCGCCCATGCGCGCGACCCGGTGATGATGGCGCGCGCCAAGAAGGCGGCGGTGGAGGCCGGGCGGCTCAGCTTTCTGGCGGGGCGGATGCCTCGGCGGATGGGGGCAGACCCGTCAAGTCCGCTGACGGGGTTGATCCGGTAAGCTCCAGGTCCAGTGTGGCGTTCAGCTCGGCCCCCACGAGGGCGGCGAAGGTGGACACCCAGAACCACAGCATGATGCCGGCCACCGCCGCGAGCGGGCCGTAGGTGGCGTCGAAGCGGGCCGCCCGCGCGACGTAGGTGGAGAAAATCATGGTCGCGGCCATCCAGCTGCCCGTCGCCAGCAGCGCGCCGGGAAAGATCCAGCGCCGCGTGCCCGCCCGGGGAGTCGGCCCGAACCGGTACAGCGCGCCCAGCACCGCGACGACGAAGATCGCTGTCAGCGTGAGCGACAGGAGGTGGATGAGGTTGCGCGTGTCGCCCGGAATGCCGAGCTGTTGCGCCACCGCGGGCAGTGCGACCATCGCCGCGAGGCCCACCACCGCGCCGATCACCGCCAGCAACGTCATGCCGGCGGCGGTGGCAAGCACGCGCAGCGTCGAGCGCCGCTCCGGCGCGTCATAGGCGAAGTTGAGCGCGGCCATCAGCGAGCTGGTGCCTGTGGTGGCGCTCCACACAGTAAACCCGGCCGATAGCGCCACCCCGAGCGAAAGCGAGGAGGAGCGATGCGAGACCAGCACCGCCAGTTCCTGCGCAATCATCCCGTAGGCATCCGGCGGCAGGAAGCCCTGTAACGTCACGAGCTGCGGTTCGACCGTGTTGAGGTCGAACACCAGCCCGTAGATGGAGACGAGCATCGCCAGTGCCGGGAACAGCGCCAGCGTCGCGTAGAAGGCGCAGCCGGCAGCGACCAGCGCGGTGCGGTGCGCGAAAACCCGAACGGCGAGCGACCGCCCCACACGCGCCGCGACGACGGGCCAGGGCCTCACCGCGCGCTGTGTCATCCCTTCCTGTCCGGCGCCATCTGCCATGCGCCCAACCGCTAGCAGGAATTCGCGACCGGGGAGAACAGCGGCGAAATAATGCTTGCAAGGGGGGGGTGCGGGTCCTATGTGCCGCGTCCACGCAGCGCGCACGTGCCTCTGGCCCTCGGGTTACGCAACGACGTCAAGCGTTCTGGCAATCGTTTGGTCGCTGGTTCGTTCGACCGTTTCGCAATCTGGGCCCGTCGCCTTGCTCAGGCGGGCCTCTACCTGGGAGGCCACGTGCGATGACACAGAAAATCGCCCGTTACCTTACCGATCATCAGCCGGCCACGCCGTGCCTGGTGTTCGATGTCGACCGCGCGGAAGAGAATTTCCGTGCTCTTCAGCATGCGCTGCCGGCGGCACGGATCTACTACGCCGTGAAGGCCAACCCTGCCGCGCCGGTGCTCGAGCGCCTGGTGCGGCTTGACAGTTGTTTCGATGCCGCGAGCATCGAGGAGATCGAGGCCTGCCTCGCCGCCGGCGCGCGCGCCGAGGCGATCAGCTTCGGCAACACCATCAAGAAGGCCTCCGCAATCGCCCGCGCGCACGCGCATGGCGTGGGCATGTACGCCTTCGATTCGGCGGAGGAGGCGGAGAAGCTCGCCCGCCACGCCCCGGGGGCCGCGGTTTATTGCCGCATCATGGTCGCGAACGCCGGCGCCGACTGGCCGCTCTCGCGCAAGTTCGGCACCACGGTGGAGCGCGCCCGCGAGCTGATGCTGCGGGCGCGCGAGCTCGGGCTCGACCCGATGGGCCTCTCGTTCCATGTCGGCAGCCAGCAGACGTCGACCGCGAGCTACGAGGCGGCGATCGCCAGGGTGGCGATGCTGTTCACCGACCTGCGCGACGCCGGCGTGAAGCTGCGGATGATGAACCTGGGCGGCGGCTTCCCCACCCGCTACCGCGACGAGGTGCCGGGCATCGGCGCCTTCGCCGACGCGATCGGGGCCGCACTGGCGCGCGCCTTCGGCAACGCGCTGCCGGATATCGTGGTCGAGCCTGGCCGCTTCATCGTGGGCGACGCGGGCGTCGTTGCCTCCGAGGTGGTGCTGGTCAGCCGCCGCGACCCAGCGGACCCGGTGCGCTGGGTGTATCTTGATATCGGCCGCTTCGGCGGGCTCGCCGAGACCGAGGGCGAGGCGATCAAGTACCGCATCGCCACCCCGCACGACGGCACCGCGACCGGACCGGTTTCCATCGCCGGGCCCACCTGCGACGGCGCGGACATTCTTTACGAGAGGTCCAACTACCGGCTGCCGCTGGCGCTTACGGCCGGCGACCGCGTGGAGCTGCGCGCCACCGGCGCGTATGTGACCACGTATGCGAGCCAGGGCTTCAACGGCTTCGCGCCGCTGAAGGAGCACTACATCTAAGAGCAGGCTCTGCCCGACCTTCCTTATCCTCCTGCCGGTGTTACAACGCCCGTAGGAGGAACGCCGATGGACGTAGACGCCCTCGCCGCGCTGGTGCCGGATGGCGCCCAACTCGCCCTGGTGCCGGACAACTCGCTCTCGCCCGGCGCCTTTGCCCGCGCGCTCGTGCGTCGCGGCGCGCGCGGGCTGCGGCTCGTCGGCGTTCCGGTCTCGGGGTACGCGACGGACCTGCTCATCGGCGCCGGCTGTGTCGCCGAGATCGAAACCTCCGCCGTCACCCTGGGCGAGGCCGGCATGGCGCCGCGCTTCACCGCGGCGCTGGCCGCCGGCAAGTTGCGCGTGACGGATGCCACCTGCCCCGCCATGCACACCCGCCTGCAGGCCGCCGAGAAGGGCGTGCCCTTCATGCCGCTGCGCGGCGTGCTCGGCAGCGACCTCGTCGCGCACCGCCCGGACTGGAAGATCATTGACAACCCGTATCAAGCGGGCGACCCGATCCTGCTGCTGCCTGCCCTCTCGCCGGAGTTCGCCGCCTTCCACGCCGCGATGGCGGACGAGGAGGGCAATGTCTGGGTCGGCCGCAGGCGGGAGCTCGCGACCCTCGCCCACGCTTCGCAGCGCAGCCTCGTCACCGTCGAGCGAACGGTTCGTGGCAACATGCTGGAGGACGAGCGGCTGGCACCCGGCGTGATTGCTGGCGTCTATGTCAGCGCGACCGCGGTCGTGGAGCATGGCGCCTGGCCGATCGGCCTGCTCGACGAATACGGCTACGACGCTGATCACGTGGCACTCTACGCGAAGCTGGCGCGCAGCGACGACGGTTTCGCCGAGTACTGTGCCCGGTTCGTCAACGCACAGGTTGCGCGGGCCGCCGAATGAGCGGCAAGTCGGACGAGCTTCTGCTCATCGCCGCCATCGCGCGGCTCATCACCGATCCCCTGGGGCATCCCGTCCGCCATGCCGCGGTCGGCGCCGCCTCGCCCATTCCCGCCGCCGCCTGCTGGCTCGCGAAGATGCAGGGTGCGGACATCCGCCTCTCGCTGCTGCACCGCCCGCGCGGCAACCCGTTCACCGAGGGCACGCGCGAGCTGTTCGACCTCGCAGGCCAGGGGCGCATCGACCTCTTCTTCCTCGGCGGCGTTCAGATCGATGGCGAGGCCAACATCAACCTCATTGGCACCGGCGACTGGCCCGGCACTGCCGTGCGGTTTCCCGGCAGCTTCGGTTCCGCATTCATGTATCTCACCGTCCACCGCACGATCCTGTTCCGCGAGGAGCATTCGCCGCGCGTGTTGGTGCCGCGCGTGGATCACATCTCGGCCCCCGGGACCTCGCCGCCCGGCACGTTCCGCCGCGGCCACGCGCAGGCGCTGGTCACCGGGCGCTGCGTGTTCCGTTTCGATCCCGCAAGGGCGCGCTTCGCGCTGGCCACGCTGCATCCCGGCGAGACGCGCGAAGGCGTGCGCGCCGCCACCGGCTTCGACTACGACGAACTTGGCGAGATCGCCGTCACCGAGGGCCCAACCGAGGCGCAGTCCGCCCTGCTCGCGGGCCCGGTCTGCGACGCGATGATCGAGACCTACCCCGATTTCTGCCGCCGCGTCTGGGGGCGTGGCATGAAGGAAACGGGCGCCAAGGAGCAAGCCGCATGAACGACGCCGCGACACCCATCGGCAAGGGGCCCGCGAGCAAGGAGAGGGGCCTCGCCGCCTCCGCCGGCGCGCTCGCCGGGCTCAAGGTCATCGACCTCACCCGCGTGCTGGGCGGCCCGTACTGCACGATGATCCTCTCCGACCATGGCGCCAACGTCATCAAGGTCGAGCCGCCGCAGGGCGACGAGACGCGCGGCTGGGGCCCACCCTTCCAGGGCGACGCCGCCTCCTATTTCATCGGCGTCAACCGCAACAAGCGCGGCATCGCGCTCGATTTGTCGCAGCCCGCGGGGCGGGACGTGCTGTTCCGCCTGCTCGAGGGCGCCGACGTTCTGGTGGAGAATTTCAAGACCGGCACGCTGGAGCGCTGGGGCATGGGCTATGAGGCGGTGCTGAGCCACAAATTCCCGCGCCTCGTCCATTGCCGCGTCTCCGGCTTCGGCGCCGACGGTCCGCTCGGCGGATATCCCGGCTATGACGCGGCAATCCAGGGCATGGCCGGGCTGATGAGCCTCAACGGCGAATCCCAGGGCGAGCCGCTGCGCGTGGGATTGCCGGTGGTCGACCTCGCCACCGGACTCAACGCCGCGCTCGCCATCATGATGGCGCTGCAGGAGCGCGCACGCTCGGGCAAGGGGCAGTTCGTCGAGGCGACGCTATACGACTGCGCGGTCGCCCTCCTCCACCCCTACGCCGCCAACTGGTTCCTGTCGGGCAAGCCGCCGCAGCGCACCGGCAACGCGCATCCCAACGTCGCGCCCTACGACCAGTTCCGCACCAAGACCAAGCGCATCTTCCTCGCCGTCGGCAACAACCGGCAATATGCGCGCTTCTGCGCCGAGATCGGGCGGCCGGAACTGGCCGAGGATCCGCGCTTTCGCGACAACAAGGACCGCGTCACCAACCGCGCGGCACTCCGCGCCGAGCTCGACGGCGTCCTGGCGGCGATCGATGGCGAGGCGCTCGCCACGCGGCTCCTCGACCGCGGCGTGCCCTGCGGCGTGGTACAGGAATTGCCCGACGTGCTCACCCATCCGCACACGCGCCACCGCAACATGATCTATGAAGACGGCGACTATCGCGCGGTGGGCGCGCCGCTCAAGCTGTCGCGCACGCCGCCGGGGCTGCGCCGCAGGCCGCCGCGCTTCGGCGAGGCCAATTGCGCGGTGCTGGCCGAGGCCGGCTACAGCGACTCCGAGATCGAGGCGCTGATCCGCTCGGGCGTCGTCGCCGTGACGATGCAGAAGGCGACGCAGGATTGAGCGCCATGGCCGATACCGACCGCGGCGCGCTGCCGCCCGCCACCTCGCGCAGCTCCTATGCGCTCTGGACCGCCGACACGCTGCGCTACGGCGACACCGACCGGCAGGGCCACGTCAACAACGCCGTCTTCGCCACCTTCTGCGAGAGCGGCCGCGTCAGCTTCCTCTATGACGAAGCGCTCGATTTGCGCGGGCCGGGCGCCAATTTCGTCATCGCCCGGCTGGAGCTCGACTACCGGGCCGAGCTGTTCTATCCCGGCAGTGTCGATATCGGCACCCGCGTGCTGTCGATCGGCCGCAGTTCCTTCCGCTTGGGCCAGGGCATCTTCAGCGGCGAGCGCTGCGCCGCGACGGCCGAGTGCATCATGGTCCTGGTCGACGACGCCACGCGGAAATCGCAGCCGCTCACCGCGCACCTCCGCGCCTGGCTCGAGGCGCGGCTGGCGCGCTGAGGCGCCGACTGCGCGCGGCGCTTCCGCCTCCGGCACCTACCGGCCCGGGCGTTCGATCTTCTCCAGCGCAATGACGACGCGGCGGTTCTCCGCCTGATTTTGCGGAATCGGGTTGCCCGCGGCGTCGCGATCGGGCGCCTTCGGCTCGGTGTCGGCGTAGCCGATGGCGCGCAGCCGCTGCGCCGGAACGCCCTGCTCGATATAGAAATGCACGACGGCCGAGGCGCGCGCGGCCGAGAGCTCCCAGTTGGATGGAAACTGCGCGGTGTCGATCGGGCTGTCGTCCGTATGCCCCTCCACCTTGATCCGGTAGCCCTCGACCAGCGCCGCGACAAGACGCGGGAGGATGCCGCGCAAGATGGCCTTGCCGGCATCGCTCAAGGCAGCAGACCCGCTATCGAAGAACGCCGCACTGCCCATGTCGAGCGTCGTGACCCGGTCGCCCGTCGGCGCGCCGGCGGTCTTGTCCGGTGCTTTCGGCGTACTGGCGGTGGTGTCCGGCGCTTTCGGCGCCTCAGCCAGCTCCGGCGGCGGAATGACCGCGAGCGCGCGGCTGGTCGCATCGTCGGCGGCGACCGGAACGACGCCGGCGGCGGCACTCTCCTGCGCCCGCGGCGATGGTTGGGCGACGCGGCTTGCGGCGGCAGCGGCCGCGGCGCGGGGCTTTCCGGCCTCCGGGGCCGGCGGCAGGCGGTAGACGACCGGGGCCGGGCCGACGGAATCCGGCGGCACCGCCGCCGCCGCCGGTTGCGGCGGCTGGACAGGCGGCCGGATTTGCGCCGTCACCTCCGGCATGTGCGGCGCGGGCGCCGGCTCCCGGTGATCCCTTCTCGAATTCGAGGCGATGACGAAGACCACGAACAGGCACAGCAGCAGCGTGATCGTGTCGGCATAGGTCATCAGCCAGTCGTCGATGTGGCCGGCGGCCTCTCGCCGTCTTGCCCGCCCGCGACGGGTCATGCGCCGATGACCCTGAGGCGCGGCGCCGAGCCGGCCTTGGCGCGCCGGCTGAAATAGTCGAAATAGTCGTGGATGTCCGGGCGCAGGAAGCTGTTCAGCCGGTCCTGGATCTCCATCGGCGGCTTCCTGCCGGCCAGCAGCGTCATGCCTTCGCTGATAAAATGATGGCGAAAGCGCTGGCTGTCGATCTCCTGACGCCGCCGCGCCGCGGCCGGCATGTAGACCATGCGCGCCGACAGCACGCCGTAGAGCGTCGAGAGAAAAGCCACCGCGAGGCTGGGCGCGACCCCGGATATGTCGTCGCTGAGATTGCTCAGCAGAGCCACCATGCCGAGCAGCGTCCCGACCATGCCGAAGGCCGGCGCATGGCTCGTCATCGCCTGCAGGATGTCGACGGTCTTGGCGTCGCGCTCGTAGCAGGCCTCCGCGGCGGTTTCCATCATGCTGCGGACGTCGTCGGGCGCATAGTCGCTCAGCGCCATGTTGAGCCCGTATTTGACGAAGCTGTCGCCGATATCCTCGTCGCCGATGCCGGAATCCGGATGGCGGCCGCCGCGGTTATTGATCATGCCCGACCATCGGAGGATGTCCGCCATATCGCGATGCATATCCTCCTGCATCGCCGGCGGCTGCCTGAACATCCGGACGATGGCATCGAGCGCCCGGCGGACCTCGTCGGCCTCGAAGCTCATGAAGGCCACCGCGATCACGCCGCCGACGACGATCGCGAGCCCTCCGAGGCTGAAGAGGAAAAGAACCCAGCGCGCGCCCAGCGCCACGGGTCCCAGCAACAGCAGCACGCCGAAAGCGGCGCCGATGATTGGCGCGCGCGCATAGACCGGCGGAGAAGGATTGGGAGAGGTCAGCATCTCGTCGATTGCATGCATGGTGCCTCGCACCCGTGAAGCGGCGTCCTGGCCACCTCTAGCAACTGCCGTGCCACCGGAAGAACCTGTCAAGCCGCTGAATTTCTTGAGATTTATCTTGGCGGAAGCTTTTGAGGAGCGGCCAGCCGCCGGCCGAGGAAAATTTGACCCTGCAAATCTGGCCGGGCGCATGCCTCGCCGCCGGACCGACCATCGCCGAGACTGCGTCAACGGCGCAGAGCGACGCTCGGCGAGGTGCCGACGCTCGAAGACCTCTGCATGCTGGCGAGCTGGATCAAGCGCTTCTACAAGAAGCCCAACTTCATCTCGGCCGAGTTCGAAGCGAAGTGCCGCGCCGTCAACACGGCGATCGCCGCCTGAGCGGCGGCGGGCTCACGCGGAAAGGTTGACGAGCTGGCCCAGGGCAGGGTTGAGCGCTGCCGCTGTCGCCTGTCCGCCCTGCCCCAACTGCGTCGCCGCGGCGAGCTCGGCCGACTGCGTCTGCTGGATCGACGACAGCAGGGCGACCATTTGCGAGGGGACGGCCGAAACGGAACCGACGGGCATGGAACTGCTCCCGGATAAAGCGGCTCGCCGATCATGCGGGACCGGCGTTAACGGCGGATTAACGCGCCGATATCGGCCGTCGCCCTAGACCGCCGGCGCCTCGAGCTTCTTCCAGTCGTTCGCCAGGATCAGCGTCGCCTCGGTCAGCGCCTGCAGCCCGGCGAGGTCGAGGCCCGCCACCATCTCGCGCACGACGATGCCCTCGCGGGTGACGTCGAGCACGGCGAGGTTGGTGTAGATGCGCTTGACGCAATGCGGTGCAGTCAAGGGATAGACGCAGCTTTTGCGAATGCGGGGCTTGCCGTCCTTGGTGGTGTGCTCGACCAGGACGCGCACCTCGCGGGCGCCGACGGCGAGGTCCATCGCCCCGCCGACGCCGGGCGGGAAATTCGGATCCTCGGTCGTCCAGTTGGCGAGGTCGCCGCCCTGCGACACCTCGAAGGCGCCGAGCAAGGCCACGTCGAGATGGCCGCCGCGGATCATCAGGAACGCGTCGTTGTGATGGAAGTAGGTGCCGCCCGGCACCAGCGTGGTGAGCTGCTTGCCGGCATTGATCAGATCGGGATCCTCTTCGCCGGGCTTCGGCGCCGGGCCCATGCCGAGGATGCCGTTCTCGCTGTGGAAGACGATCTCGCGCCCCTCCGGAACGAAATCGGAGCAGAGCGTCGGCAGGCCGATACCGAGATTGACGTAGGCGCCGTCCTCGAGATCCTGCGCGGCGCGCCAGGCCATCTGGCGGCGGGTGAGCGGCTTCATTGCAGCATCCTCCTGCTCATGCCACGACGATGCGGTCGACGAAGATGCCCGGCGTCGCAACGCATTCGGGATCGAGGCTGCCGAGATCCACGATCTCGCGCACCTGCACCACGGTGAGATCCGCGGCCATCGCCATCAGCGGGTTGAAATTGCGCGCCGATTTGCGATAGGTCAGATTGCCCCAGCGGTCGGCGCGGTCGGCACGGCAGAGCGCCGCGTCGCCGCGGATCGGCTTTTCCAGCACATAGAGCTCGCCGTCGATCTCGCGCGTCTCCTTGCCGCGGCCGAGCTTGGTGCCGGCCGAGGTCTTGACGAAGAAGCCGCCGATCCCGGCCGCGCCGGCGCGCATGCGTTCGCTGAGCGTGCCCTGCGGCACGATCTCGAGCTCGATCTTGCCCGCTTTGTAGGCGGCCTCGAAGCAATGCGGATCGGTGGTGCGCGGGAAGGAGCAGACGATCTTGCGCACGCGGCCGTCCCGGATCAGCCCGGCCAGCCCCTCATCGCCGGTGCCGGCATTGTTGGCGACGCAGACGAGGTCCCGGACCCCGGTGTCGCGCAAGGCGTTCAGCAGCTCCACCGGCTCGCCCACCGCGCCGAAGCCCGAGCACAGCACGGTGGCGCCGTCCTTGATCCCGGCAACCGCCTCGGCGAGCGTCCTGACGCGCTTGTCGATCATCAGAACGCCACCCTATCGCCGCCCTTGAGCGACAGCATCGTGCGCGCCTCCTGGGGCGAGGCGATCTCGAGCGACAGGTTCTCCAGCACCGAGCGGATGCGGCGCACCTGCTCGGCATTCGTCTTGGCGAGCTTGCCCTTGCCGATGAACAGCGAATCCTCGAGGCCGACGCGGACATTGCCGCCCATGATCGCGCCCATGGTGACCAGCGGCAGCTGGTGGCGGCCGGCGGCGAGGATCGACCAGCAATACTGGTCGCCGAACAGCTTGTCGGCGACATGCTTGGCATGCGCCAGGTTCTCGGGATCGGCGCCGATGCCGCCGAGGATGCCGAAGATGCTCTGCACGAAGAGCGGCGGCTTGACCAGCTTACGGTCGAGGAAGTGGGCGAGCGTATAGAGATGGCCGATGTCGTAGCACTCGAACTCGAAGCGCGTGCCATGCGCCTCGCCGAGGTGCTTCAGGATGTATTCGATATCCTTGAAGGTGTTGCGGAAGATGAAGTCGCGCGAGTTCTCGAGATGGGTGCGCTCCCACTCGTGCTGGAACTCCTTGTACTTGGCCAGCATGGGAAAGAGTCCGAAATTCATCGAGCCCATGTTGAGCGAGCACATCTCGGGCGAGGCTTTCAGCGGCGCCGCCAGCCGCTCCTCCAGCGTCATGCCGTGGCCGCCGCCGGTGGTGATGTTGATGACCGCGTCGGAGGCCTGCTTGATGCGCGGCAGGAACTGCATGAAGACCGTGGGATCGGGGGTCGGCCGGCCGTCCTCGGGGTTGCGCGCATGGAGATGCAGGATGGCGGCGCCGGCCTCCGCCGCCTCGATCGCCTGCTGGGCGACCTGGTCGGGGGTCAGCGGCAGGTAGGGGCTCATCGTCGGGGTGTGGATCGACCCCGTGACGGCGCAGGTGATGATGACCTTGCCGGTCTTCGCCATGGCTTCTCCTCGGGCGCGCTTTTCTTCTGTCGCCGGCGCTATTTGACCAAAGCACGGGCCGGCGTCAACCAAGCGCGACGCACGGCGTCGCCGCTGGCGGGCGTCAGCGGTTGCCCTTGCCACCGCGGAAGCCCGCACGGTGCGGGCCAGCCAGCCAATCAGGCGTTGGCGCGGACGAAGGCGCGCAGGACGGGATAGATCTCGTTGCGCCAGCGCTTGCCGTTGAACACGCCGTAATGGCCGACCTTGGGCTGGATGTGATGCGCCTTCTTCCCCGTCGGCAGCCCGCTGCAGAGGTCGAGCGCGGCGCCGGTCTGGCCGACCGAGCAGATATCGTCGTTCTCGCCCTCGACGCACAGCAGCCCGGTGCGGGTGATGGCGCGCGGCTCGACCTTGCGCCCGCGCGAGGCGAAGCGGCCGAGCGGCAGGGCGTGCTGCTGAAAGACGCGCGAGATCGTCTGAAGATAGAAATCGGCCGACAAATCCATCACCGACATGTATTCGTCGTAGAATTTGCGGGTCGCCTCGGCGCTTTCACCGTCGCCGCGCACGAGATGCTTGAACAGATCCACATGCGCGGTGACATGCCGGTCGAGATTCATGGTCATGAAGCCGGCGAGCTGCAGGAACCCCGGATAGACGCGGCGGAACTGGCCGGCGTAGCGCCCCGGCACGGTGGCGATGACGTTGCGCTCGAACCAGTCGAGCGGCCGCGAGGTCGCGAGCTCGTTGACCACGGTGGGGTTGCGCCTGGTGTCGATCGGGCCGCCCATCAAGGTCATGGTGCGCGGCTGGGCGGGATCGTTGTCCGCCGCCATCATCGCCACTGCGGCGAGCACCGGCACGGAAGGCTGGCAGACCGCCACGACATGCGTTTCAGGACCGAGCTCGCGCAGGAAGGCGGCGATGAGATCGATATGGTCGTCGAGATCGAAGCGGCCGTAGAGCAGCGGCACGTTGCGCGTGTTGAGCCAGTCGGTGATGTAGACGTCGTGGTCTGGCAGCAGCGTCTCCACCGTGCCGCGCAGCAAGGTGGCGAAATGGCCGGACAGCGGCGCCACCAGCAGCACGCGCGGCTGCTCGACATCGATGTCCTTCTTGAACTGCAGCAGGGTGCAGAACGGGTGGCGTACCCTCGCGACCTCGTCCACCGGCACCGCCCGGCCGTCGACCAGGGTGCCGCGAATGCCGAAATCCGGCCGCTCATGCCACATGCCCGCGCGCGCCACCATCTCGCAGGCGGCGGCGGCGCTGCGGATCACCGGGTGGTGCGCCACCACCGGCCAGGGCTGGTTGAGCAGCCCTTGCATCGCCTGCGCCATCCAGCGAATCGGACCGAAGGCGTCGCTATGCGCTTGATAGGTCTCATAAAGCATCGCCTTTGATCCCTCTTCTTCAGCCCGCTACGCGCTAAGACCAACGCGCGAAGCAAGCCGCGCGGTTCCAGGAAACGCAGTACGGGCATGGCGAAAAGCGCCTGAGTCGCGCCATTCCTGCCGTCCGAAACCGGCGGCTGAGGATGCTGTCGACAGTCGGCTCGCCCGAGGCGAGCCAGGGCGCGAAGGTGTCACACTTTCTCCTTAATTCGCTCCTGCCACAGGGTCAAGCGAAGAACCTGCCTAAGTACCCGAACCGGGACATTTTTTCGACCCGCCACCGATGCCGCGCCGCACCCTAGGCGGCGAGCGGCCCGGTATAGGCCGGCAGGCCGTGGCGGCCGAGGAAGCGGCGCACCGCCTCCTCGGGAACGCCGATGAAGCTGCGGTAGAGCAGCTGCAGGACGTAGGTGAAAGCCGGACCGTGGCGGCGATCCTCGGGCACGATCAGGTGCGCCGCCTCGTGCAGCACCAGGAAGCGATAAAGGAAGCCCCGCTCGATGGCGATGCGGTAGTGGCGGATGTCGGCAAAGCCGCCGATGCGCGGGTCGTCGAATCCGCCGACCAGGGCGAGACTGGGCGGAGCCTGGCGCAGCGTGGCAAAGATCTCGCCGATCATCGCCGCCGCTTCCTCATAGCCGAGCAGTCGATGGCCGGCGGGAAAGGCGGCAAAGAGATCATCCTCGAAGCGGCAGATCGCCGCCCGAAAGTCGCCATCGCGCCCGCAGCTTTGGGTCGCCGCGACGAGGGCATCGCGCAATCCCCGATTGACGGCGCGGGCAAAGGGCGTCGGGGTCATGCGCGCAAGAATACCGCCAAGACGTTAAGGATGTTTCTACACGGGCGCCCGCATCAGCGCGCCGGTTGATAGAAGCGGCGGTCGAGCAGCACGTCGAGCGACACCGTCTTGCCGTCATGATGCGAGCCGACCCGCGAGAGCCGCACATGCGGGGCGACATCGCCGGTGTAGCGCGCGACCGTCACCACTTCCCAGATCACCGTCGCCCGGCCGGGGCTGAAGAAACGCTGCCCGGCGGAAATGCCATAATTCTGTTCGGCTCCCGGCCGTCGTCGCCAAATGCTCATGCCACTCACCTGCACCTGCCGGCGCGCGCTCCTGTGCGCGCCTGGCGCCACGATCAAACTCCACACCGGCCGCCTTCGTCGAGAGAGAAAAGTGACGCAGCGCGCGTTTACGCGGGTTTGTTTGCGCGCCGGGCGAAGCCGGCGCATGCTGTCGTGCCGGGAAGGAGCCGCGACGATGAACCTCGCTGCCTGGCTGCAGCGCAACGGGCGGAGCTTCGCCGACCGTCCGGCGATCTCGCTGGGCGACGCCGTGCATGCCAGCTATGCCCAATGGGCCGCGCGCGCGGCGGCGCTGGGCGGGATGCTGGCGCGCGACCATCGGCCGGGTGAGCGCGTCGCTCTCGCCATGACCAACCGGCCGGCCTTCCTCGAGGCGCTGTTCGCCATCTGGCACGCCGGGCTGGTCGCGGTGCCGATCAACGCCAAGCTGCATCGCGAGGAATTCCGCTACATTCTCGGACATTCCGGTGTGCGGCTGTGCTTTGCCAGCGCCGACCTGGCCGAAACGCTGGCGCCGCTGCCGGACGCGCTGCCGCAACTCGCGCGCATCATGGTCGCGGGCGAGGCCGACTGGCGGCGCGGGCTCGCCGGAGAGGCTGCGGCGCTGGTCGAGCGCCGGCCCGAAGATCCCGCCTGGCTCTTCTATACCAGCGGCACCACCGGACGGCCCAAAGGCGCCGCGCTCACCAACCGCAACCTGACAGCGATGTGCCTGGGATACTTCTCCGATGTCGACCCGGTCGCGCCCGGCGATGCCATGCTGCACCCCGCGCCGCTCTCGCACGGCTCCGGACTCTACGGGCTGGCCCACGTCGCCAAGGCCGCGAACAACGTCATTCCGGAAAGCGGCCATTTCGACCCGGCCGAAATCGCATCGCTGCTGCGGCGCTGGCCCGGCGCCAGCCTGTTCGCCGCCCCGACCATGCTGACGCGGCTCATCGCGCATTCCGGTTTCGCAGGAGCCGATTTCAGCAACCTCAAGGCGATCGTCTATGGCGGCGGCCCGATGTATGTCGCCGACCTGCTGAAGGCGCTCGAGGTGGTGGGGCCGCGGCTGGTGCAGATCTACGGCCAGGGCGAATCGCCGATGACCATCACGGCGCTGTCGCGGGCCCATCACCTCGACCGAGCGCATCCGCGCTGGCGCGAGCGGCTGGGCTCGGTCGGGCTGCCTTTCGCCGGGGTCGAGCTGCGCGTGGTCGATGCCGAGGACCGCGACCTGCCGCCGGGCGAGCCCGGCGAGGTGCTGGTGCGCGGCGATACGGTGATGGCGGGATATTGGCAGGACGCGGCGGCGACGGCGGCGAGCCTGCGCGGCGGCTGGCTTCATACCGGCGATGTCGGCGCGCTCGACCCGGACGGCTTCCTGACGCTGCGCGACCGCTCCAAGGACCTGATCATCAGCGGCGGCAGCAACATCTATCCGCGCGAGGTCGAGGAGGTGCTGCTGCGCCATCCCGCGCTGGCCGAGGTCTCGGTGGTCGGCCGCCGGCATGCCGATTGGGGCGAGGAGGTCGTGGCCTTCGTCGTGCTTCGCCCCGGCCTGCGCGCCGACGAGGCCGAGCTCGACCGGCTCTGCCTCGATGCCATCGCCCGCTTCAAGCGTCCCCGCGCCTACCGCTTCCTCGACGCGCTGCCCAAGAACAATTACGGCAAGGTGCTGAAGACCGAGCTGCGCAAACTGCTGGCGGAAAAGCGATAGCAGATCAAAGGAACCGCGGCAGCACCTTCTCGGTGAACATCATGAAGGAGGCATGGCTGAGCGGCGCGATCATGAGGTAGTCGAGATACATCTCGCTGCGCAGCCGCTCGATCTCGTCGACGACCCGCTCGGGCCGGCCGTGGACGACGCAGGAGCCGATATAGCGCTCGATCCGCTCCTGTCGCTCCAGGGTCATGGCGTGGCCCGGGCGGGTGACGGCGCTCGCCTTGCTCGGATTGATGTAGGAGCCGGCGATCCATTCGACGCCGGCGCGCGCGACCGCTTCCGCCGCCGCATCGCTCTCGGCGACGGCGAGGAGGCGGGCGATCGGCAGGTCGCGGCCGGCGAACAAATGCCCGTTGGCCTCCAGCTCCCGGCGGTAGAACTCGCGGTTGGCGGCGTTCTCGGCGAAGGTCTGATGCGGGCCGAGCAGGATCGAGTAGCCGCGCCGCGCCGCCCAGCCGATCGCCTCGGGCGAGCCGGCGGCGAGCCAGACCGGCGGGTGTGGCTGCTGCAGCGGCTTGGGCAGCACCTCGACATTCTCGAACTGCCAATAGCGGCCGGACCAGGTGAGGCGCTCGCTCTTCCAGGCCGCGACGGCGATCTCGACCGCCTCCTGGAAGCGGGCCGCGCTCTCCTCGATCGGCACACCGAAGACGCGGAACTCGGTGGGATCGAAGCCGCGCCCGGCGCCCCAATTCACCCTGCCGCCGGACAGCACGTCGAGCAGCGCCACCTCCTCGGCCAGCCGCAGCGGATGGTAGAAGGCGGCCAGCGACACCGCCATGCCGATGCGGATGCGTTCGGTATGGTTGGCGACGTACATGCCCATCAGGTGCACCGAGGGGCAGACGCTGTAGGTGCTGAAGTGATGCTCGGCGAGCCAGACCGCGTCATAGCCGGCCCGGTCCATGATCTCGATCCGCTGCAGCGCCCGCTGATAGACCGTCGGCAGCGACACCCGCCGCTCCGGCCAGCTGAAGAATTGCAGGACGCCGAACTTCATCGCTCCCGGCGCTAGAACGTGCCGGGATAGGCGCCGCCATCAACCAGGAAGTTCTGGCCGGTGATGTAGCTCGCCTGTTGGCTGCACAGGAAGGCGCAGGCGGCGCCGAATTCGTCAGCGGTGCCGAAGCGGCCGGCCGGGATGGCGGCGGCGCGCTCGGCGCGCACCGCATCGACCGGCAGGTTGCGGTTCTTCGCCGCCGCCGCGACCATCGAGCGCAGCCGCTCGGTATCCATCGCGCCCGGCAGCAGATTGTTGATGGTGACGTTGTGCTTCACCGTCCGGCGCGCGAGCCCGGCGACAAAGCCGGTGAGGCCGCTGCGTGCGCCGTTGGACAGGCCCAGCACGTCGATCGGTGCCTTCACCGCGCTCGAGGTGATGTTGACGATGCGGCCGAAGCGGCGTTCGATCATGCCGTCGACCGTCTGCCGGATGAGCTCGATCGGCGTCAGCATGTTGGCATCGAGCGCCTTGATCCAGGCGTCGCGGTCCCAGGCGCGGAAATCGCCGGGCGGCGGGCCGCCGGCATTGGTGACGAGGATGTCGGGCTCCGGGCAGGCGGCGAGCGCCGCGCCGCGGCCTTCCGGCGTGGTGATGTCGCAGGCGAGCGTCGCAACCTTGGCGCCGGTCGCGGCGCGGATCTCCGCCGCGGTGGCTTCGAGCGCCTCCTTGCCGCGAGCGAGAATGAGCAGCTCCGCCCCGTCCTGGGCGAGCGCCACGGCGCAGCCCTTGCCGAGCCCCTTGCTGGCGGCGCAGACCAGCGCCCTCTTGCCGGCGATGCCGAGATCCATGGCGTTCTCTCCCGCTCGTCTTTGCCACCATGATAAGCGGCGGTGCCGCGCGCGGCCAGCAGCCTATGACGCCGGCTTCTTCTCGGTGCGGATGGCGGGGATCGACTTGATGTAGGTGGCGATGGCCTGGCGGTCGGCGTCGCTCAGCGCCGCGGTGCCCTTCACCACCTCGGCCATGCCGGAGCCGACGAAATCCATGTCGGGGGTCTGGCCGGTCTTGAGCAGCGCCGCGATATCGTCGGCCTCCCATTTGCCGATGCCGGTCGCGGCGTCGCCGGTGATGTTCGGCACCTTCATCCCGTCCGGCGCGTGCGGGTTGCCGGAATAGGCCCGGCTCGACCGCAGCCCGCCGAGGAGGTTGCGCGGCGTATGGCATTCCTGGCAATGCACCACCGCCTCGGCGAGATAGCGGCCGCGGTTCCACGCCGCGCTTTCCCCGGCCACCGGCCGCAGCGGTCCCGGGCGGAAGAACAGCACGCGCCAGAAGCGCTGCAGGAAGCGCCAGCGGAAGGGAACGCGCAGTTCGTCTGGCCTGTCCTCCCGCGCCACCGCCGGCCGCGACATCAGATAGGCATAGAGATCGCCGATGTCTCGATCGCTCATCCCGGTGAAAGCGGGATAGGGGAAGACCGGAAAGAGATAGTCGCCGTCGCGGCCGATGCCGTGGCGCAGCGCGCGGCGGAACTCTACCTCGCTCCAGGCGCCGATCCCGGTCTGCCGGTCGGGGCTGATGTTGGGGCTGAAGATCACGCCGAACGGCGTCGCGAGCGGCCGGCCGCCGGCGAGCGGCGCGCCACCGCTTTTCGCGTCGGTATGGCAGCCGGCGCAATCCGCCGCCTGGAACAGCACCTCGCCGCGCTTCAGCTGCGCCTCGTCGGCGGCGCGCGCCGGCGCCGCCGCCAGCGCCAGGAGGAGAAGCGCGACGACCCGCGCCAGCGCCCGCCTCCCCGGCCTCGTGCCGCCGCTTAGCTCAGCTTCTCGCGGAACGGGGTGTGGCAGGCGCCGCAGCCGTTCTTGCCGGCATTGGCGAGCTGCGCGCCGATCGCCGCCTTGTCGCCGCCCTTGATCGCGGCGGCGAGCTTCTCCTCTTCGGCCGCCAGGACCGGCGGGATGGCCTTGAACTTGTCCCACTCCTTCCAGATGTCGGGTTTGGCGCCGGTCTTGCCCGGGAAGGCGTCCAAGCCGGTGCCGGCCGGGAACAGGCTGGTGATCTTCGGTGCGATCGATTCGAGGTCGGCGATCGCCTTCTCGGCCGCCGCCTGGTCGCCGGCGCCCTTGACGTAATCCTGGATCGCCTTGAAGTCCTTGCCCTGGCGCTTCATCGTGTCGCGCCGCGTCTGGATCTGCGCCAGCTTGTCCTGCGCCACGACGCCGACGGCGCCGAACCCCACCACCAGCGCAACCGCCGCCGCCGCAACGCCACTCCACCAAACCTGCCGCATGTACGTCTCCCGCTGCTGTTGCCGCGACGGCCGGGGCCTGCCGCTCGGACGCGTGATGATAAGGACGAGCCCCCGCCCCAGGCTTCACGATTGCGTGACGCCGACGGTCATTCCAGCGGCCTCGCGATATGCGTCTTGAAGCCGGGCCGCTCGGCGATCCGCTCGTACCACGCCTTGAGCCGCGGCAAGCCCGGCCGCTCGATCGGGTAGACGTGCCAGCGATAGCCGAACATGCCGAGCGCGATATCGGCGAGGCTGAACTCGGCGCCGGCGATGTAGGGGCCGTGCTCGAGCTGGCGTTCGACCATCGACCAGAGATCGAGGGCGCGCAGCCGCGCCGCCTCCAGCGCCCTGGCATCGCGCCGGTCCGGCGGCGTGCGGTAGTACCCCATCAGCATCGCCCCCATCGGCTGCGCCAGCGAGGCGAGCTGCCAGTCCATCCAGCGCTCCACCTCGGTGCGCCGGGCGGGATCGAGCGGATGGAGATGCTCGCCGCCGCGGGTGGCGCAGAGATAACGGATGATGGTGTTGGACTCCCAGATGACGAGCCCGCCGTCCTGCACCGTCGGCACCAGCCCGTTCGGGTTCATGGCGACATAGTCCGGGTCCTTGTTGCCGCCGAACGGACCGCCCCAATCGACGCGCTCGAAAGCGATGTCGAGCTCGGCGCAGGTCCACAGTACCTTCTGCACGTTGGACGAGGTCGCCCGTCCCCAGATCTTGAGCATCGGCCCTCCCTGACGCGCTCACGCTAGCCGGGAGCGCGGGAAGCTTCAACAGCGGTGGTTCCGGCGAAAACAGATCCGGCGCCGCTTCGGGGGTCCGAAGCGGCGCCGGCACTGGAAAGGATGGCCGGCGCGCTCGGCGCCGGCCATGTTGCAAGCCTCAGTGGCGGTCGTGGTGATCGTGATGGTCGTCGCCGCCCTGCTGATCCTGGCCGAAGTTGAAGAGATCGGTCAGATCGCCGATCGCCGGGCTGTTGACGGGAACATAGGGGTCCCGGTCGCTGGCGATCGGATTGGGCAGGTTGTCGCGGCTGCGGCCGGTGATCGGCGACAGCTCCCAATTCGCCTCGATGAACTTCAGGATCGAGACGTGGTCGGAGTAGACATGCGAGATGTGTCCGCCCTGGCTGTAGGGCGAGATGACGATCAGCGGGATGCGCGTGCCGTCCCCGAAATAGTCGAGCTGCTGGACGTAGCCGGAGTCGTAGTAGCCGCCGCCCTCGTCGACGGTGACGAAGATCGCGGTGTCCTTCCACAAGTCGGGCTGCGCCTGCACAGCGTCGACGATCTTCTTCACGAAGCCCTCGAAGAGGTCGAGCTTGGAGGATGAGGGATGCCCGTCGACGAAGCCGCTCGGCTTGACGAAAGCCACCGCCGGCAGCCAGCCCTGCGAGATGTCGCTATAAAGATCCGTCGTGTCCTTGAGATGCTCGGTGCGGACCGCGGCGTTGGTCATGATCGAGGTCGAGTACTGGAAGAAGTTGCAGATGTTGCAGTAGGCGTTGGTCGGAGTCTGATAGTAGGGATCGTTGACGTAGCGGTTCCACTGGTCGCCGTAATAACGCCAGGAGATGTTCTTCTCGAGCAGCGAATCGCCGATGTTCCGCAGGGTCGAGGGCGGCACCGTGAACACCGTGTTGTTGACGTTCGTGTCGGCATAGGCGTTGGTGCCGTTGCCGAAGTAGCCCGGGTTGTAGTTGTTCAGCAGATAGTAGTGATCCGGCTCGCAATTGGCCGCCACCGGGTGCCGCAGCGCGTGCAGATGGTCGGTGATGGCGTCGACGCCAGGCTGCCGCGGATCCGAGCAGTTGCTGTAGCTGCCGCCGCCATAGGAGGCCGAGCCGTAGGAGCCGCCGCCATAGCCATCCTCGGTATACCAGTTGTTGGTGCCCGGCGCCGGGTTCGGGTTCTCGACCTCGTCGACCACGCCGGCATTCGCGGTGCCCGCCGCCACGAGCTGATTGTGCGGCGGCTGGGCCGGATGGCCGTTGCCGTCGCTGAACCAGACCGCATCGCCGGTGCCGAGCATGACGTGGTTCGCCCCGGTACCCCCCGAAACGCCCTGATGGTAGTTGTCGCTCATCGAGTAGGTATCGGCGAGCTGTTTCAGATAAGGCGCATCCCCGGCCTGGACGTTGTAAAAGCCCATCGAGGCCGAGCCTTCGCCGGTGGTGGCGGCGGTGAAGTTGGCGGGTTGCGCCTTGCCGTTGCTGCCGGCGCCGATGGTGACTTCGACCCAGGGGAAGAGATCATGCTGGCAGCCGCTGGGATTGCTCGCCGTCATGGCCTCGGCGCTGCAATCCATCTGCTGCCACATCTGGTAGAAGCGATGGACCGGGCTTGCGGCATAGGCGTCGTAGGGAACGCCGGGCGTGAGCTGGAACGGACCCGGCGGCAACGCGGTGACGGGATGCCCGTCATAGGAGATGCGCGTGTCGGGCGTGTGCGCGGCCAGTCCGGTGCCGCCGGTCGTCAGGTACTGGTAGTAGTCGGGAGACAGGCCGTTTTCCACCTGCTCGGCCTGAGCCGCGGTGGCGAACGGCGCCTTCGTCGGACCGCCCGCCAGCGGCGTCGGAAGCGTAGCGTAGGTCTGCTTGATTTGCGGGCTCGAGAGGTAGGGGCTGGGCGCGGCGTCCTGCGCCGAGGATTGGACCGCCGCCTGATAGTTGGGTCCCGGCAAACCGTTGGGCAGCACGATGCCCTCGGAGAGCAGGTTCCGCACGCTCTCGCCCGCATGGGGCTGGTAGGTGGCGAAGACGTGATCGAAGCTGCGATTCTCGCCGATGATGACGATGACGTGCTTGATCGCCGTCCGCGTGTTGCGATCCGCGTCGTTCTGCGGCTCGGCGCTGGCGATCGGCGCCAGCGTGTTGATGGCGATGGCGGACAAGGCCGCGCAGGACGCAAGCCTTCTCGCAAAATATTTCAATCGCATTGGTTCTCCCCTCAGACGGGCACGAGACGTGCCGGCTGGAACGATATCCGGGGGAGGTTGCGCGCGGTTGACACCGGGATGACGTTTACGTTGATGCCACGCAGACGGCGTGGCATGACCCGAAATGACGACGGGCCCGAGTCGGCGGCGCGCGAGCAGCTCGTCGCGTGGGGTATTATTTCTCGCCCCGGCGCATGCCGGCATGCGAGCAAAACGCTAGAGAAGGCCGAGTTCGAGCTTCGCTTCCTCGCTCATGCGGTCGCGCGTCCAGGGCGGCGTCCACACCAGCTTGACGCGGGAGTCCTGCACGCCGGGCACCGCGGCGACCGCCTGCTGCACCTGCCCGGGCAGCGCGCCGGCCACCGGACAGGCCGGCGTCGTCAGCGTCATCTCGACATAGACGGTGCCGTCCTTGTTGACGACGAGGTCGTAGATCAGGCCAAGATCGACCAGGTTCACCGGAATCTCGGGATCGCGCACGGTCTTGAGCGCTTCGATCACCTGCTCCTGGAGCGCGGGATCGCCGCCATCGGACTCCGGGCGCTCGACCTCCTCGCCGGTATCGCCCTCGCCCTCCGGCATGAAATCGAAAAGATCCTTGTCCTCCGGCACGGCCCTACTCCGTCTTCACGGTGGCGCCGGCCGAGCCGCTCTTCAGCGCGGCCTCGAAGGCGTGCCAGGCCAGCGTCGCGCATTTGACGCGGGCGGGATAGGCCTTGACGCCGCTCAGCGGCTCCAGCCGCTCCATCTCGTCGGCCAGCGCCTCGGGCGCCGCCGGCGCGTCGCCGCCGGTCACCTTGGCGTGGAAGCCCCGAAACAGCGTCTCGGCCTCGGCCAGCGTCTTGCCCTTCAGTATCTCGGTCATCAGCGAGGCCGACGCCTGCGAGATGGCGCAGCCGCGGCCCTGGAAGCTCACATCGGCGATGCGCTCGCCCTCGAGGGTGAGATAGACGGTGATGCGGTCGCCGCAGAGCGGGTTGTGGCCCTGGGCGACATGGCTCGGATGCTCCTGCACGCGGAAGTTCCGCGGACGCTGTCCGTGATCGAGAATGATGTCCTGATAGAGATCGCGCAGATCCATGGTGGCTACCGCTTGAACATCCGCTGCGCCGCGGTCACTGCTTCGGCGAGCGCATCGATGTCGCTTTCGTCGTTGTAGATGCCGAGGGAGGCGCGCGTGGTGGCGCCGAGCCCGAGCTTGTCGATCAGCGGCTGGGCGCAGTGATGCCCGGCGCGCACCGCGACCTTGTGCCGGTCGAGGATGGTGGCGAGGTCGTGGGGATGGATGTCGTCGACCTGGAAGGAGAGGATGCCGAGGCGGCGCTGGCCGGCGCCGACGAGGCGCACGCCGGCCAGGCGCGACAGCCGATCGACGCCGTAGCTGGTGAGCGCCTCCTCGTGCTCGAGGATCGCGTCCCGCCCGAGCGCCTCGACGTAGTCGAGGGCGATGCCGAGCCCGATGGCGCCCGAAATGTCCGGCGTGCCGGCCTCGAAGCGGGCGGGCGGATCCTGGAAGGTGGTCTTCTCGAAGGTGACGTCGAGGATCATGTCGCCGCCGCCCTGCCAGGGCGGCATGGCGTCGAGCAGCGCCTTGCGGCCGTAGAGCACGCCGATCCCCGTAGGGCCATAAGTCTTGTGGCCCGAGAAGACGTAGAAATCGCAGTCGATCGCCTGGACGTCGACCGGCAGCCGCGGCGCCGCCTGGCAGCCGTCGACCAGCACCTTGGCGCCCCGCGCATGAGCGAGGCGCGCGATCGCCTCGACCGGCAGCACCGCGCCCGTCGCATTGGCCTGATGCGTCACCGCCACCAGCCGGGTGCGCGGCCCGAGCCGCGCCTCGAAGGCGGCGAGGTCGAGCCCGCCGGTGGCGTCGATCGGCGCCACCTTGAGCGCAAAGCCGATGCGATCGCGCAGCAGCTGCCAGGGGACGATGTTGGCGTGATGCTCGAGCTCGGTGATCAGCACCTCGTCGCCGGGCTTGAGGAACGTCGCCCCCCAGCTGTTGGCGACGAGGTTGATGCCTTCGGTGCCGCCGCGCACGAAGACGATCTCGGCCGCCTCGCGCGCATTGAGGAAGCGCCGCGCCGTCTCGCGCGCCGCCTCGTACAGCTCGGTCGAGCGCGCGCTCAGCCGGTAGACGCCGCGATGCACATTGGCGTAGTCGCTGCGGTAGTACTCGGCGACGCCGTCGATCACCGCCGCCGGCTTCTGCGCGCTGGCGCCGCTGTCGAGGAAGACGAGGCCGGGATTGCGCTCGAAGATGGGGAAATCGCGGCGGATCGCGCGCGGATCGAGCGCGCCGCCCTGCCGCGGCCGCACGGGCGTCACCGGCGTCATGTCTCCCGAGACTCCCGAAGGCCGGGCCAGCGTTGCAGATGGCCGGCGAGATGGGCGCGCAGCGCGGTATCCTCGACCATGTCGAGGGCGTCGGCGGCGAAGGCCTCGATCAGCATGCGCCGCGCCTCCGCCTCGGCGATGCCGCGGGCGCGCAGATAGAAAAGCGCGCCTTCGTCGAGATCGCCGACCGTGGCGCCGTGACTGCATTTGACGTCGTCGGCCAGGATCTCGAGCGCCGGCTTGGTGTCGACCGTGGCGCGCCGGCTGAGCAGCAGGTTCTTGTTGAGCTGATGCGCGTCGGTCTTCTGCGCGCCCGGCCGGACCGCGATGGCGCCCTGGAACGCGCCATGGGCGCGATCGCCGATCACCCCCTTGAACAGCTCGCGGGTGGTGCAGCCCGGCGCCGCGTGGTCGACGAGGAGCGCGGTCGTCGCCTCCTGCGTCCCGCGCAGCAGATAGACGCCGCCGAGCCCGACCCGCGCGCCCTCGCCGGCGAGCTCGACCTGCACGTCCTGGCGCGACAGCGCGCCGCCGAGCGTGAGCGCGAAGGCGTCGTAGCAGGCGCCGGCGCCGAGGCGCAGGCGGGCCAGCGACAGATGGATCGCTTCGACGCCCTCATCCTGCAGCCTGACATGCTCCAGCGTCGCGCCGGCGCCGAGCTCGACGCCGAGCACGGCGTTGGTCCAATAGGGGCCGGTGCCGGCGAAACTCTCGACCACCCGCGCCCGGCTGCCGGGCGCGAGTTCGATGCGGCTGCGCAGATGCAGCGAGACAGGCGCCTCGGCACGGCCGAGATGGATGATCTCGACCGGCCGGTCGAGCACCACCCCCGGCGCCAGCGCGATGACCGCGCCGTCGGTGAAGAAGGCGGCATTCAGCGCGGCAAAGGGCTGCGCCCCGTCGATCTCGCCGGCATCGAGCAGCGACAGCGCCGGCCGCTCCGCCAGCGCCTGCGCCGAGGGCCCGATCCAGGCGCCCTCGGGCAGCGCCGCGAGGTCGGAGAGTTCCGGCGCGAACCGGCCGTTGACCAGCACCAGCCGGTGCGTGGCGCCGGCGAGCCGCAGCGCATCGAGCGCCGCCGCAGGCGCGGCACCGCCGGCCGACGGCGGATAGCTTTGGCGTTCGAGCGGCCGCAGATCGGTGAAGCGCCACGCCTCCTGGCGCCGCGTCGGGAAGCCCAGCGCGGCGAACCGCGCCAGCGCCGCTTCGCGCTGCGGCCGGAGGCGGTCGCCGGCGCCGCCGCGCGCGGCGGGAAAGGCGTCGATATAGGGCTTGGTCTGGGTCGTCTCGGTCATGCCCGCCGCCTCACGCCGCCTCGAACGCGGCGTAGCCATGCTTCTCGAGTTCGCCCGCCAGCGTCTTGTCGCCGGACTTCACGATCCGGCCGCCGCTCAGGACATGGACGCGATCGGGCTCGATATAGTCGAGCAGACGCTGGTAATGGGTGATCAGCACCATGGCGCGGTCGGGCGCGCGCAGCTTGTTGATGCCGTGCGCGACCACGCGCAGCGCGTCGATGTCGAGGCCGCTGTCGGTCTCGTCGAGGATGGCCAGCCGCGGCTCCAGCATCGCCATCTGGAAGATCTCGTTGCGCTTCTTCTCGCCGCCGGAGAATCCGACATTGACCGCGCGCTGCAGCAGATCGTCGCCGATCTCGAGGAGCTTGAGCTTGGCGCGCACCGTCTTGAGGAACTGGCCGGCATCGAGGTCGGGCTCGCCGCGCGCGCGGCGCACGGAATTGAGCGCGGCGCGCAGGAAGTACATGTTGTTTACGCCGGGGATCTCGACCGGGTACTGGAATGCCAGGAACACGCCCTCGCGCGCGCGCTCGTCCGGGCCGAGCGCCAGCAGGTCGCGGCCGAGATAGGTCACGCCGCCCTGAGTCACCTCGTAGCCCGGGCGTCCCGACAGCACGCTTGCGAGCGTGCTCTTGCCCGAGCCGTTGGGTCCCATGATCGCATGCACCTCGCCCGGCGCCACGGCGAGATCGATCCCCTTGAGCACCTCGCGCCCGTCGGCAATGCGCGCATGAAGATTTCTTATCTCGAGCATCAACCCGATAACTCCCTCTTCAGATCCGGCGCGTTCAGCCGACGCTGCCCTCGAGGCTGACCGCCAGCAGCTTCTGCGCCTCGACCGCGAATTCCATCGGCAACTCCTTCAGCACTTCCTTGCAGAAGCCGTTGACGATGAGCGACAGCGCATCCTCCTGCTTGAGGCCCCGCTGCCGGCAATAGAACATCTGATCCTCGCTGATCTTCGATGTCGTCGCCTCGTGCTCGACCCGGGCCGAAGGATTGCGTACCTCGATATAGGGCACGGTATGCGCGCCGCAGCGCGGCCCGATGAGCAGCGAATCGCACTGCGTGTAGTTGCGCGCGTTCTCGGCCTTGGGCTGGATGCGCACCAGTCCGCGATAGGTGTTCTGCCCGCGCCCGGCCGAGATGCCCTTGGAGATGATGGTCGAGCGCGTGTTGCGGCCGAGATGGATCATCTTCGTCCCGGTATCGGCCTGTTGCAGATTGTTGGTGATGGCGACCGAATAGAACTCGCCGACGGAATTGTCGCCCTCGAGGAGGCAGCTCGGATATTTCCAGGTGATGGCCGAGCCGGTCTCGACCTGGGTCCAGGATATCTTGGAGTTGTCCCCGCGGCAGGCGCCGCGCTTGGTGACGAAATTGTAGATGCCGCCCCGGCCCTCGGCATCGCCGGGATACCAGTTCTGTACCGTCGAGTATTTGATCTCGGCGCCCTCGAGCGCCACCAGTTCGACCACCGCGGCGTGGAGCTGGTTCTCGTCGCGCTGCGGCGCGGTGCAGCCTTCGAGATAGCTGACATAGCTGCCCTTGTCGGCAACGATCAGCGTGCGCTCGAACTGGCCGGTTTTGGCCGCGTTGATGCGGAAATATGTCGAAAGCTCCATCGGGCAGCGCACGCCCGGCGGCACGTAGACGAAGGAGCCGTCGCTGAACACCGCCGAATTGAGCGCGGCGAAGAAGTTGTCGCCCTGCGGCACGACCGAGCCGAGATATTTGCGCACGAGTTCGCCATGCTCGCGGACCGCCTCGCCGAAGGAGCAGAAGATGATGCCGAGCTCGCCGAGCTTCGCCTTGAAGGTGGTGGCGACCGAGATGCTGTCGAACACGGCATCGACGGCGACGCCGGCGAGCGCCGCGCGCTCGCTCAACGGGATGCCGAGCTTCTCATAGGTCTTGAGCAGTTCGGGATCGACCTCGTCGAGCGATTTGGGGGCGTTCTGCCGCTTGGGCGCGGAGTAGTAGGTGGCCGCCTGATAATCGATCGGCGCAACGCGCAGCTTCGCCCAGTGCGGCTCCGCCATCTTCTGCCAATGGCGATAGGCGTTGAGCCGCCACGCCAGCAGCCATTCCGGCTCGTGCTTCTTGGCCGAGATGAAGGCGATGGTGCCCTCGTCGAGACCGGGCGGCGCGCTCTCGCTCTCGATATCGGTGACGAAGCCGTATTTGTAGCTGTCCCCCGTAACCTCGCGGACGGCGTCGAAACTCTGAGCGGCAACCGAATTGCTCATGGCGTGGCGGTCTCTTCCAGGACGAGCGAGGATTGCGGGGCAAAACCGGCCAGCGGCGGCAGCATGTCGGCGAGCGTCACCGCGCCGAGCGCGGTTCCCACCGCCTGGTTGATGCGATGCCAGTGCGGCCGGGTCGGGCAGAAATTGCTGCGCTCGCAGCCCGGCACGTGGCTGGTGCATTGGGTGACGCCGATGGCGCCGTCGATCGCCTCGACCAGCTCGGCGATGGTGACCGCCGCGGCGGGCCGCGCCAGGCGATATCCCCCGGCGGCGCCGCGGGCGCCAGTGACGATCCCGGCATGGGCCAGCGCCTTCAGCACCTTGGCGACCGTGGCGCGCGGCAGCTTCGCCTCCCGGGCGAGCGAGGCCGCCGTCATCTGCCGCTCCGCTCCCAGCGCGAGATGGGTCGCGGTGATGACGGCGTAATCGGCCAGTTTGCTGAGGATAATCATTGGCTTCTCTAATCGGCTCAACCGCTTGCGGTTAATTGGGACCACCGCGGTACGGATTAGGTTGGGTGTTATACTCGACGGTCAAGGCCCCGCAAGCCTTATTTTTCATGGGCTCGCGGCGCGCGGGGCGGCTACCGGCGCGCCGCGGCCCGAAAGGTGCCCGCGGACGCCTTCGGGCGCCATCACGGAGTGCACCGGACGGCGCCGGCGGAAGGGCCGTTAACCCGCGTTCATCGGGGGCGCCGACCGGCAGCGCTCGGGCGGCAAATGGAGGGTGACGGTGGTGCCGCGGCCAACCTCGCTCGCGATGCGCAGCCTGCCGCCATGCAATTCGGCGAGGCGTTTGGCCAGCGGCAAGCCGAGACCGGCGCCCTCGACCCCCGCGGTGAGCGGGTTGGCGAGGCGGACGAAAGGCTCCAGGCACCGCTCGAGATCCTCGGCGCCGATGCCGACGCCGGTATCGGCAACGGCGATGTCGAGGCCGCCCTCCGCCGTCTCGACCGCGACCGACACGCGGCCGCCCGCCGGTGTGTATTTGATGGCGTTGGTGAGCAGATTGAGCAGCGCTTGGCGCAGCTTTGCCCGATCGACGACGATCCGCGGCAGCGATGGCCCGAAGCGCCGATCCAGGGTGAGGCGCTTGGATGCGGCGGCGAGTTCCACCATGCGCAGGCATTCGTCGATCAGCGCTGCCGGCGCGATCTCGCGGTCGCTGAGCGAGAGCTGGCCGGCCTCGGCGCGCGAGACCTCGAGAATGGTATCGATCAGCTCGAGCGTGTGGCGGCCGCTGTCGTGGATATTGCCGGAATAGCTCAGATATCGCTCGCCGAGCGGGCCGAACAGCTGCTCGCGCATGACTTCGGAGAAGCCGAGGATGGCGTTCATCGGCGTGCGCAGCTCATGGCTGAGATGCGCCAGCGTGTCCCATTTGGACCGCGTCGCGGCCCGCGTCGCCGCATTGGCCCGCATCACCGTCTCGGCCAGGGCCTCGTTCTCGGCCCGCAGCCTGAAAGCGGCGAGAACATGCCGGTTGTACAAGCGCACATTGACGGCAATCGTGACCATGTAGAGGACGACGAGCAGCGCAAGATCGCCCGCCGCCGGCCCGGGGCGGACGAAGTTGGCGTAAGCGAGCGGCGCGAGGGAGGCAAGGGAAAGGCCGAAGAACGCCGGCAGGTAAGGTCCGAGCGCGCTGACGCAGGCGGCATTGCAGCCGAGCACGATCACGGTGAGGAACATCATCTGGCCTTGCGGCAGGCTCGGGCTGAAGGCGACGCACGCTCCGCCCCAGAGGCCGCCGACCGCGATCGTAAAAAGCACGTGCACCGCAAGGCGCCGTTGCAGCGTCCCCGTGTCGCGCCTTCCGTCGCGGCGCCACGGCGGCACGCCGCGGCTCGTCACGATGAAGGCGGCGATGGTGACCACGGTGGCGGCAAGCCAGAGGTAGAGCCATGACGCCGGGATGCTGCTGCGGATCGTGAAGCCCGTCAGCATGACCGCGGGGATGTTGGCGGCGGCGCCGAGATAGCCGCCGTCGAGGATCTGGACCTGGCGCAGCCGCACGCGCGCGAGAATGGCGGCGTCGCTCGTCGCCGCGTCGCCCGACGGCAGCAGCATCGCCAGCGGCGGATCGGGATCCTGCCCAGGGTCCGGCTTGGCACGGCCGAAGGGGATGCGCTGCAATGAGGACACGGTCTTTCGCTGCCACTTACCCGCGCCTGGCGAGCCCAGGCTGCCACGCTCCCCTCGCCCCCGCAGCATGACCATAGTCCGGTGAATTATCGGTGAATGCGGAGAACGCCGGGCTGGCAATGACCCGTCCGCCGCGAGGTTGATGAGGTCGCCAGTGTTGCGGCTTCGACGCTTGATTCCCCATCAGGCGTCGAAGCCGCGACACAACTCCTTGAGTCTAGGCCCGGGCCGCCAGCGCGCGCAGCAGCGCCTTCTGCACCTTGCCGTTGGCGTTCCGCGGCAAGGGCTCGCGCACCAGTTCGACCCGCTCGGGCACCTTGTAGTCGGCCATGCGCTCGGCGCAGAAGCGGCGGATATCCTCGGCGGTGACCGCCTCGCCGCGCGGCAGCACGAAGGCGCAGACGCGCTCGCCGAGCACGGGATCGGGACGCCCGACCACGGCGCATTCGACCACGCCCGGGTGATGCGCCAGCGCGTTCTCCACCTCGGCGCTGAAAATCTTGTAGCCGCCGCGATTGATCATGTCCTTGACCCGGTCGAGGACGCCGAGGAAGCCCTTGGCGTCGAGCGCGCCGATATCGCCCGAATGCCAGAAACCGTCGGTGAAGCTTGCGGCGTCGGCGTCCGGCCGGTTCCAATAGCCCTTCACCACCATCGGCCCGCGGATCCAGATCTCGCCGGGCCTGCCCGGCGGCAGCGCCCGGCCCTGCTCGTCGACGATCCGCACCTCGCCGCAGGGCACCACCTGGCCGACGCTCGCGGGGTGAGAGGCGGTGGCGCCCGGCGGCATGATCGTGGTCGGCGAGGTCGTCTCGGTCGCGCCGTAGGCGTTGGCGAGCTTGAGCCGCGGCAGGCGCTCTGCCAGCGCCGCGATCGTCGCCTCCGGCATCGGCGCGCCGCCGAAGCCGCCGATGCGCCAGGCGCCGAGATCGAAGCGGTCGAAATCGGCGTCCATCAGGCAGAGCGCGTACATCGCCGGCACCATCAGCGTATAGGTGATGCGTTCGGCGGCGGCGAGCGCGAGAAAGCCGCGCGCCTTGAACTCGCCCAGCATCACCGTGGCGCCGCCGCAATAGACCATGGTGAGCAGGATCGCGACCGTGCCGGTGACATGCGCCGCCGGCACGGCCAGTAGCGCGCGGTCGGCCGCGCCCAGGCCGAGGCAGCGGGCGAAATGGATGACGGAATGGACGATGTTGAGATGGCTCAGCATCGCCCCCTTGGGCTTTCCCGTGGTGCCGGAGGTGTAAAGGATGATCGCGGTATCCTCCTCGGCGATCTCGACCGCCGGCGGCGGCGGCACCGGCGCGAGCAGCGCGGCGATCGGTTCGGCGCCGGCGATCGCCTCGCCGACGACGATGCGCCGCTTCAGCGCCGGCACCGCCGCCGGCACCGGCACATTGGCGGCGAACTCCGCGGCGAAGATCAGCGCCGCTGCGCCGCTGTCGTTCAGCAGGTAGTCGATCTCCGCCGCCTTCTGCCGCGTGCCGATCGGCATGGCGACCGCGCCCAGCCGGGCGCAGGCCAGGAGCGCCACGAGGAATTCCGGGCAGTTGCCCAGCAGCAGCGCCACCCGCTCGCCCTGCCCGACGCCGCGGGCGGCAAGGTTGCCGGCCATATGCCCCACCAGCCGGTCGAGCGCCGCATAGCTCAGCCGCGTCTCGCCGGCGACGATCGCCTCGGCGGCGGGGAAGCGGGCGAGGCTGGCGCGGAACAGCGCGTCGAGATGCGGCGGGCGCTCGCTGAAGCAGCGCAACGGGCGCCCGCCGAAATGGGATTCGAGCCGCACGGCGCCGCCCGGCCCGTTATCCGGCCAGTGGCGATCCTGGGGCATGGCGTCTCTCATGCGTGTAGGATAGAGGCGGTTGGCGGCGCGAGGCGAGCATGAAAAACCCGGGCGTCATCGAGTTCTGGTACGAGTTCGCCAGCCCCTATTCCTATCTCGCCGCCGCGCGCATCGAGCGCCTGGCAGCCGAGCGGGCGATCCGCCTCGACTGGCGCCCGTTCCTGCTCGGGCCGATCTTCCAACGGCGCCCGCACGACCCCTCGCCATTGCAGCATCCGAGCCCGGCACAGCGGCGCTACCGCTGGCGCGACCTGCAGCGTCTCTGCGCCGCCGAGGGGCTGGCGCTGCGCCTGCCGTCCACATATCCGCGCAGCGGCCTGCTCGCCGCCCGAACCGCCCTCATCGCCATCGACGAGGGCTGGGGCGCCGAGTTCACCCGCGCCGCCTACCACGCCAATTTCGCCGAGGACCGCGACATCGCCGCCGCCGAGGTGATCGGCGCGGTCGTCGCGGCGCTGGGCCGGGAGGCCGCTACCGTGCTGGAGCGGGCGACCGCGCAGGCCAACAAGGTCCGCCTCGTCGCGCGCGGCGAGGAGGCGATCCGCCGCGGCATTTTCGGCGCGCCGAGCTTCCTCGTCGGCGAGGAGATGTTCTGGGGCAACGACCGGCTCGACCAGGCGCTGGCCTGGGCGGCGGCGGCGCCGAGCCTGCCGCCGCTCGGCTGATGCGGGGAGGTGCGCGAATTCGCCTTGTTCCTGTTTTGTTCTTATGCTAGCGTCTTCCTGCAAGCGAGGGAGACGCGCGATGCAAGGCAAAACGCTGGATAGAGGGCTCGATCGGCAAGGCGCAATGCTGCTGGCGATCGGCTGGATCGCGGCGCTGTGGATCACCCTGAGCTGAGGGGGACCGTCCCGGCTACGACCGATCCAGGTGCAGCTCCGCCAGGGCGCGCTGCAGGGCGTTGAAGACCTGGCTCGGCCGGAACGGCTTCTCGAGGATGCCCAGAGGCATCGCCCGCTGGGCGCGGTCCATGGTCTCGGGATCGCAGACGCCGGACAGGAAGATGGACTGAATATTGAAGCGGCCGCGCAGCAGCTGCGCCACCTCGATGCCGTCCATCGGACCGGCAAGCTTGATGTCGACCAGCGCGAGATCGGGCGGGCTGTTGCTGACCAGCGAAATCGCCTCGGGACCCGAGGAGGCGACGCCGGAAACGGCGAAGCCGGATTCCTGAAGCACTTCCTGGATGTAGCTGGCGATCAGCGCCTCGTCCTCGACGATCAGGATCGACACCGCGCGCTTGACATCGCCGGACCGGACATCACCTTCTAGCTCGCTGGGATTCGATACCATGGACTGCTGCTGCCGGGATGAACGGGCGGCGTCTGACGTGCCCGAAAGAAAATAGGCTTCAGCGCTAGAAACAATCCGCTACGGAGGGGGTTCCTCAGCGATCGGGGCAGTTCCCCTTTCCCGCGAATTGCCTTGCAGCTATGGTCCCGGACGGAGCAGATGGGATGAAGCTTCTCGTCATCGAGGACGACCGCGAGGCGGCGGCCTATATCGCCAAGGGACTTTCCGAGAGCGGCTACGTCGTCGATTGCGCCGCCGACGGCCGCAACGGCCTGTTCATGGCGAGTTCGGGGCATTACGACGCGCTGATCGTCGACCGCATGCTGCCGGGCATGGACGGACTCACCCTGATCGCCGCCCTGCGCGCGGCCGAGCTGCGCACCCCCGTCCTCATCCTGAGCGCGCTCGGCGCGGTCGACGACCGCGTCAAGGGGCTGCGCGCCGGCGGCGACGACTACCTGGTCAAACCCTTCGCCTTCCGCGAGCTGCTGGCGCGGATCGAGGCGCTGCTGCGTCGCGGCAGCGGCACAACCACGACCACGCGTCTCAGGGTGGGCGAACTCGAGATGGACCTGCTGGCACGCGCGGTGACGCGCGGCGGCCAGGAGATCGAGCTGCTGCCGCGCGAGTTCCGGCTGCTGGAATTCCTGATGCGCCACGCCGGGCAGGTGGTGACCCGCACCATGCTGCTGGAGCATGTCTGGGATTACCATTTCGATCCGCAGACCAACGTGATCGACGTGCATGTCAGCCGGCTCCGGCAGAAGATCGACAAGGGCTTCGCCAAGCCGCTGCTGCACACCGTCCGCGGCGCGGGCTATTGCCTGCGCGCGGAGTAGCCCCGTGGGCCGCCTGCTGCGCACCAATGCCTTCCGTCTCGCGGCGCTCTATTTCGCGCTGTTTGCCGCCTCGGTTCTGGCGCTGCTGGCCTTCATCTACTTCTCGACCGCCGATTTCATCGAGCGCCAGACCGAGGCGACGATCGACGCCGAGATCACCGGCCTGCGCGAGCAATACGGAGATCGCGGGCTGCCGGGGCTGCTCGAGATCGTCCACGCCCGCAGCACCGCCCTCCACAACAACTCTTCGACGCTCTACCTCGTCACCGACGCGGCGCTCAACCCGATCGCCGGCAATCTCTCCTCCTGGCCGCGGGCGCGCCAGATCCGCCCGGGCTGGATCGGCTTTCCCGTCGAAGTCCGCACACGGCAGGGCGACGTCGTGGAGAGCGACGCGCTCGCCTCGGTCTTCGTGCTGCACGACGGCTTTCGCCTGCTGGTCGGCCGCGATCTGCGCGACGCCTCGGCGTTCCGCTCGCGCATCACCCATACCCTCGGCTGGTCGGCGCTGCTGACCCTGGCGCTCGGCGTCGCCGGCGGCCTGTTCATGACGCGCAACATGCTGCGCCGCGTCGAGGCGGTGAACCGCACCAGCGAGCGCATCATCCGCGGCGACCTGACGCAGCGCGTGCCGCTGACCGGCAGCGGCGACGAGTTCGACCAGCTCGCCGGCAATCTCAACGCCATGCTCGACCGCATCGAGCGGCTGATGCTGGGCATGCGCCAGGTCACCGACAACATCGCGCACGACCTGCGCACGCCGCTGTCGCGGCTGCGCGCGCGCCTCGAGGTGACCCTGCTCGAGCGGCCGGATGCCGGCCGCTACGGCGAGGCGCTGCGCGAGACGATCACCGAGGCCGACCGGCTGCTCGTCACCTTCAACGCGCTGCTCAACATCGCCGAGGCCGAAGCCGGCTCGCGGCGCGAGACGATGGGGGTGGTGGATCTGGCCGAGATCGCCCGGTCGGTCGCCGAGCTCTACGAGCCCGTCGCCGACGAGAAGGGTCAGAGCCTCACCGTCGACAGCGACGCGGTGCTCCCTGTCCAAGGCGACCGTCACCTGCTGTCGCAGGCGATCGCCAATCTGCTCGACAACGCGCTGAAATACGCGCCCGCCGGTGCGATCGCGCTGCACGCCCATGGCGCCGACGGCACGGCGCGCCTCGAAGTCGCCGATAGCGGCCCGGGCGTTCCGGCCGACCGCCGCGAAGCGGTGTTCGACCGCTTCGTGCGGCTGGAAGGCAGCCGCAGCACGCCCGGCAACGGCCTCGGCCTCAGCCTGGTGCGGGCGGTGGCGAGGCTGCATGGCGGCGAGGCCAGGCTCGAGGACAACAACCCTGGCCTCAAGGCGGTGCTTACGCTGCCGATGGCCGACAGCCGCTCGCTGCCGGCGACGCGCAACGCGGCCTGACGCCCTCGAACCGTTCCGCCGGCAGGCGCAGCGCCAGCGCGCGGAGCATGGCGCGCAGCGCCTCGCGGTCGGTGCCCGCGCTGCGGGTCACCGTCCCCATCATCTCGTCGGCGAGCAGGTCGTCGAGGCCCGGCTCGCAGCGCTGCATGGTCCACAGTCCCATCGCCCTCTCCCAGCGTCATCCAGCATCGAGGATGCCGGCGAACCTTGGCCGATTTATGGCAACCCCGGGTTCTTTTGTCGGCATTTTGCCGCCGCCGGAGCAAGGTCCGACCGGCCGCAATTGAGGCAAATCCGCGGCGAAAGAGTTTGCCGCCCGGTGCCGCAGACCCCAGCTTTGCCGGCATCATCCACCATCGGCAGAGACCAGCCAGTGAGCTTCGGAGGCGGCCCGCCGCGGCGCTGGCCAAGCGAAGTCCGCGCCACCCAGACGCTGCTCGCGACCTTGTGCGAATGGCACAACAGCGAGGCGCCGGGAAGCTATGGGCGCGCGCGGACGAGGGTGGCGAACTGGGACTTCGCCGGACTCGACTTCCGCGGCATGAATTTCTCGGATGCGGCCTTCCTCGACTGCTCCTTCCGCGGCGCCGACCTGCGCGGCGCGGTGTTTCATCGCGCCAAGCTGTGGGGCGGCCATTTCGACGACGCCGATCTCTCCGGCGGCACGTTCGTCGAGGCCGAGCTGTCGGCCGCCGACGAGCGCGGGCCGCCGGGCCGCGCCGGCGACACGCCGCGGCGCAGTCCGCGGCTGGCCCGGGCGGCGCTGCGCGACACCGACCTCAGCGAGGCGACGCTGCGCCACGCCGATTTCGAGTGCGCGCTGCTCGAGCGCACCCGGCTGCGCCGTGCCGATCTCGCCGGCGCGCGCTTCCGCGGCGCCGAAATCGTCGACGCCGTGCTCGACGGCGCCGACCTCGCGGGCGCCGATTTCAGCGGCGCGGCGCTGCGCGGCGATATCCGCCGCCAGCTCATGGCGGCCGGGCTGGCGCTCGGCTCGATCGAGCTCGCGCCCGACGCACTGGCGCGCCAGCTGCGCGCCCACGAGCTCTGGGTGCGCAGCGGGGGCCGGCGCGGCAAGCGCGCCGAGCTGGTGGGCTATGACCTCTCCGGCGTCGATTTCTCCGGCGCGGTGCTGGCGGCGGCGCGCCTCGACCGCTCGATCTTCGCCGAGGCGCGCTTCCGCGGCGCCATGCTGGCCGCCGCCCGCTTCCGCGCCGCCAATCTGCGCGGCGCCGATTTCACGGAGGCCGATCTGCGCGGCGCCGACCTGCGCGGCGCCCATCTGCGCGAGGCGCGGCTCGACAAGGCGGTGACCGGCCGGCTGCCGGGAACCTCGCTGACGACGCGCACCGGCGGCGATTGACGGCGCCGCCGCGCTCAATCGATCCGAGCGACCGCGCGGCGCAGCTTGGCGATCAGGGCGGCGCTGTTCGGCAGATGCGGCGCCTCGGTCTCGAGGATGCGCGCGAACACCCGGCATTTGAAGCGCTGCCGGTCGATCGCGGTCAGCGCCCCGGCGCCGGCGCTGTCGCAGACGAGATCGAAGATCCGGTCCGCCGCCTGCAGCCGGCCAAGCAGATAATCATGCTCGCGATAGCCGCGCGAGAAGAAGGCGGCGAAATGCATCAGCCCGGTGCCCTTGAGCGCCGCCGGCGCGCCCAGCGCCTTCAGCGTGCGGGCGTCTTCGGGGCTGATGCGATCGACCAGGATCTCGTCGAATTCGCCGGCGTCGCGCCAGTTGGTCACCGACAGCGTCAGCACGTCCCAGTACGGGAATCCCAGGTAATTGACCAGGGCCTCGCGGCGGGCGTCCGCCGGCCACAGCAGCGGATCCATCGCGGCGAGGCTGGCGTCCAGCGCGTCGGTGGCAAGGTCGAGATCGATCTCCGCCGCCATCCGCTCGGCCAGCGCCTCGATTGGCGCGGCTTCGCGCGCGACGAAGCTTTCGATCCACGCGAGATTGCGGCGCTCGAGACCGCCCTGCGCCAGGCCGGCGAACAGCGCGTGCGCCGCGGCGCCGACCTCGGCGCTGAAGAAGCGGGGCTGCTCGCGCCGCCGCAGCGCGTCGAGCTGCTGATAGAAGTCGCGCTTGAGGCCGTTGATCGCGTCGAGCGCCGGTCGCGAGGCGGTCGCAGCCCGCGTCTGGTAGATGCGGTTCTGCCCCTGGATGAGGAACAGCAGGCGGCGCTTGCGGAACTCGACGTCGAAATCGAGCAGGAAGCGCACCCAGCGCGGTGCGTCGGCCGCGGCCGCATGCATGTCGCCGCCATCGGCGTGGCTGCCGGTGCGGGCGTAGGAGCGGCCCGACAGCTCGGCCCAGGCGTCGATGGCGTCGACGACAAGGCGGGCGCCCGGCGAGGCTGGCGCGAGGCCGACCAGGCCGGCGATGATCTGCGCCGCCTGGGCCCGCACCGCGGCGAGCTTGAGGCGCACATAGCCCTCATAGGCGAAGCCCGCCTCGCGCGCCGCCCGCGCGCTGGCGGCGCTGCGCCACGCCGCCACCTCCGCCGCGGTGACCGGCGCGTCCGCCGCCGGCAGGATCTCCGACACCAGGTCCGTGACATGCGGACGGGCTGCGTCGGTAATGGCGCGAAGCCGCTTGACCCGCTCGTTGTGGTCGTTGATCCGGGCAAGCTCGGCGGCCACCGGCTCGTTGCGCGGGATGTCGGAGAGCGCGCCCTTGAGCACCGCAAAGAATCCCGGCGGCTCGGCGGCGACCGGCACCGGCGGGCGCGGATCGGGATCGATATAGACCAGCCGCCGGTCCACCTGGCGCTGCGCCGCGCGGGTGCGGATGGCGCGGATCGCCTCGCGGAACGGCTTGTTGTTGAGCACCGAGCCGTCGAGGAACGAGGCGGTCTCGGGATCGGCGTCGGCCTCCGCCGGCGGGTCGAAGGCGCGCTTGGCAAAGCGCGCGCGGTTGGGCCAGACGATACCGCGCGCCGCGAGATAGGCGTCGAGTTCCGCCAGCCGCGCCGGCGGAAACGCCCCGGGGTAGGACGAGGTGGCGCGCGCGGCGAAGGCCAGGCCGGGTGCGTCGACGAGATCGAAATCGGTCTCGACCCCGTCGCCGGGATGACGCAGATGCGAAAACCGCAGCACGCGCGCGTGCTCGCGCTCCTCGATGAAGGGCGGGTCGTGGATCTCGATGCTGCGGCGGTAGCCGTAATGATCGGTCAGCGTCACGAACAGCTCGAGCGGATGGCCGGCCGGCATCAGCGATCGCGACGGATCGGTCGAGGCGCCCAGGCTGAGCACCGCGTCGAGCATGAGCTGCGTCATGCGCCAGCCGTCGAAGGGCGGCTTGAACCAGCGCGAGCGGACGAAGAGGGAGAGCTTGCGCCGCACCTCGGGATCGTCGGCATCGGCGATGCGCCCGAGCCGCGCCGCGGCCCACAGGAAGGGGCGCATGAACATCTTGCTGAAGGTGCCGGCGCGCGCCTCGGGGGCGAGCAGCACCTCGACATCGCCGCGGTCGAGCCAGAAATCCCTCAGCCGCTTCACCGGCAGATCCTGGGCGAGCGCGCGGGCGAGCATGACGCCGTTGACGCCGCCGGCCGACGCGCCGGCGATCACGTCGATGATCACGCGGATGCTGGTGGTGCGGCCGATCTCCTGCAGCAGCTCGAACCAGAGGGTCTCGGTGTCGTATTCGGGATCGCGCGGATCGTCGTCGCGAGACCCCCATTCGGCCCGCAGCGCGGCGCCGCGCGCGCCGGCATGGAGCGCGCGCGACGCCCGCACCAGCTTCAGGAACTCCTTGCTGACGCCGTGTTCATAAACCGCGAGCGAGACGCCGCCGAAGCAGATCAGCGCAATGCGCAGCTCTTTTTCCGTCATGCGGCGGGCCTGCGCCGGCGCGGCGTCGGTCGCGCGGGGTCGAGCGCAAGAAGCAGGTCGAGGAACGGAGCGACGGCGAAAAGCAAAAGGAACGGACCTTGCTGACCGACCGCAACCGTAACCGAGTTGCGATCTCCAGGCGAGAGAAGATCGCGGCCGCGCTCCCCTGGCGAGTCGCGGCGAGCGCCGGGAGGGCCGCAGCGCCTTGGCCCCGCAGGCCCCCCTCACCTTCCCATCGCTTCGCGATGGGTGCCTTCCTCTCCGCCCTGAAGGGCGGAGAGGCGATGGCTGTTCCAATCAACGAAATTCCGCTCAGGCGTCCGGCGGCTCCGCCAGCGCCCGCGAGACGCCGCGAAATCGCTCGAGCGCGGTTTCCAGGCTGTCGACGATCTCCGCCGCGACCTCGGCCGGCGGCGGCAGCAGGTCGGGATCGTCGAGTGCCGCATCCTTCAGCCAGAAGATGTCGAGGTTGATCTTGTCCCGGCCGAGCAGGGTCTCGATCGGGAAGCGCTTGAAGCGCTCGCTCTCGGCGCGTTCGGACCGCCGCCCGGTACGATAGCAGGCGACGAAATCGTCGAGATCGGCCCGCGCCATGGGCCGCTCCTTCAGGGTGAAGCGGTGGTTGGTGCGCAAATCGTAGATCCACAGCTCCCGGGTCGCGGTTTCCTCCGAGGGCGGCCGCTTGTCGAAGAACAGCACATTCGCCTTCACGCCCTGCTTGTAGAAGATGCCCGTCGGCAGGCGCAGCAGCGTGTGGAAGTCGAAATTCCTGAGCAGCCGCCGCCGGATGGTTTCGCCGGCGCCGCCTTCGAACAGCACGTTGTCGGGCAGCACCACCGCCGCTTCGCCGGTGGGCGCCAGCACGGTCATGATGTGCTGGAGGAAATTGAGCTGCTTGTTCGAGGTCGTGACGAAGAAGTCCGAGCGGTCGTAATCCTCGCGCTCGCTGTCGATCTCGCCGTCGTCGCGGACGATGCGATAGCTCTGCTTCTTGCCGAAGGGCGGATTGGTCAGGATGACGTCGTAGCTTTTCCCGCCGGCGCCGAGCAGCGCATCCTTCGCCTCGATGATCGAATCGACGCCGGTGATGCCGTGCAGATAGAGGTTCATCGCCGCGAGCCGCACCACCTCGGGCACGATGTCGACGCCGGAGAATTTGTTCTTGAGCGCCGAATAGACCGCCCGGTCGCGCACCTCGGGATGCTTCTTCGTATCCTTCATATGCGCCCAGGCGGCGAGCAGGAAACCCGCCGTGCCGCAGGCGGGATCGTGCACCGTCCGATGCGGCTCGGGATCGACCACCGCGACCATGGCCTCGATCAGCGGGCGCGGCGTGAAGTATTGGCCGGCGCCCGACTTCACGTCCTCGGCGTTGCGCGCGAGCAGTCCTTCGTAGATGTCGCCCTTCACATCGACCGGCAGGCCGAGCCAGATCTCGCCGTCGATCAGGCCGACGAGCCGCCTCAGCTTGGCCGGGTCCTGGATCTCGTTCTGCGCCTTGAGGAAGATGGC
>DAHUYF010000042.1 GCA_027315365.1 Rhodospirillales bacterium | reverse complement strand
TCCGGCGTCCCCGTCGGCAGGAAGTGCGCGGCGCCAGTGTTCTCTACGGACAGGACGAAGCGGCGTCTGCCTGCGGCCGCCGGTGCCTCGTTAAGTTCGATCGCCAAGGCTCGGCGCACCATGTCCGGATCGTGCCCGCCGTGCCAGAGATGGCGTCGGACGTTGCGGACGATGCCGCCCTCGACGATCGCTCGCCGGACAAGCGGCATGTGGCATTCGACGCATCCGAGCTTAGCTGCATCGGCCGCCGTGATTTCGCCGGATCCGCCGCGATCGGCCTGGACATCCCGACCCTCACGCGACGATCCGCCGCTGGCACGAATCTCGGCAACCGTGCCGCACGGCGGCATCTTGTAGAACGTGTCCCAGCGATTGCCTCCCACCACGTGGCAGCGCAGGCACACCTGATTCGGGTTGTCCATCTTCCGCACGGGGTGCGGTGCGGCATTGCCGCCATAGGGACCGAGGACGGCGCCGTCCTTCACGTGACAGGCAGCGCAGGTTACGCCCTCGCTCTGCAGCGCCGGGCTGAAGCCGGGATTGGGCGCGAGGATCGGATGCCACTTCTCGGTATCGCGGAAGCCCAGCACCGTGGCGTCCTGCTGGCGGTCGAGAGGCGTGTGGCAGTTTTTGCAAATCTGCTGCGAGCCGTCGAAGCGAAAGTCCGCCTGGAAATACGGATCCGTCCAGGCCGCGCGATGGATGCTGGTGCGCCACTCCTCGAGCATTTCGCGGTGGCAGCTGCCGCACTCCTCGGCGCCGAGCGTCACGAGGCCGTCCGGCGTCCGCGTCGTCGCGATCGGGCGCTCGAACGCCGCGGAAACCATGAAGATGTTCATGGGCCGCACGAAGCGCCAGGTCATGAACCCCGCCAAGAGAAGCAGGGCAACCACGGCGATCGTGCGGATGCGCGTCACCTGACAGTCTCTTTCCCGGCGGCGAAGCCACAACGGTTCCATTCGACCATGCCGCCGCGCAGGACCATAACGTTCCGGAAGCCTGCTTCCCTCAGTATGTCTGCCGCCGTCGCCGAGCGCATCTGCGTCCGGCAGACGAGCACCACTTGGCCTGCCTTGAACTGATCGAGATCGCCGATTTTCCGCGGTAGTTCGGCGAGCGGAAGGTTTAAGGCACCGGTGAGGTGGCCAAGCTCGCCGGCAAACTCGTCGGGTCCGCGGACGTCGAGGACCAGTGGCTTGGGCTCGTGTTCAAGCCGGCTGGCGAGTTCCGGCGCCCGGATCCAGCACAGGTCCCCATTCCGACGGCTCGGCCTCAATCGCAGGTCCCAGAACGTCGCGGCGACGAGCAAGGCAAAGCCGACGACTTCGACGACGCGGCTGTAGTCGCCGTACATGGCCCACAAGATGAAGGCGAGTCCGATGGCAGCGACAAGCGTCGGACCGGAAATGCGGCGCTTTCGGCCCGATGCCCCTATGAGGATCACGGCGAGCCCGGCGAAGACGCTGATCGCGCCGGCCCAAGCGCGTTCGTTGATCGCGACGGAAACGCCGAGGAGCGACAGCGAGCCAATCAGTAGCGCGGTCCCATAGCAGGAGACGATCGCGAGAACCGTCGCCATACCGGGCAACCAAGCCATCTTGCCGACGCCTTTGGCCATGACTTCATCCCTCAGCGATTGAGCTGCACATCGATCGTCCTGCCGGCGCGGAGACGCCGCACGAGCCGCGGGAGGAACGCGGCCAGCGCCAGCAGTCCGAGGGCGATGAGGCCTTTCCGCACCATGGCCTCGCCGCCGGCGAGCGCCTCGCGCCCGGCATAGCCGAGATAGGTGTAGGCGATCGTGCCGGGCGCCATGCAGACCAACGAAGCCAGCACATAGTCCAGCAACCGGATCCGCGTGAGGCCAAGCGCGTAATTGAGCAGATTGAACGGGAACAATGGCACCAATCTCACGAAGGCGACGAAGCGCCAACCCTCCGCCTCGACCCCCTCGATGAGCTGCTTCAATCGGCCGCCAGCCTTTCGGGCGACCCAGTCGGACGCAACATAGCGTGCGGCCAGGAAGGCCAAGGTCGCCCCGGCCGTTGCAGCGACCAGCGTGTAGACCGCTCCCCACAGCGGCCCGAAGAGCGCGCCGCCGGCGAGCCCCAGGATGGAGCCCGGCAGGAAGACGACGGTCGCGGCGACGTAAAGACCCATGAAGGCGAGCGGCGCCCAGGCGCCCAACTCGGCGATCCCGCGCATGACGGCCCCGGCGTCGAAATGCTGCCGGTTCGCTGCGGCCCAGGCGATCGCCGCCGCCAGCAGCAGTGCCAAGCCGACGCGTGATAGCAGGCGCTGCCGGTTCGTCACGATGCGCTCCGGCGGTTGATGGGATAGACGCCGACGGGTCCTATGAAAGGCTGGACCAGCATGCGGTCGAGCCGGAGCTGGCGCGGATCGCGAAACATGTCGAGACCGATGGTCATGCCCTCGTGCCCTGCCGCCGGTTGCGGCCGATATGTGCCAAGCAGCCTATCCCACCACGGCAAGTTGAACCCGAAATTGCTGTTGGTCTCGTTGACGACGACCGAGTGATGCACGCGATGCATGTCCGGCGTCACGATGATCCAGCGCAGAATGCGATCCACGCTTGACGGAAGCCCCAGATTCGCATGGTTGAACATCGAGGTTGCGTTGAGCACGACCTCGAAGACGAGGACGGCGACCGGCGGCGCGCCCAGCGCGGCCACGACCGCCAGCTTCAAGCCCATCGAAAGCAGAATCTCGACCGGATGGAAGCGCGCGCCGGTGGTCACGTCGAAGTCGAGATCGGCGTGGTGCATCCGATGGAGCCGCCAAAGCGCCGGAACGGCGTGGAACATCACGTGCTGCAGGTAGATCGCAAGGTCGAGGACCAGAAGCGCGACGATGACCCTGATCCAGCCAGGGAGGTCGAGGCTGTTGAGAAGCCCCCAGCCGCGCTGCTCGGCGAGCGCTGCGAGGCCCACTGCGGCGACCGGAAAGGCCAGGCGCAGCGCCAGCGTGTTGAGGACCACGATCCCAAGATTGCCGGGCCAGCGCGTCCAGCGCGAGACGAGGCGCCGCCGCCGCGGCGCAAGCGCCTCCAAACCCGCCATCGCGACCAATATGCCGACGAATGCGGCCAGCCGGACGGTCGGCTGATGCGCGAGGAGGAAATCCGCCATTCCGATCCACCCTTTAACCGAGCTGTTTGACAAAACGTCGTGGGCGCCTATATTCAAATTATCTATTGAATGACATAATGTGAGCCGGCAACGATGTCAAGCGAGAGCCCGAAGCAGCGCCTCTACGCTCAATTCGCCGAGGTCGCGAAGGCGCTCGGCCATGGTCACCGGCTGGAGATTCTGGAGCTCTTGGCGCAAGGCGAGCGCAGCGTTGAGGCGCTGGCGGAGCGCGCCGGGCTCTCGGTTGCCAACGCATCGCAGCACCTGCGACTTATGCGCCGGGCCGGGCTCCTTGCCTCGCGCCGCGACGGCAAGCGCATCTTCTATCGACCGAGCGATCCGGCCGTGCTCGACCTCGTGGCGGGACTGCGCGGGGTCGCCGAGCGGAATCTGGCGGAAGTCCGTGAGGTCGTAGCCGGCTACTTTCATCAGCGTGACGCCCTGGAGCCGGTCTCGCGTGAAGAGCTGACCCTCCGGCTCAAGGGCGGGCTGGTGACGGTTCTCGACGTGCGGCCCGAGGACGAATTCGCCGCGGGGCACCTGCCGCAAGCGGTCAACATTCCTCTGCGCGATCTGCCGCGGCGGCTCCGCGATTTACCGAAAAACCGGGACGTGGTCGCGTACTGCCGCGGCCCGTACTGCGTCCTCGCCTTCGAGGCGGCAGCCTTGTTGCGCAAGCACGGGTTCAAGGTGCGACGACTTCAGGATGGCTACCCTGAATGGAAGGCGGTCGGCTTGCCGGTTGTCCAGGGAGGAGGCGCCCCCCACTGAACGGCGTCAACCGGGAGGGCATGGGTTGCGGACCAATGCCGCGCAGTACTTTCAAGCGTTGGCTTCGAAGCCGCGATCCTGGCCATCGCCGTTATGAGGTATCGGGCAAGGGAGGGTATGTAATGCATTCGCGCCGAGACTGGATCGCGCGGCTTTTAATGCTGCCCTGGGTTGTTGGCTTGGCAAGCCGCAGTGCGGCGGAAGCTGCTGGCAAGGCCACTAAAGCCGCCGCGCGGTACCAGGACAGTCCGAATAACCGTCAGATGTGCGGCATGTGCAAGTTCTACATTCCTCCCGGCGGTCAGGCCGGGTCCGGGATGATGGGTGGGCGCATGGGGCCGAGCATGATGGCGGCGGGAACGTGCGAGCTCGTGGAGGGCCGCATTAGCCCGATGGGTTGGTGCATTCTCTACCAGCCGCTGTCGGGCTGAGTGCCTAATTCGTCCGGTTCGATCCATTGGCGCGTGGCCCCGCCGGCCAATCCAGCTGCCCCGCGACGCGCTTCGCTGAGGCGCCAGCCGATCCGGCTCCGGGTCGCTGATGCGGCAACCGCTTTGATATGGATCAACCTGGAGCGATGTTCGTCGGCCTATCTTTTTCTGGCGATGAAGAAATCTTTCTCGGCATTCGGTGCAACGGTTGCAAGCGTCGCGTTCGCGCCCGTGCTGGCCTCGGCGGCAGAGACTGTAAATTCGCGCGCAATAGTGGCTCTGACGCAATTTTGATGGTGTCGGGGCTAACCGGTGCCGATGACGCGGGCCTGGAGAAGATCGAGCTTTCCACGGCCGTACATCTGGCGCTTCACGAGCTTGAGCTTGGTGATTTGGCCTTCTGTTTGGCCGTTCGACCAGGGCGACGTGATGGCGGCACTGACCGCAGCCTTGTCTTTGATGACGCCATTGGCGAAGGAGGCGACCAGGCTTGATCGGGCAGCTTCTACCCACGGCTCGAGATCGGCCAGAGATCGCTTGCGGACCATGGTCTGGAATGCCGCGATGATTTCGCGCGCTTCCACCAAGAGCGGCACGCCGTCCTCGATCGCCGCGATGGTGATAGTCTCGGCCTTCGAGAGCCTCTCGCGCCCGAACGTCATGAGTCGTGCAATGGTTCGTGCGGACGGCGCCCGGCTCAGGACACTGCTGTCGGCCTTTTCCGCTTGACGCCGGCGCATTGCCCATTCGCTGACAACCCG
>DAHUYF010000171.1 GCA_027315365.1 Rhodospirillales bacterium | reverse complement strand
TCGTCCTCGACGACCAGGATCGTGCCCCGCCGGCCTGAAGGCTCGGCCTGCTCCCGCCGCTCCTGCGTCGTCGCGGGGGCGGTTTCTTGCCGCCCGAGCGGCACCTCGACGGCGAACATCGAGCCCTTGCCCGGACGCGAGCGGACATCGACGGCGTGGCCCAGCAGCTCCGCCAGGCGATGCACGATGGCCAGCCCGAGGCCGAGACCGCGCTCGCGCTCGCGCACCGGATTGTCGAGCTGATGAAACTCCTCGAAAATCGCCTGAAGCTCGCCTTCCGGAATGCCGCGGCCGGTGTCCCAGACCTCGATGCGCAGCATGTCGCCGCGCCTGCGGCAGCCCAGCAGCACCTTGCCGCGATCGGTGTACTTCACCGCATTCGACAGCATATTGCGGATCATCTGCTCGAGCAGCCGCGGATCGCTGTGCACGAGGAGCCGGGACGATACGACCTTCCAACGCAGGCTGTGCGCCTCGGCGTGATAGGCGAACTCGGTTCTCAGCCGGTCGAGCATATCCTTGATGGCGAAGGTGACCGGTTCCGGGCGCACGATCCCGGCCTCGAGCTGGTTGATGTCGAGCAGCGTGTTCAGCATGCCCGACATCGCGCCCAGCGTCTCTTCGAACCGGTCGACCAGCCTCAGGGTGTCCGCGTCCTTGACCTTCTTCGCCAGGACTCCTTGCAGCAGGCTGAGGGTCTGAAGCGGCTGGCGCAGGTCGTGGCTCGCCGCGGCGAGAAAGCGCGACTTGCCCAAATTGGCCTGTTCCGCGCGCCGCTTGGCGGCCTCCAATGCCTCCGCCGCGCGCCGCCGCTCGGTGTTGTCGTCGATCGCCAGCAGAATCTTCGGCGGCCCCGCGCGCCCGTCATGGATCGTGCGCGCATCGAGCAGCAGCATCCGCCGCCCGAGCCCGGGCAGCTCGGCCTCGACCTCATAGTCGGCAAGGGCGGCGGGCTCGCCTCGGACCCGCTCGAGAAAGGCGGCGAGCCCGGCGATTGCCGCGAGATGGTCGCTGGCGGCTGCGAACGGCCGCCCGATCGCCTGCTCCGGCGTGAGCGCGAAGCGGCGGTAGAAGGCGTGATTGCCCGAGACGATGCGCAGCTCCTCGTCGAGCACCAGCAGCGGCTGGCGGATGGTATTGATGATGCTCTCGGAATAGGCGCGCGCCGCCTCGATCCGCCGTTCCGCCGCCTTGATCTCGGAGATGTCGGCAAAGGTGACGACCACGCCCTCGGTCCGCCCCTCGCGGGTGCGGTAGGGCAGGATGCGGCGCAGGTACCAGGTACCGTTATGGGCCCGAATCTCGTGCCGCAACGGCGCGAGGCTCGTCAGCACGGTGCGGGCGTCGGCGAGCAGATCGGCATCGGCGGTAAGAGGCGTGAGATCGGCAAGCGGGCGGCCGATATCGGTGGCAATGACGTTGAACAGCGCCTTCGCCGCCGGCGTGAAGAAGCGAATGTTGAGGTTGCTGTCCAGGAAGAGCGTCGCGACATCCGAGCTGTGCAGGATGTTCTGCAAGTCGTTGGACGTGCTGCGCTGCCGCTCGAGCGTCTCCTGAAGCTGGCCGTTGAGGGCGGTCAGCTCCTCGTTGAGCGATTGCAGCTCCTCCTTCGAGGTCACCAGCTCCTCGTTGGTGGACTGGAACTCCTCGCTGACCGACATCGCCTCTTCGTTGATCGCCTTCTGCTCCTCGTTGGCGATCTCCAGGTCGCGGATGGTGCTCTGCAGCTCGCTGCGCGTCGCTGCGAGCTCGCGCTCGAGCTCGGCCACGCGCGACATATCCTCGGCCTGTCCGGCCGGGCGGCCGAGCCTCGGCCGGCGCCCGGCTTCGGGCAGGAAGCTGACCAGAAGCAATTCCTCGCCTTCGCTTTCGACCGGCTGGACGGCGATGGAGACGGCGACGGAGGCGCCGTCGCGCTTCATCTGCGCGCCGCCGAGAATGGTGCGCGCATGCTCATGGCTCGCTCGCTGGACCGCCGCCCTGAGCTTGTTGCGCAGACCGTCGCGCACCAGCGCGAGCAGGTCGCGGCTGGGCTCGCCCGAGACCACCCGCAAATAGCGGTCCGTCGGCCCCAGGTAATAGAGGCTCTCGTACTTGCGATTGATCAGCACCGAAGCCGGCGCGTATGTGTCGAGCAGGAGACGCTGCGCGAGCTGGCCGAGCTGCGCGCCCTCGGGGGCCTTCCTCGGAACTCCCTGCCGCGCGAACCCCCGTGCGGCGGCAGCAATGGGGAAATCGACCTCGCCGGGTCGGGTATGGCCGATGTGCCGGTAGAGCCGTTGCGCCTTGGAGATCGGCTCGAAGCGATCGCCGACGCCTCCCACCGTCTCGGCCCCGCCGAGCAGCAGCAGGCCGCCCTCGCGCAAGGCGAAATGGAAGAGCAGAAGCACCTTGTCCTGCGCCTCAGGCCGCAAATAGATGAGAAGGTTGCGGCAGGAGATCAGGTCGAGACGCGAGAACGGCGCATCGGCCAGCAGGTCCTGCACGGCGAAGACCACGCTCTCGCGCAAGCTCGGCACGACGCGATAGCTGTGGTCGTCCTTGGTGAAGAAGCGGGCAAGGCGCGCCGGCGACACGTCCGCCTCGATCGTTTCCGGGTAGACGCCCTCGCGCGCGATGGCCACCGCATCCGCATCGACGTCGGAGGCAAAAATCTGCACCTTGATATCGCGCCCCGCCGCGGCGATTTCCTCGCGAAACAGCATGGCGAGGGAATAGGTCTCCTCGCCGGTGCTGCAGCCCGCCACCCAGATGCGCAGCGGCTGATCCGGCGCATGCCGGCGCACGAGATCGGGAACGGTCTTTTCCGCCAGGAACTCGAAGACCTTCGGGTCGCGGAAGAAGCTGGTGACGTTGATGAGCAGGTCCTTGGCGAGGAGCTCGAGCTCCTGGCCGTCCCGCCGCAGCAGCGAGAGGTACCGGCCGCTGTCGCCGACCGCGGCCATCGCCACGCGCCGCTCGATCCGGCGCTGCAGCGTGCCCGGCTTGTAGAGCGTGAAGTCGTGCGACGTCTTGGTGCGCAGAAGCTCGATGATCTCGGCAAGCTCCTTCGGGACCGCGTCACCCGGCGCGGCGGCGCCGTCGCGCTTGACGTAGGTGTGCCTGGCGTAGTTCGCGAGGATTTCGGGCATCCTCGCCACCGGCAGCACGAGATCGACCGCGCCGGTCATGATCGCGTTCCGCGGCATGCCGTCGAAGCCGGCTTCGCCCGGCTCCTGCGCGATGACGAGGCCGCCTTTCTCCTTGACCGCCTTCAGCCCCAGGCTGCCATCGGCGCCGGTGCCCGAGAGGATCGCGCAGATGGCGCGCTGGCCGAATTCCTCCGCCAGCGAGCGCAGGAGGAAGTCGAAGGGCAGCCGGGCGCCGTGGCGCTCCTGCGGTTTGGAGAGATGGAGCGCACCGTCCCGGATCGAAAGATAGACCCCGGGCGGGATGACATAGACGCGGTCGCGCTCGAGCCGCATGCCCTCGGCGGCGTGCTGTACCGTCATCGCCGTGTGTCGGGCCAGCAGCTCGACCATCATGCTCTGATGCGTCGGATCGAGATGCTGGATCAGGATGAAGGCCATGCCGCTGTCGGCCGGCAGCGCGTCGAAGAACCGCTGGAAGGCCTCGAGACCGCCGGCCGAGGCGCCGATCCCGACCACCGGGAAATCCTGCTCCCGCGGCGCGGAGGGGTGTATCCGGGCCGCGCGCCGGCCCGCCGCTTTGCGCTGTCGCCGATGCCCCGTCATCGTTCCCGAATTCTTTGCCGTAGCTTGCGCTCCTCTGAAACCCTCCGCGGCGCGCCATCGGCGCGCGGCACGGCGTCGCGATCATCGCTCCC
>DAHUYF010000165.1 GCA_027315365.1 Rhodospirillales bacterium | reverse complement strand
GACCAAGAAGAAGGCCACCAAGAAGGCCTCCCACAAGAAGAAGAGCGCGAAGAAGAAGATGAAGAAGCCGAGCCAGGCCTGATCGCCTCGGTTCGCGAAAAGGCCTCCGGGACGGACGTCCTGGGGGCCTTTCGTTTTTCTCCGCCTGGACCGACCGCGCGTCGTAACCAGGTCTAAACGACACGGCCGGACAATCCCGGCGGCGGGCGACGCGCCCGCCCGATCGCCGGAAGCGCCGCCTCTGTCAATTGCGCGCGGCCTCGCTGCGCGCGAGCGCGCGCCGCGGATCGAGGCTCAGATGCTGGAGCGCCGCGGGGCTCGGACCCGCTTCGATCATCGGATCCGGCCGGCATGCGCCCGGGCGGTGCGCGACGCAGACCTCGCCAAAGCACTGGAGCTTGGTAAAGCCGTCGAACGCGCGCGGCAACCGGTGCTGATAGACCAGTGTGTTGAGACCGGCGAGTGAGGCCGGCATCACGCCGGGCGTCGCTGGCCAGTAGAAGCGCACCGGCCGATGGAAATAGGTGTAGCCGCCGGTTTTCCACCACTCGATATCAAACGTGCCGATCCCGCAGACATCGGCGAGGTGCGCCACGAAGCGCGACGCGCGGACGATGTCGTTGCCCCGATACACTAATTCGCGATAGGGCGCGGACAAAGTTGCCGTCCCGACCGACAGGAGCGCTACGCCCGCCACCGCTCCCGACGTCGTCGCCGGCGCAAGCCACCACGGCGTCGGCCCGCGCCGCGCGACGCGCGCGCGGATCGCGGCTACGAATTCGGCGAGCCCCATCCCAGCGGTGATCAGCAGCAGCAGGATCGCCGGATAGATGAAGCGTGCCTCCTTGTGCGGAATCAGAGCGTGCGACACCAGGATCATGCCGGCGGCCGCCAGCGGAATCGGTAACCGCAACGCGCCGGTCCCGACGAGCGCCATGATCAGCCCCACCCCGACGATGCCCCAACAGGTCGCCAAGAGCCAGACATAGAAGATCGACGAGGCCGTGCCGAATTCGCTGCTGCCGCCGTAAGTGAGGTTGAACGTGACATTGCGCCAGATCGATTCGAACGGGTAGCTCCAGGTGACGGCATCGAGCGCACCGGCCAGGACGACGATGACGGTTGTCCCCGCGACCATCGCCGGGAGCCGCTGTCGCCAGGCCGGCAACGCCGACCACAGCATGACGAGCGCCACCGCCGGCAGCAGCTGGATGCGGATGGGAACGGTGAGCCCGAACAGCGCGCCGCCGGCGACGAGGCGCCAGCGCGACCGCGCGCGGATGTCGGGGCTGACGAGATAGGTGGCAATGACCAGCAGATGCGCCGCCACCGCCTCGCTCAGCGTCCGCGGTCCGTAATAGATGCAATCGATCCACAGCGCCGGCGCCATCGCGGCCACGAACCCGCCGAGGACGCCGTAGAACCGCGCCCCCCACAGATAGGCGCACAGGACGGCGGCGGCGGAAAGCGCGGCAAATGCCATGCCGATGACCGGCAGATAGACCTCCGGCCTGTCCCCCAGGAGCCGCGCCGCCTCCATCAGCCCCGCGATCACGCCCGGTAGGAGCCAGGACCGGGTCCCGTAATCGAATTCCCAGGGTACCACGCCGAAGCCGTAAACCAGGCGATGCGCCTGCTCGATCGACTGAAAGACCTCGTCGGGGTGCGCGATGCCGCGCAGCCAGAATACGGGGATCAGGCGCGCGGCAAACGCGATCAGGAAGACCAGGCCGCCAGCGGCGATGCCGGGGCGAAGTCGTCGCCGCGCGGCCGGCGCCGCGATCGAAAGCGCCGCCGCCGCGTCCTCCCGGGACTGCGGGTCGGCCATCATGATGCGGCGAACCTAAGCCGCGACGGTTAGGATTTCCTTTCGGGGTGACCGGAAGGGCGGGCGTCGAGCCGCGACGGCATGCCCCCCCCGCTGGTCGCCTTACGGCGTCTTCGGCAGGCAGGCGAAGGTGGCGCGCGCCGGCTGCAGCAGCGGACAGGAGTTGAGCTGAAAATCGCGCTCGATGGCATGCGGCAGGGTGCCGGCGCCGCAGCCTTGGGCGGCGATGGCGCGGACCTCGGCCGCGGTGGTAGTCAGTGCGTTGTAGCAGACGCCGAAGGTGGTGGGCGTGGCGTCACCGGTGGAGATCGATTTCGTCTGCGCCTTGTTGAGGCTCACCGGCGTCGTTTCATAGGGCGACAGGTCGCCCTTGCAGTGTGCGAGCGCGAGCAGCAGCAGGGGCGGGGCGAGGAGGCGGCGGCAGCGCATTGCCGCCGAAGCTGGCTTATGGCGGCGCGCATCGCAAGCCCCGTCGAGCGGGGCGGCGCTCACCGGCCGGCGGCGAGCGCCGCCTCGGCGAAGAGCGCGATCGCCAGGAGCCGCGCATCCTCGCCGCTGC
>DAHUYF010000156.1 GCA_027315365.1 Rhodospirillales bacterium | reverse complement strand
CCCCACGGCGCGCCGGGCGCGGGCGCTACCCGCAGCTCGATCTCGTAGATGTCGGCGTCGCTGGAGTGCCGTCCCACATACGAGACGCCGAGCACGTCGAGTTCGCATCGTTCGACCATGGTTTCCTCCCGCTCCGGCGGGGCGAGGCCCGCATCGCCCGGCCGGCTTTGGCTGCGTCCATCGCGGCGCCAGTCTGCGGCCGGCCGCGGCGCGGCGCCTTGACGCAGATCAGGTGGCGCAAGCCCCGGGAGCGGAAAGCCTCAGCGTGCTTCCGGAGGGGCCTCGATCGGCCTCGCCGAGGAACACCGGCAGATCGGTGGCCGGGTTCCTGGCCGGCACCTGGAAGAACATCTCGGCGACCCAGCCGCGATGATAGCTGGCGTGGTTCACCACATGCAGCAGGATGGCGCCGCGGGTCATGACGCCCTCGCCGCCGTCGATGAAGCGGAAGCGCACGGGCGCGGCCAGATCCGCCTCGGATTGCGCCGCGCTCCACGCGATCCACCAGCGGTTCATCGCCTGCTGCGCGTCCCAAAGCTCGGGCAATCCGGCGTGCAGGATCAGGTTGCGCGCGCCGAAGCCGTGATCGCGTCCTTCGATATGCGCCTGCCACACGCGGTCGATCAGGTAATTGTGGTTGAGCGTGCCGATGATGGTCCTGAACAGGGTCGGACGCTCTTTTTCGGCCTCGCCCGGCGGCAGCGCCGCCACGGCGTCGTAGGTCAGCCTGTCCGCCCAGCCGCGATAGCGCGCGAAGAGCCGTGCCGTGCCGACATCCATGGTGGTTTCCTCGCGATCTGCGGCGCTGGCCGAGGCGCCTCGCGCCATCATCGCGCCCGCGCCTCGTCGGGATCAAGGAGCGTCGTCCGCTGACGCGCCCGGAACTTTCGCGGCGCGGCGGCGTACCCGACAGTTGAGGCCGGAAGAACCCGGCGGCTTCGCCAGCCGCGCCCAGCGACCCTAATCGACAGGAGCCACCACGCCCGATCCCCGCACCATGGCCGCCCCGGCGGCGGCGGCGCTCGCCCAGGCGAGCAATCCGATCACGCGCGCGGCCAATCAGGTGTCCGACGCGCTGCAGGCGTTTCCGCCTTTCGTCGCGACGCTGGTGCTGGCGGCGGGGGCGCTGGTGCTGGCGGCGGTGCTCTACCTCGTGCTGGCGCGGGCGGCGGCGCGCTGGGGCAAGGCGCGGCACGCGGCGGTCGGCGCCTTCGTCGCGCGCACCCAGGGGCTGCTGTTCTGGGCGCTGGCGATCGCGCTGCTGAGCGGCGTGGCGCCGGCGGCGCCGCTCTCCGTCACCGCGCAGTTCGTGGCGCTGCACGCGCTGAGCGCGGCGTTCTTCGGCGTGCTCGGCTGGGCCGCGCTGGTCGCCATCGACGTGCTGAGCGAGCATCAGATCTCGCGCCAGAGCAAGAACATCCAGACCGACGTCATGGCGCGCAAGCACACGACGCAGTGGCAGGTGCTGCGCCGCGTGTCGCATATGCTGATCGTGCTGCTGACGCTGGCCATGGCGCTGATGGCGTTCCCGGCGGTGCGCAAATACGGCGTCAGCCTGCTCGCCTCGGCCGGCGCGGCCGGCATCGTGCTCGGGCTGGCGGCGCGGCCGGTGCTGTCGAACCTGATCGCCGGCATCCAGCTCGCGCTCACCCAGCCGCTGCGCATCGAGGACGCCGTCGTCATCAACGGCCAGTGGGGCTGGATCGAGGAGATCACCGCCACATACATCGTGGTGCGGATCTGGAACTGGCAGCGGATGATCGTGCCGCTCGCCTGGCTGCTGGAGCAGCCCTTCGAGAACTGGACGCGGGCCAATGCCGAGCTGATCGGCACGGTGCATTGGAACGTCGACTACACGGTGCCGGTCGACGCGCTCCGCCGCAAGCTCGACGAGATCGTGCGCGCCACGCCGCTGTGGAGCGGCAAGGTCGCGGTGCTGCAGGTGACGCATGCGCTGGCCGGCACGATGGAGCTGCGCGCGCTGGTATCGGCGAACGATTCCGGCCAGGCCTGGGATCTGCGCTGCCTGGTGCGCGAGAAGATGATCGCGTTCCTGCAGCAGGACTATCCCCAGGCGCTGCCGCGCCAGCGCATCGAGATCGACGCCAAACCGGCCGCCGCGGAGCTTCGCCCGCGAGCGCGCGACGAGGCCGCCCGCCGCTCGGGCTAGCCGACGCAGTGGCCTGGAATTTGCTTCGGCGGCGGGGTGGACAGCCCGGTGCCGAAACCTCGCCTGCGGGTCTTGCTCGCCGACACCGACGCGGAGCGGGCCGCGGCGGTCGAACGCAGCCTGCTCGGCGACGGCGCCATGCCGGCGGCGGTGATCAGGCTGGGAGCGGACGAGACCCTGACCGAGGCGGTCAAGGCCTCGGCGCCCGACGTCATCATCGTCGACATGTCGCGGCCGGACCGAGACGCGCTCGACAGCGTACGCGCGGTCGCGGCGCGGGAGCCGCGGCCGATCGTGCTCTTCGTCGATCAGGACGATCCCGCCTTCATGGAGGCCGCGGTCGCCGCCGGGGTCAGCTCCTATAACGTGGTCGGCGCGGCGCTGCCCGACGTGAAGCCGATCGTCCGCACGGCGGTCGCCATCTTCCAGCGGCACCGCCAGCTCGAGGCCGAGCTGCGCCGCGCCGAGGACTCGCTGGCCGAGCGCCGGCTGATCGATCAGGCGAAGGCCGTGCTGATGAAACGGCGCAGGATGAGCGAGCCGGAGGCCCACCGCTGGCTGCAGCGCCGCGCCATGGCCGCCGGGCGGCGGATCGCCGAGATCGCCGGCGAGGTACTGGAGGACGCCGAGCGATGAGCGGAGGTGACGCGATGAGCGGGTCGAGGGCGATATCGCGACGGCAGGACGGCGACGGGCGCGGCGGCGCGGCGCGACACATCACGCTCGGCCTGCTGCGGCTCGCCGACGCCGCGCCGCTCGTCCTTGCCGAGGCGATCGGCGCCTTCGCCGCGGAGGGCGTCGAGGTGCGGCTCTCGATCGAGCCCTCCTGGGCGAATATCGCCGACAAGATCGCCTATGGCCTGATCGACGGCGCGGTCATGCTGCCGCCGCTCGCCTTTGCCGTCAGCCTCGGGCTGCGCGGCGGCGCGACGCCGCTGCTGGTGCCGATGTCCCTCAGCCTCAACGGCAACACCGTCACCCTGGCGGACCGGCTGGCCGCCGACATCGCGCCCGGCGGCGACCGGATGCCGACGGCGCTCGAGGCCGCTCGCCGCTTTGCCGCTTCCCTTGCCGCACGCCGCGGCGCCCGGCCGGCGCTGGCCGTGGTCCACGCCTATTCGACGCATAATCTGCTGCTGCGCTACTGGCTCGCCGCCGGCGGCCTCGATCCCGCCGGCGATGTCGAGCTTGTCGTGGTGCCGCCGGCCCAGGTGGTCGATGCGCTGGCCGCCGGCGCCATCGCCGGCTTCTGCGCCGGAGCGCCCTGGGGCGCGGCGGCCGCCCGTGCCGGCATCGGCCGGACCGTGGCGGTGACCTCCGGCATCTGGAACAACCATCCGGAAAAGGTGCTGGCGGTGAGCCGGCGCTGGGCGCAGAAGCACCCCGAGCCGCTGCAGCGCCTGCTGCGCGCGCTGTTGCGGGCGGCGCGTTATTGCGACGAACCCGCGAATGCCGAGCCCGTCGCCGAGTGCGTCGCCCGGAGCTTGGCGCTCGACCCGGCGGCGGTGCGGGCGTCGTTGCCCGGCGCCGCCGCAGGCGCGCCCGGCATCGCCGACATCTCCACCTTCTTCGCCAATGCGGCAAATTTCCCGTGGCGCTCGCAGGCGCTGTGGTTCCTGCGCGAGATGGCGCGCTGGGGCTATATCGACGGGGCGCTCGACCTCGCCGCCGCCGCCGCCGCGGTCTATCGTCCGGAGCTCTACCGCAGCGCCGCCGCGGCGGTCGGCGCGCCGCTGCCGCTGGCGGAGATGAAAAGCGAGGGCGTGCACGGCGCCGGCTGGATGCTGCCCACCTCCGGCGCCGCCGTCGCCATGGGCCCCGATCGCTTCTGCGACGGCGCCGTCTTCGATCCCTGGGCAAGGCGGTAACGACGCGCGGATGGGAGGCGGGCCCTCCGCTGGCCGGCCGATGCTGCGCTGCACTATTTTTGATCTCGGCTTGCCCGAGCTTTGAGCATCGAGCGCAAGCGGCGCCGCGGCGGCGGGCACGGAGAATCGGCGGAAACCGGCGGCGCTTGCAGCGTTTGCTCGCGTCCGCGACTTTGGCCCGCCGCTTGCAAGAAAGCGTCGCGGCGGTCGACCGCGCTTCTGGCGGCCGGGCGCGCGGGAACCGCGACAATGGCGGCGCGGTTCCGTCCTCGGGCGTTTCAGCTTCTGGCGGCGCCCGCTTCGTCGATCGGATGGGTCAAGGACGGCCCGTCGCGCTGAGGCGCTTTTCTGCGCATGTCCAAGACATGGTTACGCACGCGACCCCCGGTCGCGATGTCGTCGCGGACGGCGCCGCCATCCTGCGAGGTTGCTGCATGAGCAGAGGGTTTCTCAAGGCCGGTCACCTGCCGACGCTGATCGCCGCGTTCCTCTATTTCGACCTGAGCTTCATGGTCTGGGTGATGCTCGGGCCGCTCGGCGTGCAGATCGCCCGCGACCTGCATCTGAACGCCGGCGAGAAAGGCCTGATGGTCGCCGTCCCCGTGCTCTCGGGCGCGCTGCTGCGCATCGTCAACGGCGTGCTGGTGGATCGGCTGAAGCCCAAGCTGACCGGCACCGGGGCGCAGATTGTCGTCATCGCCGGGCTGATCGCGGCATGGCATTTCGGCGTGCACAGCTTCGCGCAGGTGCTGCTCCTCGGAATCGTCCTCGGCGTCGCCGGCGCCTCGTTCGCCATCGCCCTGCCGCTGGCCTCCCGCTGGTATCCGCCGCAGTATCAGGGAACCGCGCTCGGCATCGCCGGCGCCGGCAATTCCGGCACCGTGCTGGCGGCGCTGTTCGCGCCGTCGCTCGCCGCGGCCTATGGCTGGCAGACGGTGCTGGGCCTCGCCGCGATCCCGCTGACGCTGACGCTCGCGGTCTATCTTCTGCTCGCCAAGGACAGCCCCGCCTGCCCGCCGCCCAAGCCGCTCGCCGAGTACTTCAAGGTGCTGCGGATCGGCGACGCCTGGTGGTTCATGTTCTTCTACAGTGTCACCTTCGGCGGCTTCGTCGGCCTGGCCGCCTCGCTCACCATCTATTTCAACGACCAGTTCGGGCTGGGCGCAGTCGCCGCGGGATACTTCACCGCCGCCTGCGTCTTCGCCGGCTCGATGGTGCGGCCGGTCGGCGGCGCCATCGCCGACCGCGTCGGCGGCGTCCGCTCGCTCTCGGCCATGTATGTCGTGGCCGCGGCCGCGATCGCGCTGGTCAGCGTGGGATTGCCGCAGGCCTGGATGGCGCTCGCGGTCTTCGTCATCGGCATGCTGGCGCTCGGCATGGGCAATGGCGCGGTATTCCAACTCGTGCCGCAGCGCTTTCGCGGCGAGATCGGCGTGATGACCGGCCTGGTCGGCATGACCGGCGGCGTCGGCGGCTTCTATCTCGCCTCGAGCCTGGGATATTCCAAGCAGTTCACCGGCAGCTACCAGGCGGGATTCCTCGTCTTCGCAGCGCTTGCCGCGGTCGCGCTCGTCGGCCTCACCGGCGTCAAGAAGCGCTGGCGCGCCACCTGGGGCGCCGCCGCCGCTCTCGGCGCGGCCCGGGTCTGACGCCACTCCCCTCCCCGCTTTCATCAGGACCCCTGCCATGGACATGCACTCTCCCCGGCGCGAACGCCTGATCGTGATCGGCAACGGCATGGCCGGCATGCGCACGGTGGCGGAATTGCTGGAGCGCGCTCCGGCGCGGTTCGACATCACCGTGTTCGGCGCCGAGCCGCATCCCAATTACAACCGCATCCTGCTCTCCGCGGTGCTGGCCGGCGAAAAGTCGCTCGACGAGATCGTCATCAATCCGCGCTCCTGGTACGAGGAGAACGGCATCGATCTCATCGCCGGCGACCCGGTCGTGTCGCTCGACGCGGCGGCGGGCGTGGTGCGCTCGGCCGGGGGGCGCGCGCTGGCCTACGACCGGCTGCTGCTGGCGACGGGATCGAAGCCGCTGGCGCCGCCCATTCCGGGCCTCGACCTGCCGGGGGTGTGCGCCTTCCGCGACATCGCCGATGTCGAGACGATGATCGCCGCCGCGCAGCACGGCAGGCGTGCCGTGGTGATCGGCGGCGGGCTCCTCGGCCTCGAGGCGGCCTGGGGATTGAAGCGCCGCGGCATGTCCGTGGCGGTCGTGCATCTGATGCCGACGCTGATGGAGCGTCAGCTCGACGTCGCCGCCGCCCAGCTGCTGCAGCGCGACCTGGACAAGCGCGGGATCGCCTTCTTCACCAACGGACAGACCGAGGAGATCCTGGGCGGCGAGCGCGCCGAAGGCGTGCGCCTCGCCGACGGGCGGGAGGTGCCCGCCGATCTCGTCGTGCTGGCGATCGGCATACGGCCCAATATCGATCTGGCGCGCAAGGCCGGCATCGACGTCAACCGCGGCATTCTCGTGGGCGACGATCTCCGCACCAGCGACCGGCGGATTTTCGCGGTCGGCGAATGCGTCGAACACAACGGACAGGTCTTCGGCCTCGTGGCGCCGCTCTGGGAGCAGGCCAGAATCTGCGCCGCCCGCCTGGCCGGCGATGACGGCGCCGCCTATGCGACGCCGCCGCTCTTCACCAAGCTCAAGATCACCGGCGTCGACGTGTTCTCGGCGGGCGCGCTGGCGGCGGCGGACAACGCCGATGACGAGATCACCTTCCATGACGCCAAGCGCGGCGTCTACAAGAAGCTGGTGCTGCGCGGCGACAGGCTGGTCGGCGCCGTCCTCTACGGCGACACCGCCGACGGCTCCTGGTACGTCCAGCTGATGCGCGAGGGCGCCGACATCGCGGCGCTGCGCGACCGCCTCGTCTTCGGCCAGACGGCGGCCGGCGGCGACGCGACGGTCCCGGCCGGGATCGACATCGCCGCCATGGCGGAGGACGCGCAGGTCTGCGGCTGCAACGGCGTGTCGAAAGGAAGGATCTGCCGCACCATCCTCGATCGGAATCTGACCACGCTCGAGGATGTGCGCGCCCATACCAAGGCGTCGGCCTCCTGCGGCCAATGCACCGGCACCGTCGAGGCGATCCTGGTCCACATCGTCGGCGCGGAGGCCGCCGCGGCGACCGGTCGGGAGCCGGCGCTGTGCCCCTGCACCGAGCACGGACATGACGCGGTCCGCCGCGCCATCGGCGAGCAAAAACTGAAATCGATGGCGGCGGTGCGCGCCGCCCTGGGCTGGAAGGCCGCGGATGGCTGCCACAAATGCCGCCCGGCCTTGAACTACTATCTGCTCTGCGCCTGGCCGGGCGAGTATGGCGACGACCCGCGATCGCGCTTCGTCAACGAGCGCGTGCATGCGAACATCCAAAAGGACGGGACCTATTCCGTCGTGCCCCGCATGTGGGGCGGCCTGACCACCCCGGCGGAGCTGCGGGCGATCGCCGACGCGGCCGAGAAACATCGCATCCCGACCGTCAAGGTCACCGGCGGCCAGCGCATCGACCTGCTCGGCGTCCGCAAGGAGCAGCTGCCGGCGGTCTGGGCCGATCTCAACCGCGCCGGCCTGGTCTCGGGACACGCCTACGCCAAGGGCCTGCGCACGGTGAAGACCTGCGTCGGCAGCGAATGGTGCCGCTTCGGGACGCAGGATTCGACCGGGCTGGGCGTCAGGATCGAGAAGATGTGCTGGGGCTCGTGGACGCCGCACAAGGTCAAGCTGGCGGTTTCGGGCTGTCCGCGCAATTGCGCCGAAGCGACGATCAAGGATCTCGGGGTGATCTGCGTCGAGGCCGGCTACGACATCGTCGTCGGCGGCAATGGCGGCGTCGAGGTCCGGGTGACCGACCATCTCGTCCGCGTCGCGAGCGAGGCCGATGTGCTCGAACATGTCGGCGCGTTCCTGCAGCTCTATCGCGAGGAGGCGCGTTATCTCGAGCGCACGGCGCCGTGGATCGCGCGGGTCGGGATCGACTACGTCAGGCAGCGGATCGTTGCCGACGCGCCGCAGCGGCGCGCGCTTCACCGGCGCTTTCTCCATTCGCAGGAATTCGTACAGGTCGATCCCTGGGCCGAGCGCGCCGAACGCGGCGTGGAGGCGCACGAATTCGCCGCCCTGGGAAGGGCTGGTTGACGTGGCCGACGCGACCCCCGACTGGATCGACATCGGCGGCATCGACGACATTCCGGCGCGCGGCGCCCGCACCGTGCGGACGGGCGGAAAGCCCGTCGCCGTCTTCCGCACCGCGGACGACGAGATCTTCGCGCTGATCGACCGCTGCCCGCATCGCGGCGGCCCGCTGTCGGAGGGCATCGTGTCGGGCAAAAGCGTCGCCTGCCCGTTGCACAATTGGGTGATCGATCTCGACGGCGGTCAGGCGCGCGCGCCGGATGTCGGCTGCGCGCCGGCGATCGCGGTGAAGCTGGTCGACCGCCGGATCTTCCTCGCGGCCGACGCTTTCGCCGAGGCGCCGGGCCCGACAGCGGCGGAACGGGGACAGACGGCGTGACGCCGGCGGCAGCGGAGGCGAGCGCCGCAACCCGCACCACCTGCCCCTATTGCGGCGTCGGCTGCGGCGTCCTCGCGCGCGCCGACGGCAGCATCGCCGGCGATCCCGACCATCCGGCCAATCGCGGCCGGCTGTGCTCGAAAGGCGCGGCGCTCGGCGAGACGCTCGACCCGGCCGGGCGACTCATCCATCCCGAGATCGATGGCCGCCGCGCAAGCTGGGCGGCGGCGCTCGATCTCGTCGCCGAGCGCTTCGCCGGCGTCATCCGCGAGCACGGGCCCGACGCCGTCGCCTTCTATCTCTCGGGACAGTTCCTGACCGAGGACTACTACGTCGCCAACAAGCTGATGAAAGGCTACATCGGCTCGGCCAACATCGACACCAATTCGCGCCTCTGCATGGCGTCCTCGGTGGCGGGCCACATCCGCGCCTTCGGCGAGGACATCGTCCCCGGCTGCTATGAAGATGTCGAGGAGGCGGATCTCGTCGTGCTCGTCGGCAGCAACGCCGCCTGGTGCCATCCCGTGCTGTTCCAGCGGCTGGCGGCGGCCAAGGCGGCGCGCGGCACGCGGATCGTGGTGATCGATCCCCGCCGTACCGCCACCTGCGAGATCGCCGATCTGCATCTGCCGATCGGCGCCGGCAGCGACGTGGCGCTGTTCGACGGGCTGCTGGTGCATCTTGCGGCGCAGCGCCGCGTCGATCGCGCCTGGGTGGCGCGCCACGGCGCAGGATTGGAGGCCGCGCTCGACGCGGCGCGAGCCTGCGCCCCCGACATTGCCGCCGTCGCCGCCATCGCCGGCGTCGAGCGCGCCGCCGTCGAAACCTTCTATGCCTGGTTTGCCGCGACCGACCGCACGGTCACGCTCTATTCGCAGGGGGTCAACCAATCCGCCGCCGGCAGCGACAAGGTCAATGCGATCATCAACTGCCATCTCGCCACCGGCCGCATCGGCCGCGCCGGCACCGGGCCGTTTTCGCTGACCGGGCAGCCCAACGCGATGGGCGGGCGCGAGGTGGGCGGCCTCGCCAACCAGCTTGCCGCGCATATGAGCTTCGACCGGCCGGCCGACCTCGACCGGCTGCGACGCTTCTGGCAGGCGCCGCGCCTGGCGCAGCAGCCCGGCCGCAAGGCAGTCGACCTGTTCGACGCCGTGCTCGACGGCCGCATCAAGGCGCTGTGGATCATGGGCACCAACCCGGCCGCCAGCATGCCGCGCGCCGACCGCGTGCGCGCGGCGCTCGCCGCCTGCCCCTTCGTCGCCGTCGCCGATTGCTGGCCGACCGACACGACGCGCTATGCCAAGGTGGTGCTGCCCGCCGCCGGCTGGGGCGAAAAGGACGGCACGGTCACCAATTCGGCGCGGCAGATCTCGCGCCAGCGCGCCTTTCGCGCGGCGCCGGGCGAGGCGCGGCCGGATTGGTGGATGCTGAGCGAGGTGGCGCGCCGCATGGGCTGGGCGTCGGCCTTCCGCTATCGGAATCCCGCCGACATCTTTCGCGAGCATGCGGCGCTCTCCGGCTTCGAGAATGACGGCGACCATCGCCGCGTCTTCGATATCGGCGCGCTCGCCACGCTCGATGATGCGGCCTACGGCCGGCTGGCGCCGGTTCGCTGGCCGCTGCCGCGCGGCGGCGGCGCGAGCGCGGACGGGCGGCTCTTCGCGGCCGGCGGCTTTGCCACCGCGGACGGCCGCGCGCGCTTCGTCGCTACGCCGTGGCGCCCGACCGCGGAGCGGCCTGACGCTCGCCGGCCGCTGCTGCTCAATACCGGCCGGGTGCGCGACCAATGGCACACCATGACGCGCACCGGCCGGGTCGCGCGGCTGATGCTCCATGCCGAGGAGCCGCTGCTCGACATCCACCCCGAGGATGCGGCGCGCTGCGGCGTCGACGCGGGCGGACTCGCGCGGATCGAGAGCCGGCACGGCGCGGCGGTGCTGCGCGTCCGCCTGTCGCGCGAACAGCGGCCAGGCGAGGTCTTCGCGCCGATGCATTGGACCGACCGCTTCGCTTCCTCCGGTCCGATCGACCGGCTCGTCGGCGCCGCGGTCGATCCGGTCTCGGGCCAGCCCGAGCTCAAGGCGACGCCGGTCAGCGTCGCGCCGGTGGCGACGCTGTGGCACGGCATCCTGCTGCGGCAGAACGAGGCGCCGCTCGCCGGCGGCTTCCACTGGTCGCGAATTCCGGTGGCGGCGGGGCAGAGCTTCGCGCTCGCGGGCTGGCAGCCGCTGCCCGGCGGCGCGTCGTCGGAGGCCTGGATCGCGGCGCTGCTCGCCGCGCCGGATGATGCGGAGCAGGTCATCTACGCCGATCCCCGCCGCGGCGTATTCCGCTATGCCAGCCTCGCCGACGGGCGCCTGGCCGCGGTCCTGTTCCTCGGCCGCAGCGAGGCCGGCCTGCCCGAGCGCGACGTGCTGGCGGCATTGCTGGGCCAGACGGTCGAGCCCGGCGCCCGCGCCGGGCTGGTCGCCGCCCAGCCGACCGGCGCGGTGGCCGAGCGCGGCAGGCTGGTCTGCGCCTGCTTCGGCATCGGCCTGCGCGCGCTGCACGACGCCATCCGCAGCCGCCGCCTGACCAGCGCGGCCGAAATCGGCGCCTGCCTGCGCGCCGGCACCAATTGCGGCTCCTGCCTGCCCGAACTCGCAGAGATCCTCCGCGATACGCTCGCCGCAGCCGAGCCGGGCGCCGCCTGACCGCTTTGCAATTTCCGCCGGCGGCCGGTAAAGCTGGCCGGCGACACGCGGAGGCCGCGGAGCGACGATGCAGGGATCGTTGACCGGACGCCGGATCGTTCTGCCGGAAACCCGCGAGCTCGACCTGCTCGCGCGGCTGATCGAGGCCGAAGGCGGCGAAGCCATCCGCTGCCCGCTGGTGGCAATCGTCGACCCGCCGGATCCCGCGCCGGTCGCGGCCTGGCTCGAGCGCTTCGTCCGGGATCCCTGCGACGACCTCGTCCTGCTGACCGGCGAGGGGCTGCGCCGCCTCCACGCCGCCGCACGCGCCGCCGGGACGGAAAGCGCGTTCCTGCACGCGCTCGCGCCGCCGCGCAAGATCACCCGCGGGCCCAAGCCGGCGACCGCCTTGCGCACGCTCGGCCTCGAGCCCGATCTGCGCGCCGCGGAGCCGACCACCGAAGGCGTCATCGCCGCGCTGTCGTCCGAGGATGTGCGCGGCCGGCGGGTCGGCGTCCAGCTCTATCCCGACAATCCCAACCGCCGGCTGCTGGACTTCCTCGCCGAGGCCGGCGCCCGGCCGGATCCGGTCTTGCCCTATGCCTACGCCTCGTCGGCGGATGCCGGGCGGGTGGTCGAGGTCATCGACCGCATGGAAGCGGGCGGGGTCGACGTCATCGCCTTCACCAGTTCGCCGCAGGTTCGCCGCCTCTTCGAGGTGGCGCGGACGGCCGGGCGCGCGGCGGCGCTCGAGACCGCCTTCGCCCGGATGCTGGTCGCCGCGGTCGGCCCGGTGGTGGCGGCCGAGCTGGAGGCGCGCGAGGTCAAGGTCGCGATCGCACCGCAGGACGCCTATTTCATGAAGCCGCTGGTCCGCGCCATCGCCGCCGCCTTCGCCGCAGGGCGGAAAGGGAGCTGAACTCGCTTCTCTCGCCCTTCCGCCGCCGGTCGGTCAACCCGCGGTCAAGCGGAGGCGCTGGATCTGGCGCGCGCCGACGACCGGGTTGACGATGGCGACGAGGAAGGTCGAGCCCTGCCATTCGTAACTGGGAGTGCCCCAGAAAGGCTGCTGCTGGATCTCGGCATAGGTGCGGCTGCCGGCGACGAGGCGGACGGTCTTGAACTGGCCGGGATAGAGCTGGTCGCTTTGCACCTCGATCTCGTACATGCCGGGCGGAAGATCGCGGTAGAAGACGGTGCCGGGCCCCAAGGCGCCGATCGGCCGGCGATCGAGCGACACCGTCGTCCACAGCAGCGAATCGTTGGGATTGAGCGCGCGATAGACGTAAAGCCGCGCCTTGTCGGGCGCCAGCGCCGGCTCCGCCCCGGGATACGGACCGTCGGCGCAGGCGGCCAGCACAAGCACCGCCGACACGATGATCGAGAGCAGGCCGCGCCTCATTCCGGTCCCCCTTCATAGCCAGCCTGTCCTATGCCCCAAGCCCAGCCGTCATCCCTTGATCTAGCTCAGTTCGCCGCGAATTGTCTCTTTCGGAAAACCCTGCTTGCCGGCGCATCGGCACGTCCCATCTGCGGTGCGTGAGAGAGGGAGGCGACGATGCGTCACGCGATCGACCGGAGGAGGATGGCGGTGGTTTTGCTGGTGCTGGCTTTGGCGCTGGCGGCGGGAACGATACCGGCGGCCCTGGCCGGTCCCCGCGTCGGCATCCTGCTGCTGCCGCCGCAGCCGGTGACGGGCGGGGTGGTGGCGGGCCCGCTCGCGCCGTTCGTGCCGCCGGGCTATGCGCCGCCGGGGCTGACGCCGGGGCCGCTCGCCTCGACGGCGCCACCGGTGACCTATTTCACGCCGCCGCTGGCGGTGCCGGTGATCGTGCCGGGTTCCGGCGGGCGGCGCCGAGGGGCCCCCTCTCTAATCCTTCCTTAACCGCCCCTCCCCTACCCTGGCGGACCGACACCTCCGGCGGACATGCCATGGAACCGATGACGGATCTGCAGATCCGCGAACAGCGCCTGGTATTGCGCGTCCTGGCGCGCTGGCGCAGCCTGTGCCGCGGCGGCGCGCTGCCCCGCCGGGCGCAGATCGATCCGCAGTTTTTCGGCCAAGATTGGGCTAATTGCCTGCTGATCGACGTCGACCCCAAACTCGAATGCTCGCGCTTTGCCGCGGTCGGCGAGAACCTGCGCGATCCCAGCTGGCCGACGCTCGACCGGCAAAGCCTGTCGGAATGCCAGGAGAGCACGCTGCTCTACGTCGCCACTTCGTACGCCGCGCGCGTCCTCGCCAAAGGCGTGCCGATCAGCACCGGCGGGGTCGGCATCCATGAGGGGCAGCCGATCGTCTATCGCAGCATCCTGCTGCCGCTGGCGGAAAGCGAGGGGCGCATCGACGGTCTGCTCGGCGCCGCCAACTTCCGCGAGATCCCGGTCAGCGAAGAGATCCACCCGCTCCAGGAGCATCGCCTGGACAAGCCGCTCGCCGTCGCCGCGGCGACGCTGCGCTAAACCGCAGGCTGCCTCGCCAACCTCTACGGCAGCCGTGGCGATCGACCCGCTTCCGTCGGGTTTCCTCCCCGCCGCACTGGGATGACCGCCGCGGCCGGATGTTTGCCCTGGTAACGGGCTCACCACGGGCGGAAGGAGCGGGCATGGCGAAAAACATCGCGGATCAGGCGAACCGGCTGGTCAAGCGGGCGTCGACGGGCGCCGAGGAGATGACCGAGCGCGCGCGGGAACTGGCGCAGCAGGCGGCGTCGATGGCCGGAGAAGCGGCGAGCGCGCTGGCCGAGGCACGCAATGGGGCCTGGGACGTCGCGCAAAAGGCCGGCGCCAGCGCGCGAGGATTGGCCGACCACGCCTATCGCAGCGGACGGCGGGGAGCCGAGGATCTCGCCGAGCGGGTCGAGGAGCGGCCGCTGCTGGCGCTGCTCGTCGCCGGCGCCATCGGCTACGCCCTCGCCTACCTGCTGCATGCGCGGCGCTGAACCCGCGGGAGCGTACCCGCGCGGGTGCGTCGACGGCGGGCGGACTGCGCAGGGAGATCGCCGATGAACCGGCTGCTGATCGGCATCCTCGACATCATCAACAAGCTGCTGGCGCTGCTCATCATCATCTCGGCAACGGTGGAGGGCTATCGCGGCGATTTCGCCGGCAGCTATTTCGCCGCACCCGCCGGCCTGGCGCAGCAGGTGCTGTGGACGGTGATCGGCTTCATCATCGGCCTGGCGCTCGCCGGCATCTTCTCCGGCTTCATCGCCGCGATCGTCACCATCGCCCGCGAGTTGGTTGCGCTGCGCGAGCTGATGGCGGTGCGCGTCTGGACCAACCCACCGCCGCCGCCCTGAGCTACCCTGCCGGAACCCGCGCGCCGCGCCCGGCGTTCTGGCTTGGCGCGCGCCGGCGGAGCGATCCTCGTTCTACCGCCGCGCGTCCCATCCGGCGGAGACGGTGAATGTCGAGCGAATCCCTGCACGCGCCGCGCGAGCGCCTGTCCAAGCACGCGCTGCGGCTTCACCACGCGCTGGTCTCGCTGATCGAGGAGCTCGACGCCGTCGACTGGTATCGCCAGCGCGCCGACGACACCGAGGACGAGGCGCTGAAGGGACTGCTGCTGCACAACATGCGCGAGGAGATGGAGCACGCCTCGATGCTGCTGGAATGGATCAGGCGCAGCGATACGGATTTCGCCACCCATCTCAAGACCTATCTGTTCACCGAGAAGCCGATCCTCGAGATCGAGAGCGACGCCGAAGGCAACGGCAAGCCCGGCGCGCACGGCTTCACCGTAGGCACGCTGCGCGACGAGAACCGCTAGGAGCGACGCCATGGACAGCCTCAACCGCAATCCGGCGGCGCTTCCCGAAGCGATCTGGCGGGCGGTCGAGGAGGCCGCCATCGACGCCGCGCGCGAGCGGCTGACGGGACGCCGCTTCCTCGACCTCGAAGGCCCGTTCGGCCCCGGCCTCACCGCCATCGAGGTCGGCAATGACGATTACTGCCGCCAGCCGACGGCCGATGAGGCAGGTGCGGTGATGGGGCGCGCCGTGTCGGTGCCGATGCTGCGCAAGAGCTTCCGGCTCAGCGTGCGCCGCGTCGCCGCGCATCTGGACAACGGCCAGCCGCTCGACCTGACGCCGGCCGAGGACGCGGCCGAAGCGGTCGCCGACCGCGAGGAGGAATTCATCTATCGCGGCCAGCCGGATTTCCATCTGCCGGGGCTGCTGACGCAGGAGGGCCGCCAGCATATCGAGGGCGGCGACTGGTCGGCGGTCGAGCGCGCGCTGGCCGACGTGCTGGCCGCGGTGACGCGTCTCGACGAGGCCGGCTATCGCGGCCCCTACGCGCTGGCGCTGGCGCCGCCGCTGTTCAACGGGCTGTTCCGCCTCTATCCCGGCACCGACATGCTGCAGCTCGAGCATCTGCGACGGCTGTGCACGCGCGGCATCTACAAGGCGCCGATCGAAGGCGGCGTGCTGGTCGATCCCCGTCTCGGCGAGCTCATCCTCGGGCAGGACCTGCGCGCCGGCTATGCCAGCCAGGACGGCGTTCACTATCACCTCTATCTCAGCGAAAGCATCGTACTGCGCATCGACGAGCCGCGGGCGATCTGCACTATCGGCACCGCCGGCGGCGCGAGCGAGCGAAAGGACGACCGGCCCCAACGGGCGCGCTAGCGCTCTTACTCGCCCTGGAGGTGCAGCACGATCTCTCGCCGATGCGGCGCGCGGCGGTGCTCGACGAGGTACAGCCCCTGCCAGGTGCCGAGCACCAGCCGCCCTCCGGCGAGCGGAATCGACAGCTGGGTCGGCAGCAGCGCGGCGCGGATATGTCCCGGCATGTCGTCGGGCCCCTCGTCGTCGTGGCGATAGCGCCGCGGGTCCTCGGGCGCGAGCGTCCGCAGGAAATCCTCGAGATCGGCGCGCACCTCGGACGCCGCGTTCTCCTGCACCAGCAGCGAGGCCGAGCTGTGCCGCAGGTAGAGCGTGAGGAGACCTGTGGCCATGCCCTGCGCCGCGACCCAACCGGTCACGACCGGCGTGATCTCGTGCAGCCCCTGCCCCGGCGTGGCGATCGTGATGTGATGCTGCGCCATACGCATGTCTCGGTCCTCCGCCCGGCGACGCGAGCCTAGCATTCCGCGCCTCGCCGGCAACAGCGCGCTCCCGCCGATGAACCTGCGCGCGCTCCCGGTGGTTCACCAGCCGAGTGCCTTCAAGAACGGGGAGAGACGCCGCGATGCCGCCGATCGCCGCCAACCGACGGAAGATACTTTGCGTTTTTCCCGCCTACAGCCCTTCCTTCGGTACCTTCGAGAACGCCTATGCGCTGCTCGGCACGACGCGCGCCTTCATGCCGCCGCAGGGCCTGCTCACCATCGCGGCCTACCTCCCGGCGGACTGGGAGGTGCGCTTCGTCGACGAGAATATCCGCCCGGCGAGCCGGCGCGAGATCGGCTGGGCCGACGCCATCCTGGTTAGCGGCATGCACGTGCAGCGTGCGAAGATCCTCGACATCAACGCCCGCGCCCATGCGCAGGGCAAGACCACGGTGCTGGGCGGTCCGTCGGTGTCGGGCGACCCTGCGCCCTACGGCGATTTCGATTACCTGCATATTGGCGAGCTTGGCGATGCCACCGACCGGCTGATCGCGCTGCTCGACGCCGATCCGGCGCGGCCGCCGGCGCCGGTGCGTCTGGAGACGCAGGAACGCCTGCCGCTCGGCGCATTTCCGTCGCCGGCCTATCACCTCGTCGCGCTCGACCGGTATTTCATCGCCAATGTGCAGTTCTCGAGCGGCTGTCCCTATCGCTGCGAGTTCTGCGACATCCCGGCGCTCTATGGCCGCGTGCCGCGCATCAAATCGCCCGCGCAGGTCACCGCCGAGCTCGACACCATGCTGCGCCACGGCAATCCCGGCGCGGTCTATTTCGTCGACGACAATTTCATCGCCCATCGCCGTGCCGCGCGCGAATTGGTGGCGCATCTTGTCGAGTGGCAGCGGCGCAACGGTTACCCCGTCGAGTTCGCCTGCGAAGCGACGCTCAATATCGCCAAATATCCGGACCTTCTCGCGCTGATGCGCGAGGCCTACTTCACCACCGTGTTCTGCGGCATCGAGACGCCGGAGGCGGACGCACTGCATGCTATGGCCAAGGATCACAACAACGATCTGCCGATCATCGAGGCGGTGCGCGTGCTCGGCGGCTTCGGCCTCGAAGTGGTCTCCGGCATCATCATGGGCCTCGATGGCGACACGCACGAGACGCCGCAGCGCATCCTCGACTTCATCGAGCGCTCCAACATCCCGATGCTTACCGTCAACCTGTTGCAGGCGCTGCCGCGCACGCCGCTGTGGCAGCGGCTGGCCGCCGCCGGCCGGCTGATCGACGAGCCGACGCGCGAATCGAATGTCGACTTCCTGCTGCCCTATGACCGCGTGCTCGCCGGTTGGCGCCGCGTCGTTGCCGAGGCCTATGCGCCCGAGGCGCTCTATCGCCGCTTCGCCTACAATGTCGAGTACACCTATCCCAACCGCATCAAGCCGCCGGCCAGCCCGCAGCGCGCCTCCTGGGCCAATCTGCGCAAAGGGCTGCGCATCATGGCCAACATCCTGCTGCGCGTCGGCGTGATCGCCGACTACCGCCGCGTCTTCTGGCGCATGGCGTGGCCGCTGCTGCGACAAGGGCGGGTCGAGGACGTGATCCATGTCGCGCTTGTCGCGCATCATCTCGTCACTTTTGCGCGCGAGGCCGCCGCCGGCCGCCAGAATGCCTCGTTCTATTCCGCCAAGGCGCGAGCGCCGCGCCCTCGCGCCGCGGCGCTGGCGACACGCCGCCGCGCCTGAGCGCCGGCGGCGGGGCAGGATTTTGCCGCGGCGGCGCCGGCGCTATGATGCGCGCACCCCGCGGGAGGAGCAGTACATGGCGCGCCGGTTGATCGACATCTCCATGCATCTCGAGAACGACGTGGTCTCCGATCCGCCGGGCTATGGGCCGCGGATTGACTATCTCACGCACAAGGACACCGCCGCCGACATCGTGAAATTCTTTCCCGGGCTCGAGGCGACCGATCTGCCCGAGGGCGAGGGCTGGGCGATCGAATGGATCCGGCTGATGACCCATAACGGCACGCATCTCGACGCGCCCTATCACTTCCACTCCACCATGAACCGCGGCGAACGCGCCATCACCATCGACGAAGTGCCGCTCGACTGGTGCCTGCAGCCCGGGGTCAAGCTCGACTTCCGCCACCTGCCGGACGGCCATGTCGTCACCGCCGCGGAGGTCGAGGCCGAGCTCGGCCGCATCGGTCATCGATTGCAGCCGCTCGATATCGTCGTCGTCAACACCCGCGCCGGCTCGGCCTACGGCAAGCCCGGCTACGTCGCCGCCGGCTGCGGCATGGGGCGCGAGGCGACGCTCTATCTGCTGGAGCGCGGCGTGCGGCTCACCGGCACCGACGCCTGGAGCTGGGACGCGCCCTTCGTCCACACCCAGGAGAGGTACAGCGCCAGCGGCGACGCCGCGCTGATCTGGGAAGGCCACAAGGCCGGCCGCGAGATCGGCTACTGCCATCTCGAGAAGCTGCACAATCTCGAGGCGCTCCCGGCGCAGGGTTTCACCGTGAGCTGCTTTCCAGTGAAGATCCGCGGCGCCTCGGCGGGCTGGACGCGCGCCGTGGCGATCATCGGCGGCTGAGCATCAGCCCGGCGGCGCCGTCGCCGCGGCCACTTCGCGGCCGCGCCCCATCTCGACCATCATCTTGCCGATGTCGGGCCGGCGCTCGACGACGTGGCGGTAGCGCGCGACCGCCGCGGCGACCAGTTCGCCGTTGCGGCCGAGCAGCTCGTCGCCGAGCTCGATGAGGTGCAAATTGGGCCAGATCTGGGCACGGATGCGCCGCACCTCGGCGAGCGCATCGAGCGCCGGCCGGTCGGGGCGCGCCTGCGCCAGGATCAGCGCCATCGACGCGGTCGAGCGCGAGATGCCCATATGGCAATGGACCAGCAGATGCGCATCGGGCTCGCGCTGGAGGTCGCGGCCGAATTCCAGCAGCGCGGCGACGTCCTCGCGCTGCGCCAGCCGCATGGCCGGCCGCTCCTCGGTGATGTCGTGGAAGCGCAGATCGAGCCGTTCATGCTCGCCGAAGGCGCCGAAGGCCTCGGGATCGGGAAAGCCGGGGTCGAGGATGGAGAGCACGTGGGTGACGCCGACCGCGCTGTGGCTGGCAAGCTCGGCGATGCCGCAGACGGTGATACGGAAGGCGACGAATTCGCTGGCGGCGCTGGTCACGAGGTCGGATCCTTGCTGCTCGGACGAGCGCATAGCGCAGCCGGGTGCCGCGGTCCAGTACGCCTAGGACTCCGTCCGCCGCGTCGGCTGCGCACGGTGATCTCCGGCGAGACCGAGCCCACGGCCATAGCGCAGCAGCAGCTTGCGCCGGGAAATCCAGAGTTGATGCCGTTGGCGGAGCAGCCGCTTGGTCTTGAGCCCGGCCGGGTTGAACGCATAGGCGAGCCCCCAGAGCAGCAGGCTGTCGAACACGATATGGATGTGCTCGCGCCATTCGCGCGAGGCATCGGCCTCGATCACGTCGAAGCCGAAACGATGCGCGGTGCGCGCCATCTGCACGGCGCCCAGCCGGCTGCCGAAGGGAGGGTCGCCGTGCAGCGCCGTGACCGCGTCAAGCGTCGGCTCGCCCTCGAGATAGGTCGCCACCGCCCCGAGCGAGGCGCGCATGCGGCGCTTGAGCCGCGCAGCCCAGGCCGGGCTCGGCCCCTCGCTGGGCATCAGCGGCAAATGCTCGTTCCAGAAGTGGAGATGCAGCACGGGCGCGCCTTCGGCGATTTCGGTGCCGTCGGACAGCGACACCCTCCGGCCCGCCAACTCGCGCGAGACGCGGAAGACGCATTCCTCGTCCGCGGTGAATTCCTCGATGCCGTGCCGCAGCCGCAACAGGGAGTCGACTCCGCGCACCGCCCAGCCAAGATCCAGATATGCCACCCCCGCAGCTCCTTTGCGGCACGTGGACTATCCACGATCCACAATCGGCAGCAGGCCGATCGTGGTTCCCGCATGAAATGTGATTTCTGGTTGGGCGCATTCCAGGGGTTGCTCGGCGCGGAAATGCGGCCCCCCGCGGCGCGGGTTGACCCTCGCGGTTTTCACCCGCCAAGATGACCGGAGGGACGATCTTTCACGGGGATTCCGCATGGCCGAGACCGCGCTCATCACCGGCTTCGAGCCCTATGGCGGCCGCGCGGCGAACCCCTCGGCAAAGCTGGCTTTGGCGCTCGACGGCGCGCGCATCGGCGGCTTCGACATCGTCGGCCGCAGCCTGCCGGTGGCCTTCGCCGGGCTCGGCGCGCGGCTCGAGGCGATGCTCGACCAGGTGCGGCCACGGCTGGTCATCGCGCTCGGACTCTGGCCCGGCGAGCCGATGATCCGGCTCGAGCGCTTCGGTCTGAACCTGGCGAATTTCGAGATCGCCGATAACGCCGGCGCCCGCCTCGAGGACGCGGCGATCGCCCCGGCGGGAACCACGGCGCTCGCCGCGACGCTGCCGCTGCGCGCCATCGAGCAGGCACTGCTCGCCGCCGGCATTCCCGTGCGGCTCTCCGCCACCGCCGGCGCCTTTCTTTGCAACGCCGCGCTCTACACGCTGCTCGCCGCGGTCGAACGGCGCGGCTGGCATATCCCCTGCGGCTTCATCCACCTCCCCTATCTCCCCGAGCAGGTGGCGGAGATGCTCGCCGAGGCGCGCGCCGGTCGGCTCGACATCCATCAGCGCGCCGACCTCGCCTCGATGGACCATGCGGTGATGGAGCGGGCGCTGCGGCTGGCACTCGCGGTCGCGGCGGAGACCGCGACCCGGAGGCAGGGGCGCGGCTGAAAATACGCCGCCGGGCGGGTTGCGCGGCGTGCACGCATCGCCCGCCGGAACCGCAGCTCCGCTAGAAGAGCTCCGGCCGCAGGCTCATGCGGGCGGCACGCCGCGCATCGGGCGCCAGCACGCGCAGCCCGGTCTCGGCCACACCCTCGCGCGCGAGATTGATCGCGTCGGTGACGTGGCTTTCCGGCTCTACGCAGAAGAAGTCGCGTTCGCGCGGCGTATAGAGCACGAGAAACGACAGCAGCGGCTGCGTGGCGCCGAGGTGGAGCCGCGCCGCGCGCTCGGGCCAGGTCACCACCGCCTCGCCAGCCCAGCCGGTGAAGACGTTGTCGAGCGCGAGATCGGCGACACGGCGGCCACCGGTGAGATCCCAGTCCGACGGCACGGCGGCATGTTCGCGCGGCAGCAGATCGGCGTCGGTGAGCCACACGCCGCTCGTGCGCGCGGCAATCGTCGCCTCGGGCGTGCGCGGGAAGAAGGGATGAAATCCCAGGCCGGCGGGCATCAGCGCGTCCGACCGGTTCTCGATCTCGAGCGTGATCTCCAGCGCCTGCGGCGTGAGGGCGAAGCTCTGCCGGGCGCGATAAGGCCACGGCCAGGCGTCGGCGGGGTGATCGTATTCGAGCACCAGCCGGTCGTCGGCGTGGTCGGTCACCGCCCAAGGCTGCCGCCAGCCATGGCCGTGCAGCGCATGGCGCCGGGGCCCGTCGGCCGGCGTCTCGACGACCTCGCGGCCGCAAAACCGGAAACGCGCGTCGCGAATGCGGCTGCCATAGGGCACCAGCGGAAACGACGCCATCTCGCCGGCATCGCCACGCGCCACCGCCGCAGGCGAGGCCGGGCGCAGCCAATCGAGACGGCGACCGCCGGTCTCCCACCAGAAGCCGGCAACCGCGCCGCCCGCGCCGGGGGCGATCTGGCATCGCGCCGGGCCGTTGGACAGCGTGACCACACCGCTGACGAGAAGCGTCATGAAAAACTCCGGCATTGCATGTCGCGAGCTTGTGCCGGGTTGGTTAATTTTTCCTTTCGGGCGGCCGCATGGCTGGCGGATCGGGGCTGGTGTACCATGTAGCGCAAGGCATGGGAGACAGCCGATGGACAAGCGCGTCCAGTTCCACCTCTGGTACGTCGTCGCCGCGGTCATCGGCATCATTCTGCTGCAGCAACTCTGGATGCAGACCACCCAGGTCGACATTCTTCCCTACAGCGAGTTCCTCGACGACCTCAAGGGCGGCAAGATCGCCGAGGTGCGCGTTTCGGGCAATTACATGGAAGGCGCCTTCAAGGAGCCGCAGAACGGCAAGCGCGCCTTCGTCACCAACCGCGTGCCGCCGGAGATCGCCGAGCAGCTGCGGAAATACGACGTCAAGTTCTCCGGCGTGGCGCAGAGCAATTTCCTCACCGATCTGCTCTCCTGGGTGCTGCCGACGGCGCTGTTCTTCGGGGTCTGGTGGTTCGTCATCCGCCGCATGGCGGGACAGGGTGGGGCCGGCAGCTTCATGGCGATCGGCCGCAGCAAGGCCAAGGTTTATGTCGAGACCGATACCAAGGTCACCTTCGCCGATGTCGCCGGTGTGGACGAGGCCAAGGAAGAGCTGAAGGAGGTCGTCGACTTCCTGAAGGATCCACAGCAATACGGCCGGCTCGGCGCGCGGGTGCCGAAGGGCATCCTGCTGGTGGGGCCGCCCGGCACCGGCAAGACGCTGCTCGCCCGCGCCGTGGCCGGCGAAGCCGGCGTGCCGTTCTTCTCGATCAACGGCTCGGAATTCGTCGAGATGTTCGTCGGCGTCGGCGCCGCCCGCGTGCGCGATCTCTTCGAGCAGGCGCGGCAGAAGGCACCCGCCATCATCTTCATCGACGAGCTCGACGCGCTGGGTCGCGCCCGCGGCGCCTATCAGGGGCTCGGCGGCAACGACGAAAAGGAGCAGACGCTCAATCAGCTGCTGGTCGAGCTCGACGGCTTCGATTCACGCTCGGGCCTGGTGCTGCTCTCCGCCACCAACCGGCCGGAGATCCTCGATCCTGCGCTGCTGCGCGCCGGCCGGTTCGACCGGCAGGTGCTGGTCGACCGGCCGGACAAGGGCGGCCGCATCGACATCCTAAAGGTGCATCTCAAGGGCCACACGCTAGCCGCCGATGTCGACCCCGAGAAGATCGCCGCGCTGACCCCGGGCTTCACCGGCGCCGATCTCGCCAATCTGGTCAACGAGGCGGCGCTCATCGCCACGCGCCGGCGCGCCGACACCATCACCATGGCCGACTTCACCAGCGCGGTGGAGCGCATCGTCGCCGGGCTGGAGAAGCGCAAGCGCATCCTCAACCCGCAGGAACGCCGCGTCGTCGCCCATCACGAGATGGGTCATGCGCTGATGGCGATGATGCTGCCCGGCACGGACACCGTGCACAAGGTGTCGATCATCCCGCGCGGCATCGGAGCGCTCGGCTACACCATTCAGAGGCCGAGCGAGGACCGCTTCATCCTGACCCGCGAGGACCTCGAGAACCGGATGTGCGTGCTGCTCGGCGGCCGCACCGCCGAGCACATCATCTTCCGTCACCTCTCGACCGGCGCCGCCGACGACCTCGCCAAGGTGACGAGCATCGCCCGCGACATGGTGGGTCGCTACGGCATGGACGAGAAGCTGGGGCCGGTGTCCTACGACGCCGAGCGTCCGGCCTTCCTGCCCGGCATGCCGGCGCCGATGGATCAGCGCAGCTACAGCGATGAGACGGCGCATGCCATGGATCAGGCGGTGCAGCGCATCGTCGAGCACAGCTTCGAGCGCTGCGTCACCCTGCTCGGGCAACAGCGCGACCTGCTGGAGCGCAGCGCCGCCCTGCTGCTGGAAAAGGAGACGCTCGACGAGGCGGACCTCCAGACGATCAAGGCGCAGCTGCGGCCGGAAAAGGCGGTGGCGGCGCAATGACTGCGCCGCCGCCAATGATCCGACACCGGCAAACGCAAAGGGTGGTGTTGCGGCTTCGACACATGATCGGGGATCAAATGTCGAAACCGCTACACGAGGAGGGCCGTTCAGTGGCCGGACGGGTTGTTGCCGGTGTCGCCGGTACCGGGGTTGTTGCCGCTGTTGTTGTCGGAGCCGGCATTGGTCGAATTCGACGAGCCGCTGTCGGCCGCGGGCGGCGCGTTCGACGGCTGCGGCTGGCCGGCCGCGACGAGCTCATGCTGGGAGAGCACGCGCCCGCTTTGCCCATCGACGCGCAGCGCCATCTCCTGGCCGCCGCGCCGCGCCTGGACGTTCCAGCTATTGTCGGAATTGCGCTTGATGTTGCTGACGTCGCTGTAGCCCTGCTGCTGGAGCCGAGTGCGCAGATCGGAGGGGCCGAGCTCCGACGTCGGCGGCGTCGAGGTGCCGTTCGCCGTGGCGGCCGAGGTGCCGCTCGCCATGGGCGCCGCGGCGAGGCCGAGACGCTGGAGCGTGTCGTGATCGAGGCTGGCGGTCTGTTGCAGGCCCTCGCGCTTCTGGTAGGCGGTGAGCGCGTTCTTCGTCTTCGGCCCGAGAATGCCGTCGACCTTGCCCTTGTAGAGACCCTGCTGCTTGAGCTCGGACTGCGCCTGGCGCAGTTGCTCGCCCGCCGGCGTCTGGGAGGCCTGCGCCTGAGGCGCCTGCGACGATCCCGCCGCCGGCGCCAGGCCGGCGTCGCGCAGCGTGCTGCGTCCGGCGGTGCGCTCCTGGTGGAGCGCGTTCTCGGCGATCGTGTCGGCGCCCTCCGGCATCATCGCGCCGCCGGCGGCGCCGGCCACGCCGCCGACCAAGGCGCCGATGGGACCGCCGACCGCAGCGCCGACGCCTATGCCGGTCAGGCTGGCGGTGGCGGTGCGTTGTGTCGTATTGCTACCGCAAGCGGCGGTAAGCATACCCAAGGCGATGATGCCGACGACCCCGATACGCATGGAAATACCCTTTGGCTGGTGGTGCCGATGGTTGCTCAACATCCGGTTTTTCGTCGAGGTTCCCGCCGGTAGCGCGCTTGACAGCCGCCGGTGGCGCGCTATGGTGCCCGCTCGCCTCAAGGGATACAGGCCATGGCCAAGTCCAACACCGTCTTGATCAAGCTCGTGAGCAGCGCGGACACCGGTTACTATTACGTAACCAAGAAAAATCCCCGCGCGAAAACCGAGAAGATCGAGCTCAAGAAATACGATCCGGTCGCGCGCAAGCACGTCGTCTTCAAGGAATCGAAGATCAAGTAGCGCGCCGCCGATGTAAAAAAGAAGCCGCCCCGGCGAGGGCGGCTTTTTTGTTTCCGGAGGGAGCGCCCGGGACGGCGGGCCTTAAGAGGCCTGGCTCACCGGCAGGATTTCCGCCACCGAACCGGACACGCAGTTGCGGCCGCGGGCCTTGGCGTCATAGAGCGCCTTGTCGGCGCGTTGCAGCACCCCCGCGGCGCTATCGCCGCCCTCGCGCGTCACCGCGAGGCCGACGCTGATCGTCAGGTTGAGCTCGCCCATTCCCTCGCCCAGCGCGACCGGCTTGGCGGCGACGACGGAACGCAGTCTTTCCGCCACCATCGCCGCAACCGCGAGCTGCGTCTCCGGCATGACGACGACGAATTCCTCTCCGCCATAGCGCGCCACGAGGTCGAAGCCGCGCACGTGACGAGCGATGCGGCCCGCCACCTCGCGCAGCACGGCGTCGCCGGCGGTATGGCCGTGCTCGTCGTTGACGCGCTTGAAGTAGTCGATATCGAGCATCAGCACCGCCGGCCCCTGGGCGCCGTCGGCGGCGCGCCTCATCAAGCCGTCGAGATGGGCCATCAGGTAGCGGCGGTTGTAGAGCCCGGTAAGGCTGTCGGTGAGCGCCAGCGCCAGGCTGCGCTGATAGTTGTCCTGCAACCGGTCCTGCAGCCGCTTGCGCCGGATCTGGGTACGCGCGCGCGCGGTGAGCTCGTTCTTGTCCAGCGGCCGCACGATGTAGTCGTTGGCGCCGAGGTCCAACCCCTTGGCGAGCCGCGGCAGTTCGTCGCCGTCGGCGACCAGCAGGATCGGCACCAGCCGGCTCGCCTCGTTGGCGCGCAGCTGCGCCACCAGGCGCAGCGCGTCCTGCTGGCCCGCGAGGCTCAGGATCACCAGATCGACCGAACCGTCGGCCATATCGGGCAGCTGCTCGGGCGCGGTCGGGCGCAGCACCGCCGCGGCGACCGCCTGCAGCATCTCGCTGACGCGCTCGGCGGCAAATCCGCTCTCCTCCCACAGCACGACCCGCGCCGCCGTCAGATCCTCGGCGCGCCGGGGCTCCGCGATGACATTGTCGAACCGGCCATAGACCTCTTCGCGCAGCCGCCATTCTTCGGTCATGCGCTTCAGCCGTACCAGCGAGCGCACGCGGGCGAAGAGAGCCACGTCGTTGACCGGCTTGGTGAGAAAATCGTCGGCGCCGGCCTGCAGCCCGCGCACCCGATCGGATACTTCCGACAGCGCCGTCACCATCACCACCGGAATGTCCGCGGTGGAGGGGTCGCTCTTTAGCCTGCGGCAGACATCGAAGCCGTCCATCTCCGGCATCATGACGTCGAGCAGGATGATGTCGGGATGTTCGTTGCGCGCCAGCTCCAGCGCCTCGCGCCCGCCCGAGGCGGTGATCACGGTGAAGTACTCGCTCGACAGCTTGGCATCGAGCAATCGGACGTTCACTTCGACGTCATCGACGACCAGCACGCGCGCCGACATGGGCTCGCTCTCAGCTCAGGAAGCGTTCGACGGTTTGCAGGAAATTGGCGACCGAGATCGGCTTGGCGATATAGGCTTCGCAGCCGCCTTCCCGGATCTTCTCCTCGTCGCCCTTCATGGCAAAGGCGGTGACGGCGATGATCGGGATCGTCTTGAGGTCGTCATCCTCCTTGATCCACTTCGTCACCTCGAGGCCGGATACCTCGGGCAATTGAATGTCCATGAGGATGAGGTCAGGATGGTGCTGGCGCGCCAGCTTCAACGCCTCCATGCCGTCCTTGGTCTGCAGCGTGGCGTAGCCATGCGCTTCCAGGAGGTCGTGGAAGAGCTTCATGTTGAGGTCGTTGTCCTCGACGATGAGAACCCGTTTGCTCATTGGAAGATCCTTGCGTTCTCGTGACAAGAGCGAAACCGCCGCAACACGGGCCCCCACCTTCGGCGGCCTCACAATCTCATGCCTTCCCGCGCTTCGATACCTATAGTTTGGTTTACCTTAAGATTTCGTAACTTTTGCGGATCATGTCAGAGCGGGGCCGGTCGCGATGCGCATCGGGGTTGATCTCGGGGGTACGAAGATCGAGGCGGCGGCCCTCAATCCGCACGGAAAAATCGAACTTAAAAGACGAATCACAACTCCGACGGGCGACTACGCCGGCACGATAGAGGCAGTGCGCCGCCTCGTGGCCGAGATCGAGGCCTCTCTCGGCCAACGCTGCACGGTCGGCGTCGGCATCCCGGGCACGCTGTCGCCGGCCACCGGGCTGGTCCGCAACGCCAACTCGACCTGGCTGATCGGCCGGCCGTTCGATCGCGACCTCGCCACGGCGCTGGACCGTCCGCTGCGATTCGCCAATGACGCAAATTGCTTCGCGCTGTCCGAGGCGATCGACGGCGCGGCCGCCGACGCCGCCTCGGCGTTCGGCGTCATCCTCGGCACCGGCGTCGGCGGCGGCATCGTCATCGACAAGACGCTGCTGACCGGCGCCAACGCCATCGCCGGCGAGTGGGGCCATTCGCCCCTCCCCTGGCCCGGCGACGACGAACGGCCGGGTCCGCGCTGCTATTGCGGCAAGCATGGCTGCATCGAGACCTTCCTGTCGGGCCCGGGCCTGGCGCTCGACCATCGCCGGGCGACCGGGCAGGCGCTCGACGCCGCCGCCATCGCCGGACGCGCCGCCGCCGGCGACGCGGCAGCGACCGCGAGCCTGATGCGCTACGAGGACCGGCTCGCCCGCGCGCTCTCCACGGTGATCAATCTGCTCGATCCCGAGACCGTCGTGCTCGGCGGCGGCCTCGGTCGCATCGACCGGCTCTACCGGCGGGTTCCGCAGCTCTGGGGCTCCTATGTCTTTTCGGACAGGGTCGCGACCCGGCTGGTGCCGCCGCGCCACGGCGATGCCAGCGGCGTGCGCGGCGCGGCCTGGCTGTGGGGCCCCGACGAGACGCCATGACCGCGCTCTGCCGCGATTGCGCCGCCTTGGCCGCAGCGCTGCCGGCAGGCGGTCGCTGCGCGCAATGCGGCTCGCCGCGGCTGGTTGCCCATGCGGAGCTGGCGAGCCTGTCGCTGGCGCATATCGATTGCGACGCCTTCTATGCCAGTGTCGAGAAGCGCGACCACCCGGAGCTGCTCGACCGGCCGGTGATCGTCGGCGGCGGCACGCGCGGCGTCGTGCTCGCCTGCTGCTATGTCGCGCGGCTTTCCGGCATCCGCTCCGCGATGCCGATGTTCAAGGCGCTGAAGGCCTGCCCCGACGCGGTGGTGATCCGTCCCGACATGGCGAAATACCGCGCCGTCGGGCGCGCGGTCCGGGAGCTCATGCAAGCGACCACGCCGCTGGTGCAGCCGCTGTCGGTCGACGAGGCGTTTCTCGATCTCGCCGGCACCGAACGCGTCCATGGCGGACCGGCGGCACGCACCCTGGCGCTCCTCGCCCGGCGCATCGAGCGCGAGATCGGCGTCACCGCGTCGATCGGGCTCTCCTACAACAAGTTCCTGGCGAAGATCGCCTCCGATCTAGACAAGCCGCGCGGCTTCGCCGTGCTCGGCCGCGGCGAGGCGATGGATTTTCTCGCCCCCCGCTCGGTCGGCCTGATCTGGGGCGTCGGCGCGGCGCTGCAGCAGAAGCTGGCGCGCGACGGCATCAGCACGATCGCCGAGCTGCGCCAGCGCAGCGAGCACGAGCTGACCGCGCGCTATGGCGCCATCGGACGTCGGCTCGCACGCTTCGCCCGCGGCGAGGACGACCGTCCGGTCGATCCCGACGCGCCGATGAAGAGCATTTCGGTCGAGACCACTTTCACGCGCGACATCGCGCGCCTCGACGGGCTGGCCGAGCAGCTGCAGCCGCTCTGCGCCAGCCTCGCGCTGCGCCTCGAGCGTGCCGGACGCGCGGCGGCAGCGGTGACGCTGAAGCTGAAGACCGGCGACTTCCGCGTCCTGAGCCGTTCGCGCCAGCTCGCCGACCCGACGCAGCGCGCCGAAACGCTCTATCGTGCCGCGTTGCCGCTGCTGCGCGCGGCGGCCGACGGCACCGCCTTCCGCCTGATCGGCATCGGCGCCGATCGCCTGGCCGAGGCGGCGCTTGCCGACCCTCCCGATCTCTTCGCCGCCGATCCCGGCGCCCGGCTGGCTGCCGGCGCCGAGGCGGTGCGCCGACGCCTCGGCGCGGGTGCAATCCGGCGCGGCGTCATCCGCGCCGAAGACGATGACGCGGACTGACGCTCAGCAGCTCGGGCGCGGCAGCGCCTCGATGTCGTCGAGCCTGGCGCGGATGACATAGTCGCCATAGTCGAGCGTCATGTCCTGCGACACGCCATTGTCCAGGAGGCGCATGCCGAGTTCGTAATCCGGCTGCTCCTGCCGGCTGTCGGCGGGGAAGAAGGCGAGCCGCATGCGCCAGGACGGACGATCGAGCAGCGGGCTTTTCGGCAGCTTCTCGTCGCCGGTGCCGGGGCCGGGCTTGAGCTCGGGGCCGATCACCGCGGTGATCTGCCCGGCATTCTCCACCGTCGCGCCGTCGAACACCTTGCGCGAAACGAATTGGTCGCCGGCCAGCGCGCGCTGAATCAGGAGCACGGTATGCGCCGTCGGAAAGAGCGTGCCGGCGGGCAGCGCCAAGGTCGCCGTCTCGGGCTTGGTGAAATCGGCCGAGCCGCCCTTGTCGGCGCCGTCGAGCTTGGCCTCCCCCTTGATCTCCTCGTCGAGGTCGCCGTTGCGCAGGCGGCGCTCGTTGAAGCGATAGCGCAGCCCATCCTTCGATTCCCAGGTCACCAGCGTCGAGCTCACCTCGACATTGTCCTGTTCGGAATATTCGAGGCGCAGCCGAAAGCGCTGCTGCACCGTCCAGCCGTCGCAGGTCTCGCCCCATTCATAGACCATGGCGCCGGTAGCGCCGACGACGCCGCTCGCAGGCCTGGTCGAGGCGAGATTGAGCGTATAGAGCGCGCGATGGGGCGAGATGTCGACGGCAACCGCCGGTGCGACAGGCCAGGACAGGGCGGCTAGTCCGATGAGACAGGCGGGCCGAAACGTCATTCCAAGCGATCCCGATGGCGTGATGCGGCGGCGAGGGAAAGGCGCCGAGTATGTCACGCTTCGCGCGCCGAAGGTAGTAGCCGAGCCGTCCGGCAGCGGCACGCCCTGCCGGCAGCCGCTGCCGCCCGGCAGGTTCTGCCGAGCGGACGCGCGGCCAACATCGTTGGATTTCCGCGCCTCCGCCGGTTGGCACGGGTTTTGCGCAAATCCTGCCGAACACTCGAGGACGAGACCATGCCTGTCCCCGCGGAAAGTCGCTGGCATACCGACGAGAGCGGCATCGCCCGCCTCATCCCCCCTCCCGCTCCCGGCCCGGATGACCAGCCGGCGCTGCTCGATTGGGCGCTCGCCGCCGCCGCCGCCGCGGAGCAGCGCATCGCCGATCTCGAGGAGCGCCTGGCCTATCTCGAGGGCCTGTCGGTCACCGACGAACTCACCACCGTGCTCAACCGCCGCGGTTTCCTGACCGAGCTGACGCGGGCGATCGCCGCCGCCTCGCGCGGCGGGCCGCAGGGCGTGCTCATCGTCTGCGACCTCGACGGCTTCAAGGCGGTCAACGATCTCTACGGCCATCGCGCCGGCAACGAAGTGCTGCGGCAGGTGGCCGCCGGGCTGCGCCGCCGCGTGCGCAAGAACGACGTGGTCGGTCGCCTCGGCGGCGACGAGTTCGCGCTGCTGCTGATCGGCGCCAGCCTGCCCAACGCCCGGCGCAAATGCCTCTCCCTCGCGCGGAGCTTCGGCACCACGCCGCCGGAGATCGACGGCCTGCCAATCCCGCTCAACGCCAGCTTCGGCCTCGCGCACTATGACGGCAGCGAGGATCAGGAAGCGCTGCTGCACCGAGCCGACATGGCGATGTACGCGCAAAAGCGGAGCAGCCGCGAAGTCAAGTGTTCCGACACTGACGCTTGAGCATCAAGCGTCAGTGTCGGAACACCAGCAAACTCAAAGGATTGCGTTGCGGCTTCGACACTCGATCGGGGATCAAATGTCAAAACCGCAACACCAGGAGGCTCTCCGGGGCTCAGAGCGCCGCGAGCCGGAGCTTGAGCGCGGCCGCCGCCTCGCTCGACAGCGGGCCCACCACGACGCGGTGGAATTGTCGGCCACGCACCTCGGCCGGAACGATCATGGCGTGGAGATCGGCATAACGCGCCGCCGCACGCGCGGCATTGCCCGGATCGAGGAAACTTCCCACCGCGACGTAGCGAGTCTGATCGACCGCCGCCGGCGCCACCGCTGCAACGTCGGGACGCGGCGCCGAGGCGCGACCGAGCTCGACCGGGACCTCGCGGGCATGCTCGCTGGGGCTGGTGTCGCAGATCGGCTTGTCCCGGAGCACCGGGCGAAGCAGCGCGCAATCATGGCCGGTCGCGGCGGAGATGCCGTGATCGGTAACCGATTTGCCGGTGGTGACGTAGCTCACCCCGTCGGCAGCGAGCGAAGCGATGGTGACCGCCGGCGGCACGGCGCAGCCGACTGCCAGAAGCGGCAGCAGCGGCGGAAGGAACCCCCGAAAAGTGCGCAAGAAACGGCCCTGACGGTTGCGGCGCGCGGAGTCTCGCCGAAGCGGCAGAACAAAGCAAGAAAAAGAGCCGGAAGCCTTGTTCTCAGCCCTTGGCCGGCGCCGACGGCAACGCCAGGCGGATATGCAACTCCTTCAACCGCTCGGGCGGCACTTCCGACGGCGCCTGCATCAGCAAATCCTGCGCCTGCTGGTTCATCGGGAAGGCGACGACCTCGCGGATGTTGGGCGTGTCGGCGAGCAGCATGACGATGCGGTCGATGCCCGGGGCCGACCCGCCATGCGGCGGCGCGCCGAATTTGAAGGCGTTCAGCATGCCGCCGAATCGCGCCTCGACCTCGGCGGCCGAATAACCCGCGATCTCGAAGGCCTTGTACATGATCTCGGGACGATGGTTGCGGATCGCCCCGGAGCTGAGCTCGACGCCGTTGCAGACGATGTCGTACTGGTAGGCCTTGATGGTCAGCGGATCGCGCGTCGTCAGCGCCTCGAGACCGCCCTGCGGCATCGAGAAGGGGTTGTGGCTGAAATCGATCCGCCGCGTCTCCTCGTTGAATTCGTACATCGGGAAGTCGACGATCCAGCAGAATTTGAACGCGTTGCCCGCGATCAGGCCGAGTTCCTGGGCGATCCTGGTGCGTGCCGCGCCGGCGAGCTTCGCCGCCGGCGCCTTCTTGTCGCAGACGAAGAAGACGGCGTCGCCATCCCCGAGACCGGTCAGCGCCTTGAGCCGCTCGAGCCGCGGCGGATCGAGGAACTTGGCGATCGGCCCCTTGGCCGCGCCCTCGGCGAAGACGATGTAGCCGAGGCCCGGGGCGCCTTCGCCGCGCGCCCAGTCGTTGAGCTTATCGAAGAAGCTGCGCGGCTGCGCGGCGACGCCCGGCACGGCGATGGCGCGCACCACGGCGCCGCTGTCGACCGCCCCGGCAAAGACCTTGAAGCCGGAGCCGCGGAACACCTCGGCCACCTCGGAGATCAGCAGCGGGTTGCGCAGATCGGGCTTGTCGCTGCCGTATTTCAGCAGCGCGTCGTCATAGGTGATGCGCGGAAAGGGCGGCGGTGTCACCGCCTTGTCGCCGCCGAACTCGACGAAGATGCCGTGCAGCACCGGCTCGATCGCGGCAAAGACATCCTCCTGCGTCACGAAAGACATCTCGAAATCGAGCTGATAGAATTCGCCCGGCGAGCGGTCGGCCCGGCTCGCCTCGTCGCGGAAGCACGGGGCGATCTGGAAATAACGGTCGAAGCCCGCCACCATCAGCAGCTGCTTGAACTGCTGCGGCGCCTGCGGCAGGGCATAGAACTTGCCGGGATGGATGCGGCTCGGCACGAGGTAATCGCGCGCGCCCTCCGGCGAACTCGCCGTCAGGATCGGCGTCTGGAACTCCATGAAGCCCTGCTCGATCATGCGCCGGCGGATCGAGGCGATGACCTTAGAGCGCAGCACGATGTTCATGTGGATGCTGTCGCGCCGCAGGTCGAGGAAGCGATATTTGAGCCGCATCTCCTCGGGGTAATCCGCCTCGGTGTTGACCGGCAGCGGAAGCGGCTCCGCCTCCGCCTGCACGGCGAGCTCGGCGATCTGCAGCTCGATCTCGCCGGTCGGCAGCTTCGGGTTGACGGTCTCGGGCGAGCGCTTGACCACCGTGCCGGCGACAGTGATGACGCTTTCCAGCCGCTGCGCATCGGCGAGCGCGAAGATCGGGCTCGAGCGGTCGATGACGCATTGCGTCAACCCGTAGTGGTCGCGCAGGTCGATGAACAGCAGCGACCCGTGGTCGCGCTTGCGATGCACCCAGCCCGACAGCCGCGCCGTGCCCCCGGCATGAGCGAGGCGCAGCTCGCCGCAGGTGTGAGTGCGATAGACATGCATCGGCGCGTATCCGCTCGTCGTGGAGGGAGGGCAAAAACACACGGAAGCACGGCTTTGTCAAGCGCTTCCGCCCGGCGGTGGCGACCCCCGGGCGCCGCCCCGGCCGGCGGTTGCCCCGGCTGCCCGCCGGGGCCGGCCCGCCGGGCCGGCTGGTCAGTTTGACGGGAGCAACTTTCGGTGTATAGCACGGTATGATTCCGATCGATTCTGCCGACGCGCTGGCCGCCTTCTGCCGCCGCCAGGCCCAAGCCGACTACGTCACCGTCGATACCGAGTTCATGCGCGACAAGACCTACTGGCCGCAGCTCTGCCTGGTGCAGATCGCCGGGCCGGAGGAGGCCGCGGCCATCGACCCGCTGGCGCCCGGCCTGGACCTCGCCCCGCTGTTCGCCCTGATGGCCGACACCGGCGTGCTCAAGGTCTTCCATGCCGCTCGCCAGGACATCGAGATTTTCGTCAACATGGCCGGAGCGGTGCCGACGCCGCTCTTCGACACCCAGGTCGCGGCCATGGTCTGCGGCTTCGGCGACGCGGTGAGCTACGAGACGCTGGCGGGGCGGCTTGCCGGCGCGGCGATCGACAAATCCTCCCGCTTCACCGACTGGGCACATCGCCCGCTGACCGAGCGGCAGCTTCACTACGCGCTCACCGACGTGGTGCCGCTGCGCACCGTCTACGAGAAGCTCGCCCAGCGCCTCGCCAAGAGCGGCCGCACCCAGTGGCTCGACGAGGAGATGGCCGTGCTCACCGACCCCGCGACCTACCGGCAGGATCCGCAGGAATCGTGGCGGCGGTTCAAGCTGCGCAGCAACAACCGCAAGCTGCTGGCGCTGGTGCGCGAGCTTGCCGCCTGGCGCGAGGTCGCAGCGCAGCAGCGCAACCTGCCGCGCAACCGGCTACTGCGCGACGAATCCATCCTGGAGATCGCCGCGCACGCGCCCGCCACCGTCGCCGATCTGGCGCGCACCCGAGGTCTGGGCAAGAATTTCGCCGAGGGTCGGCTCGGCGGCGAGGTGCTGGCGGCCGTCCAGCGAGTGCTGGCGCTGCCCGAGAGCGAGTACCCGGTGCCGCCGCCGCGCCGCGAACCGCCGCCGGGGATCGGACCGCTGGTCGATCTGCTGCGCGTGCTGCTGAAGCTGCGCTGCGAGGAGAACGACGTGGCGCAGAAGCTCGTCGCCGACACCGAAGATCTCGAGATGATCGCCGCCGACGATGCGGCGCCGGTGCGCGCGCTGCAGGGCTGGCGCGCCGAGCTCTTCGGCAAGGACGCGCTCGACCTCAAGCATGGCAGGCTGGCCCTGACCGCCGCCGGCAAGCGGATCAAGCTGGTGCGATCCGGCACCGCGAGCGAAGCGGCGCAATAGCGGGCCGGCGGTCGCGCGCCGTCATCGGCCCTACGCCGATCGCGCTATAGTCTTGCTTGGCAGCTCACAGACAGGACGGCGATGTCCACCACCCCGACCTTTGCCCTCCCCGGCTCCTTCCTCGGCGTCGCGCGGACGGATCGCGGCGCCGCCTTTTCGGTCGCCGGCATTCCTTTCGATCTTGGCACGACCAACCGCAGCGGCGCCCGCTTCGGTCCCCAGGCGATCCGCCAGGCCAGCCGCATGCTCGTCGACGGCGCGCATCCCGGGCACTGGATCGAACCCGCCGCGCTGGCGCTCGCCGATATCGGCAATTTTGCACTGCCGCTGGGCGACATCGCCGGCAGCCTTGCCGCGATCGCCGACCAGGCGCAGGGCATCGAGCATCTGCTGGCGCTGGGCGGCGACCATTCGATCACGCTGGCGCTGCTGCGTGCGCTGACGCGGCGGCACGGACCGGTGGCGCTTGTCCATTTCGACGCGCATGTCGACACCTGGCCTGACAGCTTCGGCCAACCCTACGGCCACGGCTCCGTCTTCTATCACGCGATCGAGGAAGGGCTGGTCGATCCGCGCCGCATGGCGCAGATCGGCATCCGTTCGCCGGTGCCAAGGAGCGTCCACGACTGGACGATCGGCAAAGGCGTGACGATCCTGACGGCCGAAGAGGTGCACATCGCCGGCCCCGCCGCGATCGCGGCGCGCATCCGCGAGGTTGTCGGCGACGCCCCCGCCTATCTCAGCTTCGATATCGATGCGCTCGATCCGGCGTTCGCGCCGGGCACCGGCACGCCGGAGATCGGCGGCCTCGCCACCTGGCAGGCGCAGGCGATCCTGCGGCGGCTCGCCGGGCTTGGCTTCTGCGGCATGGACGTGGTGGAGGTCGCGCCGGCCTATGATTGGGCCGAGATCAGCGCGCTCGCCGCCGCTACCGTCGCCTGGGAATACCTCGCCCTCGTCGCCGGCTAGGCGCCGGGCGCGAAGCGGAACACCGCCACGGCGACGGCGCAGGTCCAGCGGCCGCCCGCATCGCCCTCGGCCGCGGCGGTCAGCGACATGCTGTCGATGATGAGATGGCTGTGCTGGTAGAGCTTCTTGCGCTCGTCCCAAGCCGACTCAGGATCGAAATCGATGCCGAGCGTCGAGGCCAGCATGGTCGCGGCGAGGTCTTCCGCGTAGTCGCCGCTCTGCTCGCGCGTCATGCCGAAGCCGTGATGCTCGGAGATGTAGCCGTACATCCCGGGATCGGCCGGCCGCGCCAAGCCGATGCTGGCATGGACCCGCCGGCCCGGCTCGTTTGTCTCGGCGCGGGCCAGCACGCAGAAGGTGATCTCGCCCGGCTTCAGGGTCTCGATCCCGACCGCCGCCGGGGTCAGCTCGCAGCCGGGCGGCAGGATCGACGAGACGGTGACGAGGTTCTGCTGCTCGATATCGGCCGCGCGCAGCGCGAATTCGAAGGCGGTGAGCCGGTGCCGGTGGATGCCCACGCCGCTGGTGAGAAAGACGCTGGTCGGGATTGGAAACATTGCCTTGCCCCCCATGCTGAAGCCGGACTGTCATGCTAGGGAATGACGATGACACTATGAATAAGGCGCATTGCGGGCTGCCGCCGACAAGCCTACGCTTTTTCCCGCGTCCTGGCCGCTCGAGGCCGGAACGACAAGCAAAATCGGGAGGAGACGATGCAACTCGGCTTATTCACGATGCCGTCCCATCCGCCGGAGCGCAGCCTCTACAACGGGCAGCAATGGGATTTGCAGGTGCTGCGCTGGGCGGACGAACTCGGCTTCAGCGAGGCCTGGATCGGCGAACACCATACCGCGCCCTGGGAGCCCAATCCGACCCCCGACCTGCTGGTGGCGCAGGCACTGATGCAGACCAAAACCATGCGCATCGGCCCCGGCGGCTTCCTGCTGCCCTATCACCATCCGGCCGAGCTTGCCAACCGCGTCGCCATGCTCGATCACCTGGCCCAGGGCCGGCTCAATTTCGGCGTCGCGGCCAGCGGATTGCCGAGCGACTGGCAGATGTTCAATGTCGACGGCATGTCCGGCCAGAACCGCGAGATGACGCGCGAAGCCCTCGACATCATCTTGAAGCTATGGAGCGCCGCCGAACCCTTCCATTATGACGGCAAATTCTGGAAGGTGGACCGGCCGGCCGAAATGCTCGGCCTGCTCCGGCCGCACATCAAGCCGTTCCAGACGCCGCACCCGCCGATCGGCGTCGCCGGCCTCTCCAAGAACTCCGATACGCTCAAGCTCGCGGGCGAGCGCGGCTTCATTCCGATGAGCCTCAACCTCAACCCCGCCTATGTCGCGAGCCATTGGGACAGCGTCGAGGCCGGGGCGCAGCGCACCGGGCGCCGGCCCAGCCGGCGGGAATGGCGCATCGTGCGCGAGGTGTTCGTCGCCGAGACCGACGCCGAGGCGTGGCGGCTCTCGGTCGGCGGCATGATGGGGCGGATGTATGGCGAGTACTTTCTGCCGCTGCTCGGCGCCTTCGGCTTCAAGGAGTATCTGAAGCATCGCCCGGAGGTCGGCGACAGCGATGTGACGCCCGAGTATTGCGCCAAGCACAACTGGATCGTCGGCTCGCCGCGCACCGTGGCCGAGCGGCTGGAGCAGGTCTATCACGAGCTCGGCGGCTTCGGCTGCCTGCTGCTGTTCGGCTTCGACTACGCCGACAACCCCCGGGCGTGGCTGCAATCGATGACGCTGCTCGCGACGGAGGTGATGCCCAGGCTGGCGCATCTCGTGCCGCCGGCGGCGCCGGCGGCCGCGATCGCCTGACGTCGACGGCGAGCGGCGCGGCGGCGCGGCCGGGCGCGCGTCAGTTGAGCGCCTCGTCGATCACCTGGACGCGCTGCGTCCAGGTGTGATTATCGCGGTAGAGAACGGCGGCGCGGTCGGTGATCGCGCCGAGCGCGGAATTGTCATGGAGGAGATCCGCAAGGTAGTCGAGATCGCCGGCGGCGATCGGCCTCTGCGGCAGGAAAAGCATGCTGGCGAGGTGCCCGAACTGCCGGTCGAGATAAGAGCTGCGATCGGCCAGGATGGCGGCACCTTCCGCCATGCCGAACCAGATGCGCTCATGCGAGCCGATGGGAAATTTGCTGGTGGTATTGAGCACCACCTTGGCGCGTCCCATCAGCCGGCGGATCTCGGCGAAATCGTCGACATGGCCGAGATAGCGAAGGTTCTTGCGGTCGCGCAGCGAGGCCGGCAGGTGGTTCGCGGCGATGGTGATCGCGATGTCGGGCAGCGCCTCCAGCACGGCGTTGCGACGGCTCAGTTCGGCGAGTTCGTGGATCTTGGTGACGATCCAGCAGAACACTTCCGGTTTGAAATCGCGCCGGGCATCGATGCCGTGCTCGGCGCAGACGGCAGCGAAGATGGGCAGCACGGGCTCGAGCGTCTCCGCCAGGCGCTCCGCGGTTTCGAAGACGAGTTCGACCAGGGCCGGCGGGGCCGCGGGGTTAAGCGCCGACCAGGTCGCGCGATCCCAGCTCGGCGCCAGCATGCCGGAAAAGAAGAGATCGATCGGCCGCTGCGAGGCAGGCAGCGGATCGGGCACCGGATCGGGCCCGGCATGCGGCAGGAAGACCGCCGCGTAGCCAGGCGACAGCGCCGCCGCGGCAGGCAGGTGCGACAGGTCCACCCAGCCCAGGGTGGAGGTCGTCGGCTCGCCCTCGACGAGATCGGCGTAGCGAGTGCAGGGATGGTCGACCATGACGCCGAATTTGCGCACGCCGGGCAGCCGCAGCCGGTTGTTGAGGCTGATCATGGCGTAGCGCTCGCCGATCGGGCGGGCGAAGGCCTCGTGGAATTCTTCGACCCGCAGCAGGGTCGAATTGACGCCGATCGCGCGGAAGCCGGCATGGATCTCGGCTGTCATCGCCTGCGCCACGCCGGCGGCGTCACCGCCGGTCATGACGAAGACGCGGCGGTAGGTGCGGCCATAAGGGTTCATCGGCGGCGTTTGCCCGGCGTGAGAAGCTCGATCGCGTGCCGGCCAGTGTCGATGACAATGGTTAATATTGCTTAAAGTCGCGCCACTCGGGGGCCGAGCCCCGCCTCTATCCCCGGCGCAGCTCGGTCCGCCTGCCCAGCGCGCGGCCGAGCCCGTCGAGACGGCGCTGCACGCTCTCGCCATACCGCTTCGCCGCCTCGGCGCCGAGCGTCAGCACCAGGATATTTCCGTCGAAGCCGAGCTTGCTGCGCGCCAGCAGCCCCGGCACGCCGCCCGACAGGGTGAAGGCAAGGCGCAGCGCCAGGCCGGTCACGCGCGCGCCGGCGAGCGCTTCCCCGTCGAGCAGCGCGTGCAGCATGTCGACGCCGCTCTCGTTGCCGCCATAGCGCGCATGCAGCGTAGCGGCGAGCCAGGCGCGCTCGCCGTGATCGACCCCGGCGACCGGCATGTAGAGCACGCTGTGCAGCGCCTGCTCGGCGCGATAGTCGGGATGCTCGTGCCATGCGAAATCGCCCAGCAGCGCCGCCGCATGCCGCAGCCGGCGGCGGCTCTCGCTCTCGCCGGAAAAGAGCGGGCCGGTCCAGCCGAAGACCTCGTCCCCGCCGGCGCCGAAGCGCCGGTTCGTCACCGCCAGGTCGGCGCAGGCGGCGAGCAGGGGATCCTCGCGCTGCGCCTCGGGGCGCAGCAGGCTGAAGATATGGCCCTCGCGCAGGCCGAAGGCGGAGAAGACGAGCTGCTTCGGCCCGATGCGGCGCAGCAGCCGCTGCAGCACGCGCGCGGCGATCGGCACGACGTCCAGGCGCTTGCGCGAGACGGTGGTGATCTTCTCCAGCGATTTGCGCGACTGTCGTGCGATGATGTCGAGGAAATCCTCCGCCTCGCCGCGCGGTACCGTGTAATGCTGAATGATGTGGAGCGGATAGCGCGTCTGCTCCATGTGGATGCGGGCGAGCGCGCGCCAGGCGCCGCCGACGGCGTAGAAGGCGCCGCCGTCGACCTTGGCGCCGAGCCAGGGCACCGCGGCGAGGTGCTTGTCGATGGCGTCGCGCAGCTTGCGCTCGTCGCCGGCCAGCTGCGCAAGCCGCAGCGGCCCGATCGGCAGCGTCGCGGCCGCGCCCACCTGGCCGCCCGCCACCGGCGCCAGCTCGACGCTGCCGCCGCCGAGGTCGCCGACGATGCCATTCGCCTCGGGAATGCCGGCGAGCACGCCATAGGCCGAGAGCCGGCCCTCCTCGGTGCCGGCCAGCACCTTCACCTTGAGGCGGTGGCGGCGCTCGACCTCGGCGACGAAGCTGCGGCCGTCGCCGGCGTCGCGCACCGCGGCGGTGGCGAGCACGTCGAGCCGGCGTACGCCGATGCTGCGCGCCAGCGCCACGAAGCGCTGCAGGTTCTCGCGCACCAGCGCGAGGCCGTCGGGGTCGAGCCGGCCCGTCGCCTCGAGATTGCGCCCGAGCCCGCACATGACCTTCTCGTTGAAGAGGGTGCGCGGCGCGCGGCGGATGCCGTCATAGACGACGAGGCGCAGCGAGTTGGAGCCGATATCGACCACCGCCACGTTGCCGCGCCGCGCCGCACGGGGCTTCACCGGCGACGCGCGCCGCGGCAGGCTGCGCATGCGCAATGCCCGGCTCAGAGCTCGGCCTTCTCTGACCCGGTCACCAGCCGCGGGGCGGGGCGGGCGCGCTGCAGCGCGCTGCCGCGGCCGGACAGGCTGGGATTGGTCATGAAATAGGTATGGGCGCTGAACGCATCGGGTGCCAGGCTCTCCCGCACGTATTCACCATCGGGCAGAAGCTGCCACGACAACGCCTGGTCGCGCAGATTGGCACCCATGATCTCGTCCAGCACCTGGCGATGCACCGTCTCGTTCTCGATCGGCACCAGCGCCTCGACCCGCCAGTCGAGGTTGCGCGGCATCCAGTCGGCCGAGGAGATGAACACCTTGGCCTCGTCCGAGGGCAGCTTGTGGCCGTTGCCGAAGCAGACGATGCGGCCATGCTCGAGGAAGCGGCCGATGATGCTCTTGACCCGGATGTTCTCGGAGAGGCCTGGAACGCCGGGGCGCAGGCAGCAGATGCCGCGCACGACCAGGTCGATCTGCACCCCCGCCTGCGAGGCGCGGTAGAGGAGATCGATGATGGCGGGATCGACCAGCGCGTTGACCTTGCCCCAGATCTGCGCCGGGCGCCCGGCGCGCGCGTGCTCGATCTCCGCCTCGATCAGCTCGACCAGGCGCTGGCGCAAATTGATCGGCGCCACCGCGATCTTCTCCAGCGTCGCCGGCGTGGCATAGCCGGTCATGTAGTTGAACAGCCGCTGCGCGTCGCGGCAGAGCGCGGGATCGCAGGTGAAGAAACTCAGATCGGTGTAGACCCGCGCGGTATAGGGATGATAGTTGCCGGTGCCGAAATGCACATAGGAGCGCAGCGCGCCGGCCTCGCGCCGCACCACCAGCGACACCTTGGCGTGGGTCTTGAGCTCGAGAAAGCCGTAGACCACCTGCACGCCGGCGCGCTCGAGGTCGCGCGCCCAGCGGATGTTCTGCTCTTCGTCGAAGCGCGCCTTGAGCTCGACCAGCGCCGTCACCGACTTGCCGGCCTCGGCCGCCTCGATCAGCGCGCGAACGATCGGGCTGTCGTCGCTGGTGCGATAGAGCGTCTGCTTCACCGCCACCACGGCAGGGTCGCGCGCCGCCTGGCGGACAAACTGCACCACCACGTCGAAGCTCTCATAGGGGTGGTGGACGACGATGTCCTTCTGGCGGATGGCGGCGAAGCAATCGCCGCCGAAATCGCGGATGCGCTCGGGAAAGCGCGGATTGTACGGGGTGTAGATGAGGTCGGGCCGCTCGTCGACGATGAGCTGCCTGGTGTCGGCGAGTCCGAGCAGACCTTCCGAGGGGAAGATGTCGTCGGGCGAGGCGTCGAGTTGCTCGACCAGGAAGGCACGCAGATCCTCGGGCATCTCGGCATCGACGGCGAGGCGGATGACATGGCCGCGCCGCCGGCGCTTCAGCGCCGATTCGAACAGCCGGACGAGATCCTCCGCTTCCTCCTCGATCTCGATGTCGCTGTCGCGCAGGATGCGGAACATGCCCTGCCCGACCACCGAGAAGCCCGGGAAGAGATGGTCGAGATAGAGCCCGATCATCTGCTCGAGCGGCAGGAAGCGCACCGACTTGCCGGGCAGGCGGACGAAGCGGTTGACCGTGCCGGGAATCAGCAGCAGCGCTTCCATCCGGTTGCCGTCGCTGGCGCGGCTCAGCTGCAACGCGAGGCCGAGTCCGAGATTGGCGATGAAGGGAAAGGGATGAGCGGGGTCGATGGCGAGCGGCGTCAGCACCGGAAAAATCTCGGTCATGAAGCGCTCTTCGAGCCAGGCGCGGTCCTCCGCGGCCAGGTCCTCGGGCCCGATCACGCCGATCCCGGCTTCGGCCATCTGCTGGCGCAGCACCCGCCACGTCACCTGCTGGTCGCGCATCAGTTTGCCGGCGCGCTGGTTGATCGCGGCGAGCTGCTGCGCCGGGGTGAGCCCGTCCTGGCTGGGCGTCGCGATCCCGGCGAGCACCTGCCCCTTCAGGCCGGCGACGCGCACCATGAAGAACTCGTCGAGATTGTTGGCCGAGATCGACAGGAAGCGCAACCGCTCGAGCAGGGGATGGCGTGGACTATCGGCCTCCGCGAGCACGCGCTCGTTGAAGGCGAGCCAGCTCAGCTCGCGATTGATGAACCGCGCCGGCGATTGAGCGTCGATCGACGACGCCGCGGCACGCAAAGCCTGAGCCACGTTCTGCTCCCCATTCCCTGCCCGGGTGCGCCAGTTTATAACGGCCGGATGGCGATGTCATGGCAGGCGGCAAAAGGATCATGAGCACGCTCCATCTGCTGCGCCATGCCAAGGCCGTACCCCAGGAGGAGGCTGGCGCCGACCGCGACCGGCCGTTGGAAAAGCGCGGGCGGCGGGCGGCGCAGGCGGTGGCGCACTGGGTCGCCGAGCACCGTCTGGCGCCGGCGCTGGTGCTGTGCTCGCCCGCGCTGCGTACCCGCCAAACCCTGGATATCGTTGCATCTTCCTTAAAGCGCGCGCCGCAGATCCTGTTCGAGGAGGGGCTTTATCTCGCCTCGGCGCGCCAGCTCCTCGCCCGGTTGCGCGAGCTACCGGATGAGATCGAGGAAGTCATGGTGGTGGGCCACAATCCTGGATTTTATGAACTGGCAGTTCTTCTATCAGAAGTTTCTACGGGGCCGCTGATCGCCCGACTCGCGGGCTTTCCCACCGGGGCGCTGGCGAGTTTCGGGGTCGAAGTCCCGTGGGCGGCGCTCGACCGACGCCGCGCGCGGCTGATCGAGGTGGTGGCGCCGAAGGCGCTGCTGCGCGGCGCCGACTGAGATCCGTCGGGGCGGCGGGCTCAACCGGACTCAATCTTCAGCACCCGCTTCGCCAGCGGCACCGTAATGCGGCGATGCTCGGCGAGCGCCGCCGCGTCGAGCGCCGCCACCGCGCGCTGCACGGCGGCAAAGGACCGTTCGAGCTGCAGCGCCAGATAGGCCACCACCCCCTCGCCCACCTGGAGCTGGCGGTCGGCGAACAGCTTGATCAGCAGCGCGGCGACCAGCGCCTCGTCCGGCGCCGCCACGGCAACGGCGGGCGCGGCGACGAGGCGCGAGCGGAGATCGGCCAGGGTCAGCGGCCAGCGCGCCGGCGCCTCGCGCGCGGCGACGAGCAGATGACCGCGGCGCTCGGCCAGCAGGTTATAGAGATGGAGGAGCGGCTCGGCGCTGGCGCGATCGGCGTCGTCGACGATCGCCGCCGAAGCATTGCCGAGGAGCGCCGGCACGGCGGCGGTGGTGAGCGCCGCGGGATCGATGAAGCGCGCCGCCGCGCGGCCGGCGAAGACCTGCGCCAGATGGCTCTTGCCGCTGCCGGGCGGACCCGACAGCGCCAGCGCCGGCGCCGGCCAGCGCGGCCAGTGGTCGAGCCAGGCGACCGCCGCCGCGTTGCACGGCGCCACCAGGAAATCGGCGCGGCCCAGCGCTGGCCGGTGCGGCAGGTCGAGCGGCAGCTGCGCCATCGCCCGGCGCCTAGTCCGACGAGGAATGGCGGTTGCGGGGATCGTAGAGCGGGCTGGCGAGATAGCGCGCCAGAGCGAAGCGGATGAGCACGCCGATCACCGCCGCCGTCGGCAGCGCCAGCAGCACGCCGAGAAAGCCGAAGACGCTGCCGAAGGCGAGCAATGCGAAGATCACCCAGACCGGATGGAGATGGACGCGCTTGCCGACCAGCTTTGGCGCCAGCACGTTCGATTCCAGCACCTGGCCGATGGCGAAGACGACGATCACCAGCAGCAGCCCGGAGAAGCTGCCGAACTGGAGGAACGCCAGGCTCAGCGCCAGCACCAGCCCGGTGGCGAATCCGACATAGGGGATGAAGGTGAGAATGCCGGCGAGGATGCCGATGATGAGACCGAATTCGAGGCGGATCAGGGTCAGCGCCGCAGCATAGTAGATGCCGACGCCGAGGCAGACCAGAAGCTGGCCGTGCAGATACCCCGCCAGCGTGGCGTCGACCAGCCGCGCCTGCTCGCGGATGGTGGCGGCATACTGGCGCGGCAGCCAGCCGTCGATGCGGCCGACGAGATGGTCCCAGTCGCGCAGCAGGAAGAAGGCCACCACCGGCGTGATGAACAGCAGCGAGAGCAGATTGGCGAGCGCGAGACCGCTGGACAGCACGCTCTGGATGAAGCGTGCCAGCCAGGCGGCAACGTCGCCGACGCCGGAGCTCAGCGCGTCGCGCAGCTTGGCCACATCCGCCGGCGCCAGCTGCTGCTCGGCGAATTGCATGAGCTGCTCGACGCGGCTGCGTGCGTCGGCGACCAGACCGGGCACGCGGCGCGACAGCTCCGCCGTCTGCAGCTCCACCAGCGGCACCAGCAGCGCGAAGATCACCAGCAGCACCAGCACGAAGATCAGCAGCGCCAGCACGGTGGCAAGGCTGCGCGGGACGTGCCAGCGCTCCAGGCGGTGGACCACCGGATCGAGGAAATAGGCGATGGCGGAGCCGGCGGCGAAGGGCAGCAGGATCGGGCTCAGGAGATAGACGAGCAGGAAGAAGAAGACGAGCGCCCCCAGCCAGAACCAGATCTGCTGCCGCTGCCCGGCGGTCACGACGCCGTCTCCGCGCCCGCCAGCGCGCGGCTCCAGCGGATGAGGTAGCCGGCGCCGGAGATCACCGTCGTCGCTCCCGTGGCATAGACCAGGACGGAAGCCAGCCCGTGCACGGCGAGGCCGAGGCCGAGCTCGGCCAGCACCGCGCCGATCAGCGCGATCTGCAGCGCGGTGTTGAGCTTGCTCACCAGCAGCGGCTCCCAGCGCATGGGATGGCCAAGCGCCGCCACCAGCAGAAAACCGCCGACGATCAGGGCGTCGCGGAAGACGACGAGGATGACGAGCCAGGTCGGCAGGCGGCCCGAGATGCCGAGCGTCACGTACATGCTGACGAGCAGCGTCTTGTCGGCGATGGGATCGAGCAATGCGCCCAGGCGCGAGCGCTGATCGAAGCGCTTGGCGACGAAGCCGTCGATCGCGTCGGACAGTCCGGCGACGATGAACAGCCAGAAGGCGGCGGCGAGCTCGCCGGACAGCACCAGCCAGATCGCCACCGGCACGCTCAGCAGCCGCCCGAGGGTGATGAGGTTGGGCAGGTTCACCGGCGGCGCCTCAGCGGGGCGGAGGCGGGCCGGTGCGCCGCTGCAGCACCCAGTCGGGATCGGTGCCGTCCAGCTCGAGATCGCGCTGGGCGAGCGCCAGGCGAAGCTGCCCGGGATCGCCGACATAGCGGATCTCGACCCGCGCCTCCTCGCGATCGAGCGAGAGAAGCCGGCTGCTGCGCACCGCCGGAATGCCGCCAAGCCGGTCGCGCACCGCGACCCAATCCGCCAGCGAGTGCACCGGCACCCGCGCCGTCAGCGTGCCGCTCTGGCTGAGGTCGAGGATGTTCGCCGCCTTCCAGGCGTCCTCCACCTGCGCGACGACCTCGGCGGCGGCACGGATCATCAGGTCGCTATCGCTCTCGCCGGGCTGGGCGGCGGCGGTATCGACCCAAGTCTGCTCGGTGCCGGATTGGCCCGGCGTGTAGCGCGTGCTGGTGATGTCGAGCGTGTGCTGCGGCCCGTCGGTCTTGAGCGTCGCCTGGGTCACCAGCACGTCGGCGCCGCCATAGCGATGCGAGATCGCCTGCAGCCGCTCGTCCTCGCCGCGAACCGCCGCGTCGGCGTCGATCGCCTGCACGTCCTCGAGCTCGCCCAAAGGCCGCACCAGCGGCACCAGGCCGGGCACCGGGCTGGCATTCGCCCAGGCGTCGCGCCACGGGTTGGGATCCTCCCATAGCGTCGACTGCTCGCCCAGATGCATCACCGGCAGCACGACGACCGGCTTGCTCGGCGTCTCGGCGAAGCCGATGCCGGCTTGGCGCAGCATCTGGCGCACCGCCTCGGGCCGGAAATGGATGGTGAAATCGGCGAGGTAGCGGACGCTGGAGCGGCGCTCATGCGCCACCTCGAAGCCTTGCACGAGGTCATTGAGCAGCGCCGCATTGACCGGCGGCAGCCGGCTTCGGTCGCCGGCAAGCGTCAGGCGCCGCATCAGCAGATCGAAGCCGCGGCTTTCGCCCTCGACGATCGCCTGATCGCGGGCCGCGGCGGCGCTGGCGGCGGTCACGTCGACCGGCACCGGCGCAATGGTGTAGATATCGACGCGGCGCGGCGACTGCTGCGCCGAGGCGGGGTTGGCAAGCGCGACGCAGACCAACGCCGCCAGCGCGAGCCGGCGTCTCAGAAGCATTGCAAACCGTTCCGCATCGCCAGTATTGTCCCCGTGCCGCGCCTGGGGCGGTAATAGCCTATAACGGTCGAGGGCGCCATAAAGAGCCAAAGTTACCGCGAGGCCGGCGTCGATATCGATGCCGGCGATGCCCTGGTCGAGGCGATCAAGCCGCTTGCCAAGGCGACGGCGCGCCCCGGCACCCAAGCAGGGCTCGGCGGCTTCGGCGCCCTCTTCGATCTCAAGGCGGCGGGCTACAAGGATCCGATCCTGGTGGCCACCACCGATGGCGTCGGCACCAAGCTCAAGATCGCCATCGCCACCGGCCGCCACGACACGATCGGCATCGACCTTGTCGCCATGTGCGTCAACGACCTCGTTGTGCAGGGCGCCGAGCCGCTGTTCTTCCTCGACTACTTCGCGACCGGCAAGCTCGATGTGGCGGCCGCCCGCACCATCCTCGCCGGCATCGCCGGCGCCTGCCGCGAGGTCGGCTGCGCGCTGATCGGCGGCGAGACGGCGGAGATGCCTGGCATGTACGCCAAGGGCGACTATGACCTCGCCGGCTTCGCCGTCGGCGCGGTCGAGCGCGGCCAGGTGCTCGACGGCGGCGGGGTGGCGCCGGGCGACGTCGTGCTCGGGCTCGACTCGAACGGGCTTCATTCCAACGGCTTCTCGCTGGTGCGCCGCGTCGTCGAGGAAGCCGGGCTCGGCTATGACGCGCCGGCGCCCTTCGCCCCGGGGCAGAGCCTGGGCGAGGCGCTGCTGGCGCCGACGCGGCTCTATGTTCGCGGCTGCCGCGCAGCGCTCGCCGCCGGCGGCGTCAAGGCCTTCGCGCATATCACCGGCGGCGGCCTGGTCGAGAACATCCCGCGGGTGCTGCCCGACGGCATGGCGGCCGAGCTCGATGCGGGCGGCTGGAACCTGCCGCCGGTCTTCCGCTGGCTGGCCGAGACTGCCGGCATCGCCCGCGCGGAGCTGGCGCGCACCTTCAATTGCGGCATCGGCATGGTGGCGGTGGTCGAGCCCGGCGCAGTCGAGCGCGTCGGCGCCGCACTCACCGCCGCCGGCGAGCGTGTGCGGCGCATCGGCCGCATCGTCGCCCGCCCCGGCGCGGCGCCGGCGGCGGAGCTCACCCGGATGGAGTCGTGGCCGGGCACGGCATGACCAAGCTCGCCGCGGCAGCGGCGTTCTGGATTGCCGTGGCGCTGATCCAGAAGCTCAACTGGGATCTCGGCGGCTACAAGGCGCTGGTGCTGCTCGCGCTGCTGGCCGCGACGCCCGTCGCTGTCGCCACCGCGCGGCGCCGGCAGCCGGGCGAGAGCCGGCCGGCCTCGCACCCGCTCCTGCTGGCGGTCGCGGCGCTGCTTGCGCTTCACGCGGCCTATGCGGTGAAGGAGCTGCGCCGTCCCTCGCTGATCGACGCCGCGACCACGACGCTGGCCGCCCAGGCGATGGTGCGCGACGGCGGCGATCCCTACGCCGCGCCGCTCGATGCGGTGGCGCGCGGCGCGACCGGCGAGGCGCGCTATGCCGGCTACAAATACCTGCCGCTGACCTTCCTCGCCTACCTGCCGCTGGGCGCGCCGCTTGCCGAGCGCGGCATCGTCCTCACCAACCTGCTGCTGCATCTCGCCACGATCTGGCTGATCTTCCGCCTGGCAAGCGCCATGGCCGGCCCGCGCGGCGGCGCGCTCGCGGCGCTGCTCTACCTCGCGCTGCCGCTGGTGCCGTTCCAGCTCTTCGCCAAGGGGGTCACCGATCCGGTCGCGGTGGTGCCGGCGCTGGTGGCACTGCTGCTGGCCGAGCGGAGCGCGCTCCCCGCCGGGCTCTGCCTCGGCCTGTCGCTGTCGGCAAAGCTCCTGCCGGGCGCGCTGCTGCTGCCCTGCTGCCTGCCGGGGGCGCCGCGGGCGCGGCTCGCCTATCTGCTGGGGATCGGCCTGGGGCTGCTGCCGGTGCTGCCGTTCCTGGTCGAGGCGCCGCGGGCGCTCGTCGACAACATCGTGGTCTTCAACCTGGTGCGGCCGGCCGACAGCACGAGCTGGCTCTTCGCCGCGCCGCCGCTTGCCGCGACGCTCGCCCATGCCGCGGTGGCGCTGGCCTATTTCGGCGCTTTCGCCGCCGTCTGGCGGCGCCCGCCCAGTCTCGCCGGCCGCTGCGGGCTGGCGGCGATGCTGATGCTGGCCGCCATCCTGGCCGGGCCGGCGGCGCATCACAACTACCAGCTCTGGTGGCTGCCGCTGCTGGCCGCGCTCCTCGGAGCTGTGCTGGCGCCGGAGCGCTTGCCAAGCGCCGCGGCGGCGTTATACCAATCCGCCAGCCGACCGGCTCGACAGGGGGATTTGCGATGACGATGGACCAGGAACTGCAGCGCCACAAGGAAGTCTGGATCGGCTTCACCAGGCTGATGAAATGGGGCATCGCGATCGTCGTCATCACGCTGCTGCTGATGGCGTTTTTCCTGCTCTGAGGCTAACCCCCCTCCCGCTTGCGGGAGGGGGCTGCGTCGCTCATCGTCCTACCGCGTAGCCCTGCATGCCGCGGGGGTTCGCAGCGGCCTTGAGCACCGGGCCTTCTGGCGTGCGCTCGATGGCGCAGGCCGAGAGCCTTCCCTCGGACCATTCCTCGCCGAGCTGCACCTCGTGGCCGCGCTGGCGCAGGGCGTCGACCGTCGCCGGCGGGAAGCGTCCTTCGAGCACGACGAGACCGGGCGTCGCCGCGCGCGGCCAGAACGAGCTCGGCATGTGCTCCGTGTGAAAGGCGGGGCAGTCGATCGCCTCCTGCAGGTTCATGCCGTGATGCACATGATGCAGGAAGAGCAGCAGCGACCATTGGTCCTGCTGATCGCCGCCGGGCGTGCCGAACGCCAGGTAGGGCTCGCCCGCCTTCAAGGCGAAGGATGGAGTCAAGGTGCTGCGCGGCCGGCGCCCGGGGGCCAGGCTCAGCGGCAGCCCTTCCTCCAGCCAGAACATCTGCAGCCGCGTGCCGAGCGCGAATCCCAGCTCGGGGATCGCCGGCGAGCTGTGCAGCCAGCCGCCGCTGGGCGTCGCCGCGACCATGTTGCCCCAGCGGTCGATGACGTCGAGATGGCAGGTGTCGCCGATTGTGGCGCCGCGCGCATCGATGCGCAGCTCGGCGGTGGTGGGCTCGCCGGCGCCGCGGTGCGCCAGCGTCGGCTCGCCGGTGCCGAGCGCGGCGCCGGTCGGACCGCCATAGAGCCGCGGCTGCCGGCCGCCGGGCGCACCGGGGCACAGCTCGAGCGAGGCGCGCTCGCCGACGAGCCGGCGCCGCTCGCGGGCGTAGCCCGGGCTCAGCAGTTCGGCCATAGGCACATCGACCACGTCAGGATCGCCGTACCACGCCTCGCGATCGGCGAAGGCGAGCTTGGCGCTCTCGACCACGGCGTGGACGAAATCGGGACCGGTCGGGTCCATGGCTCCGAGATCCACCCCGTCGAGCAGCGACAGCGTCTGCAGCAGCGCCGGGCCCTGCGTCCAGGGCCCGCATTTGCACACGGTATAGCCGTGATAATCGAGGGCGAGCGGCGCCTCGATCGAGGCGCGCCAGCGCGCCATGTCCTCGCCGGTGAGCAGGCCGCGATGGCGCCGGCCGGAGCTGTCCATCACCGTCTCTGCGCGGCAGAAGCGGTCGACCGCCCCGGCGACGAAGCCTTCCGCCCAGATGCGCCGCGCCGCCTCGATCTGGCCGTCGCGCTCGGGGCTCGCCGCCTCGGCCTCGCCGAGCAGACGCCGATAGGTCGCGGCCAGAACCGGGTTGCGGAAGAGCCGGCCGGGCTGCGGCGCGTTTCCGCCAGGCAGATATATGGCCGCCGAGCTCGGCCATTCCGTCTCGAAAAGCGGCCGCACCGTCTCGATGGCGTCGGCGATGCGCGGCACCACGGGATAGCCCTGGCTGGCATAACCTAGCGCCGGCGCCAGGATGTCGGCGAGGCGGAGCGTGCCGTGCTCGAGCAGCAGGCGCATCCAGGCGTCGAAGGCGCCGGGCACGCAGGCGGCTAGCAGGCCGGTGCCGGGGATGAGGTCGAGCCCGAGCTGCCGGAACGCGGCGATGGTGGCGCCGGCCGGGCTCACCCCCTGGCCGCAGATCACCTCGACCGCGCCGCATCGGCGATCCCACAGCAGCATTGGCGCCTCGCCGGCGGGACCGTTGAGATGCGGCTCCACCACCTGGAGCACGAAGCCGGCCGCCGCCGCCGCGTCGAAGGCGTTGCCGCCGCGCTCGAGCACGCCCATGCCAGCAGCCGAGGCGAGCCAGTGGGTCGAGGCGACGACGCCGAAGGTGCCGCGAATCTCGGGACGGGTGGTGAAAGCGGCCAAAAATAACCCCTCGAGACGATGCTTCCGCCGCGCTGGCATACCGCTTGCATTGATCGGCCAGGCCAAGCCGCGCTGGCCGCAACCGGAGAAGCGCGGTTATGCTGGCTCAACTGTCGCCAGCAGACACCGGCTCGTCAACCAGGGGAGACGAAGCACATGTCGGCATCCGCGGTATCCTCCGGCGAGGCCGCCCACCGGCGCTGGTGGCAATTGCTGCTCGGGGTCATCGCCATGATGGCGATCTCGAGCCCGCAATACACCTGGACGCTGTTCACCGGCCCGCTCAACCAGCGGCTTGGCACGACGCTCGCCGAGATCCAATGGACCTTCTCGCTGCTGGTCATCCTGCAGACCTTCCTGTCGCCGCTGCAGGCCTATCTCGTCGACCGCTTCGGCCCGCGCAACCTGATCGCCGCCGGCGCGATTCTCTCGGGTGGGAGCTGGGTGCTCGCGTCCGTTGTCGGCAGCCTCCAGATGCTCTACCTCACCTACGGCGTCATCGGCGGCTTCGGCACCGGCATCATCTATGTCGGGATTATCGGTTTGATGGTGCGCTGGTTCCCCGACCGCCGTGGCCTCGCCACCGGGCTTGCCGCCGCGGGCTATGGTTTCGGCGCGTTCTTCACCAGCTTCCCCATCGACAGCATGATCAAGAGTTCGGGCTATCAGCACACGCTGCTCGTCTGGGGCGTGGTACAGGGCGTGCTCGGCGTGCTGGCGGCGCTGGGATTGCGCTTGCCGCCCGAGGCCGGCCATCCCGCCGCGGCGACGCAACCCGAGACGCAGTCGCGGCGCAGCTACACGCCGACGGAGATGCTGAGGAGCCCGGTCTTCTGGCTGCTTTTCGTCATGATGTCGATGATGTCGACCAGCGGGCTGATGGTGACCTCGAACGTCGGCCCCTTCGCCAAGGAGTTCAAGGTCGCCGACGTGGTGGTGCTCGGGCTGATGGCGGCGCTGCCGCTGTCGCTGACGCTGTCGCGCGTCACCAACGGGCTGACCCGCCCGTTTTTTGGCTGGATCTCCGACCATATCGGCCGCGAGGCGACGATGGCCCTCGCCTTCGCGCTGGAGGGGGTGGCGATCCTGGTGCTCTTCGCCTTCCTCGCCAATCCCGTGCTCTTCGTCGTGTTGACCGGCCTGGTCTTTTTCGGCTGGGGCGAGATCTTTTCGCTCTTCCCATCGACGCTCACCGACACCTTCGGACCGAAATTCGCGGCGACGAATTACGGCTGCCTCTACATCGCCCAAGGCATCGGCTCGATCCTGGGCGGCCCGGCGGCGGCCTTCCTCAAGCAGCAGACGGGAAGCTGGCTCACCGTCTTCATCATCGTCGCCTGCCTCGACGCGCTCACCGCGCTGCTGGCGATCACCGTGCTGAAAGGCATGCGCGAACGCCATCTGCGCGCCGCCGGCTGAGCCCGGTATCGCCCGGTTCGCCCGCCGGGCTTGGCGCTGGCGATGTATCCCGCCCTGCTGCATCCCGGTGCGTGGTTCGCCGTCGACATCGTGCTCCCCGTCACGCTCGTGGCGGTGATCTCCGCCGCGCTGATGAGCCGCGTGCTGCGGCGCCGGCCGCGATACCCGGTCCCGCTCTGATGCCCCGGACCCGGCGCTAAGCGGCCCGGTCGAAGGCGCCGGCAGTGGTGATGCGCGCCTGGGCGAGCGCCGCCCGGATCCTGGCAACCTCGCTCGCGGGAAGCTTGATCAGCGGCGGCCGCACCACGGCGCGCTTCAGGCGGCCGAGCAGCACCAGCGCTTCCTTCATGCGGTTGTGCATGTCGAGGAAGGGCGGCGCGTAGAAGGCCTGGATCACGGGATAGATGCGCTCCGAGTGCGCCTGCGCCGCGGCCAGATCCCTGGCCTCGACCGCCCGCCACAACGCCGCCTGGAGATCGGCGATCACGCTGCCGGCGCCCGACAGCAGCCCTTTGCAGCCCAGCACCAGCGAGCTCATCAGCCAGGTGCTGTGGGTGGTCAGCACGTTGACCGGCCGCGGCAAGCCCTGCAGCGTGCGAACATGGCGCTCGTGCAGCATGCCGTCATTGCACCAATCTTTGATCGCCAGGATGCTCGGCACCGAATCGACGAGGCGCAGCAGCGTCTCCAGCGGATAGCCCAAGCCGCTCACCAGCGAATACTGGAAGAGGATAAGCGGCAGGCCGGCGGCATCGGCGACGCGCTGGAAATGCGCGAGCGCCATCTCCGGGCGCAGCTGGCCGCCCATGCTCATGCTGTTGGGCGGAAACACCAGCAGCGCCGCGGCGCCGGCGCGGGCGGCCATGCCGGCGATTTCCGCCGCAGCGAGGCTGCCATCGGCATAAATGCCCGCCACGACCGGCAGACGATCGCCGACCTCGTCGAGGGTGAGGTCGAGCACACGCCGCTGCTCCTCGACGCTGCAGGCATGCACCTCGGACGCGTGCGCGTTGGTGGTGATGGCGGCGAGGCCCGGCACCGACGCAATGTCGCGCAGATGCTTGCGATACTCGCCGGCATCGATGGCGAAATCCTCGTCGAAGGGCAGCAGACAGGCGGGAATGACACCGGCGGGAACGAAGCTGCCGAGACGGGCCATACGGTTCCTCCTCTGGTCGTCAATGCTGCTGCGCCAACGCCGCGGCCCGGATCTCGGACAGCGACTGGCGGATGGTGAGCGCCTCGGGATCGATGCGCAGCTCGATGATCGCCGGGGCGCCGGCGGCGCGGGCGCGCTCGAAGGCGGCGGCGAAATCCTCGGTGCGTTCCACCACCTCGCCATGGGCGCCATAGGCCTGCGCCAGAGCGGCGAAATCTGGGTTGTGCAGCTCGGTCGCGATGACCCGGCCGGGGTGGTGGCGCTCCTGATGCATGCGGATAGTGCCGTACATGCCGTTGTTGACCAGCAGCACGACGATGCCCAGCCGCCGCTGCACCGCCGTCGCCAGCTCCTGTCCCGTCATCAAAAAGTCGCCGTCGCCGGCGACGCAGACCACGGTGCGCTCGGGATGGACGATCTTCGCCGCGATCGCCGCGGGGAAACCGTAGCCCATCGATCCGCTGGTGGGCGCGAGCTGGGAACCGAAGCGGCGATAGCGGCGGAAGCGGTGGACCCAGGTGGCGAAATTGCCGGCGCCGTTGGTGATGATGGCATCGGCCGGCAGGTGCTCGTCCAGCCACAGCATGATCTCGCCCATCTGCAGCGCGCCGGGCGAGCGCGGCGCCTTGCGGAAGGCGAGGAAATCCTGATGCGCCGCCTCGGTGGCCGCCGCCCAGGCCGCGCTCTCGACCGGCGCCAGCGCCGCCGCGGCGCGGGCGAAGGCGCTCGGGGTGGCATTGATCGGCAGCACCGTCTGATAGACGCGGCCAAGCTCCTCGGGATCGGCATGGACATGCACCAGCGGCTGCCGGGGCGTCGGTATGTCGAGGAGGGTGTAGCCGCCGGTGGTCATCTCGCCGAGCCGCGGGCCGAGCGCGATCAGCAAATCCGCCTCGCCGATGCGCTGTGCAAGCTTCGGGTTGATGCCGATGCCGACATCGCCGGCATAACAGGGATGGGTATTGTCGAAACGGTCCTGGCGGCGGAAGGCGCAGCCGACCGGGAGCCGGTTGGCATCGGCAAAGCGCTCGATGGCGGCGACGCCCTCGGCATCCCAGCCGCCGCCGCCGAGCAGCAGGAAGGGGCGCTTGGCCGCGGCGAGCAGGGCGCGCAACCGCGCCATCGGCGCGTCGCCCGGCCAGGTCTCGACCCGGACGTAGGGCCGGGCGTCGGCCACCTCCGCGGTCTCGGTCAGCATGTCCTCGGGCAGCGCCAGCACCACCGGGCCCGGACGGCCTCCGGTGGCGGTGTGGAAGGCGCGGCTGAGGAATTCGGGGATGCGGCAGGGATCGTCGACCTCGGCCACCCATTTGGCGAGCTGGCCGAACATGCGGCGGTAGTCGATCTCCTGGAAAGCCTCGCGCTCCAGCGCGCCGCGCGCGACCTGGCCGATGAACAGGATGAGCGGCGTCGAATCCTGCATCGCCACATGCAGCCCGGCGCTGGCATTGGTGGCACCGGGGCCGCGCGTCACCATGACGATCCCGGGCCGGCCGGTGAGCTTGCCGTAGGCGTCCGCCATCATCGTCGCCCCGCCCTCCTGGCGGCAGGTGACGAGGCCGACCGAGTTGGCGTCGTAGAGCGCGTCGAGCACGGCGAGGTAGCTTTCGCCAGGGACGCAGAAGACGGTATCGGCGCCGTGGATCTTCAGCTGATCGACTAGGATTTGTGCGCCGCTGCGGCGGTTCATGGGCATCCTCTTCCGCTTTCTCGCATCAGAGGTATTGGAGTTTGCCGCCGCGGGCAATCCCCCTCGCCGCCGGCGGGCGCCGCCTCCGGCCGCGGGGATGCTCCGGCGGGACCGGCAATTCATTTTAGCTTACAGAGAGTTAAGTTGCGCCCGGAGGACCGCTCGGCGATGCTCGATGGTCACCGCACGAGGGGGGAGATCATGACGCAGGCCGGATTGGCACGGCTCCTACCCGCGCTGGCGCTCGCCGTCCTGGCGCTTTCCGGCTGCGGCGGCAAGGTGACGATGCCGGCCGTACCGGCGTCGCAGAACGGGCCCGACCCGACCGTTTCGGAAAGTCCAGCGGCGGCGAGCACGATCATGACCTGCGACACCATCGAGACCGAGCACGCCGGCATCGCCCAGAGCCTGCAGGCCCTGGGCAATTCGAGCGCCGCCGATACGCTGCGCAGGCGCGACGCGGCCCTGGCCCGCCTCGCCGCGCAGAAGGGCTGCACACCGTTTTAGAGGCTTCCTGCCGGCGCTGGCTTCCGCGCCGCGGCTGCTCCATCATCGGCAGCAGGCAACCTGCGGAGGAGTGCCGCTCCATGACCGAAACCGATGCTGTGCTGGCCGCCAACCTCGAATTCTATCGCGCCTTCACCTCGCGCGATTTCGCCGCCATGGACCGCCTATGGGCACGCAAGGCGATCGTGCTCTGCACTCATCCCGGCTGGATCCCGCTCTCCGGCCGCAGCGCGGTGATGGCGAGCTGGCACGGCATTCTCTCCAACCCCGACGCACCGCTCGTCATGTGTCACGACGATGCCGCCTATCTCTATGGCGAGATCGCGGTCGTGCAATGCGAGGAGGAGCTGACCGGCGCCAACCTCGCCGCCACCAATGTGTTCACCAAGGAGGAAGGTGAGTGGCGGCTGATCCACCACCACTCCAGCCCGATCCTGATGCGCGAGACGCCGCGGGCGAATTAAAGCCAACCCCCGCCGGGCGGCTCCCGCGGTTGCTGCGCAACCGCTGACGCCGCCAGCGACGAGCGCTGCGCGCTCGCGCTAGGGACAGATCTCGGCGTCGGTGAAGAAGAACGCGACCTCGGTGCGGGCGTTCTCTGCCGAGTCCGAACCGTGCACGGAATTCGCCTCGATCGACTCCGCGAAATCCTTGCGGATCGTCCCCGGCGCGGCATTGGCCGGGTTGGTGGCGCCCATGATCTCGCGGTTGAGCGCGACGGCGTTGTCGCCCTCGAGCACCTGGACGACCACCGGTCCGGAGGTCATGAAGGTCACGAGGTCGCGGAAAAACGGCCGCTCGCGGTGGACGGCGTAGAACTGCTCGGCCTTGTCGCGCGTCAGCCGCAGCCGCTTTTGCGCGACGATGCGCAGGCCGCGCTCCTCGAAGCGGGCGTTGATCTTGCCGGTCAGGTTCCGGCGCGTTGCGTCGGGCTTGATGATCGACAAGGTGCGTTCGACGGCCATGAGCGGGTCAACTCCTGAGGGACGGGGAATTTCCGCGGGTTATAGCCGCGCCGCCGCGGCCGATCAACTCGTCTCGCCGCCGCGCTTCTGCCACTTGCCGTCGCTCTGCTCCCAATAGACCAGCTGGTGGCCGGCCTCCTTCGCCTCCTTCCAGCGCCGGCGCGCCGCGGCAACGGCGGTCTCGTCATTGCCGTCGAAGATGTCGCAGCAGCGCACGAACTCGGCGAGCCGGGTCGAGGCGGCGCCGTCGACCAGCACCAGCATGCCGGCACCGTTGGGATTCTCGTCGGCGGCGGTGAGCCAGATCGGTTGCCGCTCGGCATTGCCGTCGCGCGCGCTGCCGTGCGGCAGGAAGCTCGCCTCGCTGTAGGTCCAGAGCAGGTCGTTCAGGTGCTCGACCCGCTCCGGCGATCCCGCCATGACCACGATGCGGTGCCCGGCGGCGAGCGCTCGCTCGAGAATGCTCGGCAGCGCCCGCTCGAGCGGCAAGGTGCGCAGATGGTAGAAGCCGATTTCGCTCATCCCTGCTCGTAATGCTCGGCGACAAGGCGCTCGAGCAGCCGCACGCCGAAGGCGGTGGCGCCTTTCGGCACGGTGGCGGCGTCCTTCTTCGACCAGGTAGTGCCGGCGATGTCGAGATGCGCCCAGGGCACGTTGTTGACGAAGCGCTGCAGGAACTGCGCGGCGGTGATGCTGCCGGCATCGCGGCCGCCGCTGATGTTCTTGATGTCGGCGGCGTCGCTGTCCATCATGCGGTCGTACGCATCGGCCAGCGGCATGCGCCAGAGCTTCTCGCCGACCGCGGCGCCGGCCTCGGCAAGGCGGGCGGCAAGCTCGTCATTGTTGCTGAAGAGCCCGGCATGCTCGCCGCCCAGCGCGATGATGATGGCGCCGGTGAGCGTCGCCAGATCGACCATGAATTTCGGCTTGAAGCGATCCTGGCAGTACCACAGCGCGTCGGCGAGGACCAGCCGGCCCTCGGCATCGGTGTTGAGCACCTCTACCGTCTGACCGGACATCGAGGTGACGATGTCGCCGGGACGCTGCGCCGTCCCCGACGGCATGTTCTCGACCAGTCCGACGATGCCCACCACATTGACCTTCGCCTTGCGCCCGGCGAGAGCGCGCATCAGGCCGATGACGACGCCGGCGCCGCCCATGTCCCATTTCATGTCCCACATGCCGTCGGCGGGCTTGATCGAGATGCCGCCGCTGTCGAAGGTCACGCCCTTGCCGAGGAAGGCGATCGGCTGCGCCCCCTTGCTCTTGGAGCCGCCTTTCCATTGCATGACGACGAGCCGCGGCGGGCGTGCGCTGCCCTGCGCCACGCCGAGCAGCGCGCCCATGCCGAGCTTCTTCATCTGCCGCTCGTCGAGCACTTCGACCTCGACGCCGAGCTTGGCGAGCGAACGCGCGGCGGCAGCGAGCGTCTCGGGATAGATGATATTGGCCGGCTCAGAGACGAGATCGCGGGTGAAGAACACGCCCTCCGCGATCTTCTCCAGCGGCGCGAAAGCGCGCCGGGCGCCGGCGGGGTCACGGTTCATGACCGCGAGCGTCTTCAGGCTCGGCTTCTGCTCGGGCTTTTCCTTGGTGCGGTACTTGTCGAAGCGGTAGCTGCGCAGCCGCGCGCCATAGGCGAGATTGGCCGCCGCCTCGGGCGGCTTCAGCGCCATGCCGTCGAGCTTGTCGAGCACCACCGCGGCCTCGCTCTCGCCGACGCTGTTGAGCTGCGCCACGATGTTGCCGCCCAGACTCTGCAGCGCCGCCTCGTCGAGCGCCTGCGTCTTGCCCAGGCCCAGCAGCAGCACTCGCCCCAGCGCCAGCCCCGGCGGCGCCAGCACGCCCAGCACCTCGTCCTTGCGCCCGGTGAAGCGGCTCGCGGCGATCGCGCGCTTGATCGCGCCGCCGGTGTCCTTGTCGAGCGCCGCGGCGGTCGGCGAGAGCTTGCGCTCATCGAGCACGCCGACGACGATGGTGCCGGATTTGGGCCGGCCGGGCTCGGCAAAGACGATCCTCATGACGGGCTCCCCCTGACGGTACTGTGCCGCCGATAGACAGAGCGGCGCCCCATGTCAACCGCCGGGGCGGCGCTAGAGACAGACCGGCGCTTCCGCGACGACATGCGACGGACGCAGCAGCAGATGCCCGACCGGATAGGACCAGACCGAGACGGCGCGCCACTCCCCGTTCTCGCGCTCGAGCAGCGCGGCATGCGCCGGCGGCACGCCGGCAAAGCCCGGCGGGGCGCAGGAGAGCAGCGCGAAGCGATAGCCGCGGGCGGCGAGCCGCTCCAGCGTATCCGGCGCGAGGCGCTCGACCGGGAGGAGTTCGGCATCGAGGTGACGCGGCGGCGTGAAGCGAATCAGAGCGTCGAGCATCGTCGCAAGGCTCTCATTATCGCCCGGCAGCAGCAGCGCAAGACGCCGGTCGCGGTCGAGTGCGGGGGCGGCGGCGGCGGCCAGCAGCCAGGCCCGCTGCTGCGGCGCGTCGAGATCGAAGCGCAGATACGGGAAGAAGACGACGGGACTCGCCAGCGTCGTGACGATCGCCGTCGTGCGCATGGCGCCGACAAGCGTCCAGCCGCGCGCCCAGGCCGCCTCGCGCAGCAACAGCACCAGGCTCACCGTCAACAGCGGTCCCAGATGCGTGTTGTAGCGGAAATAGGAATGCGCCGACGCGCCCATCGTGCCGTCGAAATGTGCGATATAAGTGAAGAAGATGGCGGCGTTGTAGCACAACCCGACGCCGGCGAAGAGCGCGGCGACGAGGGTCGCGCGATCGAGGCCGTGCCGCCGCCAGCGCCGGACCAGCCCGGCCAGCACCAGCGCCGCGACGAGAAAGAACCACGCCTTCTCCACGATCACCGCGGCCATGCTGCGCAGGATGACCGGGACGAGATGGAACTGCCACTGCCCGACCGGCAGAAGCTTGAGTTCGCCGACGGCGAAATGACCGAGCACGTAGCCGCGCCACGCCAGATAAAGCGCCGCCGCCGGCACCGCGGCAAGCAGCACCGCCGCGATCGCCCGCCCGCGCGCCGCCGGCTTCAGCAGCAGCGCCAGCACCAGCGACGAGGCTACGAGGCCGGCGGCGAGCGCCACGCTGTCCTGCTTGATGTTGACGAGTGCTGCGAGCGTCAGCGCCAGCAAGACGAGCTCGCGTCGGGCTTCGCGTCCGGCACCGAGCCGCGCCAGCGCGCCGGCGGCAAGCCAGCCGGCGAACGCCGTGACGACGCTGACCGAGGCCTCGCTGTAGGCGGAGAAGTGATAGCGCGCGACGAATCCGGGGTTGAGCAGCGTGGCGAGCAGCACGCCGAGCGCCGCCGCGCCCCAGGAGGGGACCGCGGCTTCCTCCTCTTCGAGGCCCGAGACCAGCCGCGCCAGCAGCAGCGCCAGGGCGAGCTGCAGCACGATGTTGAAACCGATCATCGCGTTGAGCGCGAGGCGCCGGGCGATAGCGGAGATGACGAAGCCGGCGAGCTGCATGTTGTAGGGGGCGCCCGGCAGAAACGAATAGCTGGGCGCACGATCGTCGGCCGGAAAGAAGCCGTGGTCGTAAAGATAGACGGCGTTGGGCAGCAGGTTGAGAAACGTGTCCGGCAGGCTCGGCCGCGCGCTCGCCATCACCGCCAGCAGAGGTAGGCTGACGGCCAGGACGCGTCCCATGCCGCGCCACGCCGGCGGCTGCGGCGCCAGCCGCGGCAGCAGGCAACCGGCGACACCGAGCAGCATGACCAGCGCCGCCGGAATCAGCAGCGAGGCCATGCTGGCGATGCCCCAGAAGGTGAGGACCACGCAGGCGCCACCCCAGCCGGCGACCAGCGCCGTCTCCGGCGCTGCGCGGCCGGCCGCGACCAGCCGGCCGAAGCCGACGAAGAGGAGCGTCGCGACGAACACGCCGCCCCATCCGACGAGTTCGCCCCAGCTGGGGATCAACAGTTCCATCGACCAAAGAAGAGGTGGTGCCGCGAGAGCGAGCGCCGGTCTATCGGGCGCCGCCGGGCGCGTCAAGGGAGCCTCGCGCCACGGCAAAGAGCGCGAAGCGCGGCGCGGCGAACAGCGGCAGCAGCAGCGGCGCCGCAGGCGGGACGAAGGCGGTGCGTCCGACGAAGACCACATGGTCGTAGCGGGCGAGCGCGGCGCGCTCCGCGGGATCGAGCGGCGGGCCGCCGCCGAGGAAGGCCGACCACAGCCGCTCGGGCGACAGCTGATCGCGCAACGCCCGCCAGCCCGGCCGGAGCGCCAGGGGCTGCTGCGTCGGAAAGGCGAAGAGCGTCGGCACGAAGGCATCGCGACGGACGACCGCGAGGGCGGGAAAATGGACCAGCGGCGTCGGCTGCGAGTTGACCGCGTCCGCAGGATAGGCGACGGCGAGACGGCTTCCCTGCGGCAGAGAGTCGAGCGCCGGCAGCAGGCCGGCATAGACCCGGTCGCTCGCCTGCCATTGGACCCCGACCACGCCCAGACGCAGCAGGAAAAGTATCAGCGCGGCGATCAGAAACAGCCGCTCCCCGCGCGACGGCGCCACCCAGCGACTCGACGCCACCAGGACCAGCCCCAGCATTACCGGGATGCGATGATCGGCGCCCGAGGCGGTGGCAAGCTGGGACGGCATGGCGAGATAGACCAGCGCCAGCAAGCCCAGCGGCGCGGCCATGGACGGCTCCAGCCGCACCCAGCGCCGCCAGAAGGCGAGCAGTAGCGCCAGCACCGCAAGCACGAAGCAGGTGACGTCGAACGGTCGGTTGTAGTTGTCGAAGACGCCGAACAGCAGATCCAGCTTGCGCAGCATCGCACCGTAGGCAACCGCGCCGCCGGCGCTGCCCGGAGTCGACAGCACGAGGATGGCGAGCGCTGGAACGAAAGGGAGTCCGGCGATCAGCAGCTCACCAAGCGCCTGGGCCGGCGAGGCCCGGCGGCGCCAGGCGACGCCTGCGGCATGGCCCGCCACCAGCACGCCGTAGAGACCGCAGGCCAGGAGATGGGCGAAGAACAGCGCCAGCGCCAGCACCGCGCCGACCGCCATGCGTAATGCGGCGCCGCGGCGCGATAGCGCAATCCACAGCGCCAGCGCGAACAGTCCAAGCCCGAGCCCGAACAGGTAATTGAGAAAGCCCCATAGCAGCGTCCGGCTGTAGAGAAACAGAAAGGCGAGGCACGGCCATGCCGACCAGCGGCCGAAGAGGACACGGCCGAGCGTCACGGCACCGCCTGCCAGCAGAAAGAACGTGAGCAGCACGAAGAACTTGCCGGCCCAGGCGAGCGGCATCAGCCGCGCGAGCGGCGGCACGATGAGGTCCATCGCCAGATTGGGCAGCGGCCGCCAGGCGACCTCGTAGTAGCGCCGCAACGGTTCGGAGTCGGCGATAGCCGCAAGCACGTGCATGCGCGCGAGGTGATTGGGATAGTCGAACAGCGGCAAGGTGTCGCAGAGCAGCACGGGCAGCGCCGCGGCGGCGAACAGCGCCGCGAACAAGGGCACGACCCGATCCGGGCCGGCCGGCGAACCGGCGGCAGCCTCGGCCATCCTCCCCTCCTTCCCTTGCGCTCCACGGTGCGGCGGCGCAGCGTCCCACGCCGTGCCGGCTGCGGCAAGCGCAGCGTGGACCATTGCGCTCGCGGCGGCGGAAGAAATCCGGGCTATGCTCGACCGAGCCGCCGCTTCTATAATCGGCCGCCATGAACGGGATCACCCGTTACATCCTGCGCCAGGCCTTGGCGATCATGCTGTTCGTCGCCGTGAGCTTCACGGCGGCGGTTTGGCTTGTGCAGTCGCTGCGGCTCATCGACCTCATCGTCAATCGCGGGCTCTCGCTCGGCCTCTTCCTCTATCTGGCGGTGCTGATCCTGCCGCGCTTCATCGACGTGGTGCTGCCAATCGCGGTGTTCATCTCTATCCTGTTCACCTACAACCGCCTGATGTCTGAGAGCGAGCTCATCGTCATGCGCGCCACCGGGATGAGCCAGGCGGCGCTCGCCCGCCCTGCCCTGATCGCCGGCGCCGCGGGCTTCACGGTGCTGCTCTCTTTCTCGATCTATTTCCTCCCGGCGGCGAACCGCGCGTTCAAGGATCTGCAATTCGAGATCCGCAACCGCTTCGCCTCGGTGCTGCTGCAGGAGGGGATGTTCAACACCCTGTCCGACAGTCTCACCATCTATGTGCACGGGCGCGATCCCAACGGCGAGCTGACCGGCCTCCTTATCCACGAGACGCGCGATCCGGACAAGCCCATCACCATCGTCGCCGAACGCGGCACCTTCGTCGACACCGACAGCGGACCGCGGGTGCTGATGGCGAACGGCAGCCGGCAGCAATACGACCGCACCACCGGCAAGCTCTCGGTGCTCACCTTCGAGAAATACAGCCTCGATCTCGCCGCCTATCGCGACGCCGAGGACTTCCGCGACCGCCAGCCCGACGAGCTGTTCCTGAGCGAGCTGTTGTTCCGGCGGGCGCCGCCGGGCGACACCAGCCGGTTCATCGAAGCGAATCTGCGCCTGGTCAATCCGCTGACCGCCCTCGCCTTCTGCGCCATTCCGATCGCCTGCCTGCTCACCGGCGAGTTCAACCGGCGCGGTCAGACAAAGCGGGTACTGCTGTCGGTGCTGATGGCCTTCGTTTTCGAGGCGCTCGACATTGCCTTCAAGAATCTCGCCGGCCGCACCATCACCGCGGTTCCGTTCCTCTATCTCAACGTGCTGGCGCCGATCATGATCACCGGCTGGCTGCTCTGGCGCGACAGCAGCGGCGTCATGCCGCCGCGTCTCGCGCGGCCGCCCGTCCCCGCCGAATAGCCCATGTCGCCCTGGAAAACGCTGTTCCGCTACATCGTACAGCAGTTCTTCACGTGGTGCGCCGCGGTGTTCCTGGCGATGCTGCTCATCGTTTTCCTGCTCGACTACATCGAGCTGATCCGTCGCGGCGGCAACCGGCCGGAGGCGACGCTGCTCGTGCTGCTGGAGATGGCGGCGCTGAAGCAGCCGCACATGGCCGAGCAGATCCTGCCTTTCGCCGTCCTTTTCGGCACGATGATGGCGTTCTGGCGGATGACACGGATGAACGAGCTGGTCGTCGCGCGCGCCGCCGGCGTGTCGGTGTGGCAGTTCCTGACCCCGCCGCTCGCCGGTGCAGTGTTCGTCGGCGTCATCACGGTGACGATCTTCAACCCGATCGCCTCGATCATGCAGTCGCGCTACGAGGCCCTGGAGGGCCGCATCCTGCGCGGCTCCGGAGACCAGTTGAGCCTGTCGCGTGCCGGGCTGTGGCTGCGCCAGAGCGAAAATGACGGCGACAACTCGGTGGTGCACGCCGAGCGCCTGCTGCCGAAGCATCCCGTGCTCGAAGACGTGATGATCCTGTCCTTCGACGACCTGAAACTCGTCGGCCGCATCGACGCCAAGCGAGCGGTGCTCGTATCCGGGCGCTGGCAGGTGACCGACGGTACCCGTTGGACCCCGAGCCGGCCGCCGGAACCGTTCAAGCAGATGGTGGTGCCGACCAATCTGACGCCGGCCAAGATCCAGGAGAGCTTCGCCTCGCCGGAGACGATGTCGTTCTGGGAGCTGCCGGGCTTCATCCAGCTGCTCGAGAGCTCCGGCTTCGGCGCGCAGCGACACCGGCTCTATTTCAACCGGCTGCTGGCGCTGCCGTTCCTGTTCTCGGCGATGGTGCTGATCGCCGCCACCTTCAGCCTGCGCATGCAGCGCCGCGGTGGCACGACGCTGATGATCGCCGGCGGAATCATCAGCGGCTTCCTGCTCTACCTGCTGTCCAACGTCATCTTCGCCCTTGGGCTGGCCGCCACGATCCCCGTTGCGCTCGCCGCCTGGACGCCGACCGGCGTAAGCTGGCTGCTGGGCGCCAGCCTGCTGCTGCACCTCGAGGACGGCTGAGCGGGATGCGTCGGGGGGCCGCTTTCTGCGTGGGGGTACTGCTCGCGGCGACGCCGTTGCCGCTGGCCGCTGCCGAAACCGGCCCGCCCGCCAACCAGGCGTCCCCGGTGCTGTTCAGCGCCGACGAAGTGCAGTACGACGAGGATCTCGGCCTCATCGTCGCCAAAGGCAACGTCGAGCTGACCCAGCGCGATCAGATCCTGCTCGCCGACACCGTCACCTACAATCAGCGCACCGATACCGCCACCGCGTCGGGCCATGTCAGCCTGCTGCAGCCGAGCGGCGAGATCACCTTCGCCGACTACATGGAACTCCACGACAACATGCGCGAGGCCTTCCTGAAGAACGTCCGCATGTTGCTGTCGGACCGCACGCGC
>DAHUYF010000151.1 GCA_027315365.1 Rhodospirillales bacterium | reverse complement strand
AGGGCTTCTCCGGCCTCGACTATTTTCCCGACGACCTGCCGCGGCAGAGCTTCTACCGCCCGATCGACCGCGGCTTCGAGCGCGAGATCAAGAAGCGGTTGGACTACTGGGAGAAGCTTCGGCGCAAGAAGGCGGAGTGAGGCGGCAACCAGGCGCCGAGCGCAGCCGCGGACGAAATACCGGTAAAATGTCGCCTTGCCGCTCCCGGCCACCGCTTCAGTCAAGGGATGCCGCCGCCATCCCCGGCCTATAACCGTCGAGTTTCCCGAGGCCTTGGAGAGCATTCCTGATGAACCGCCGCACCGCCCTGCTGCGCATGGGCGCCCTGCTCGCAACGCTCGCCGCCGGCACCGCCGCCGCTACCGCCCAGACCAGCCCGCCGCCGGCACCGCCGCCGGGCTCCGCGCCGCCTCCCGGCGCAATGCCGGGGGCGCCCGCCATCCCGACGCCGCAGTACGAGGTCGTGCCCGCCGCCCCGCCGGGCGCCTGGGTGTGGCAGCCCGGCGGCTGGCATTGGAACGGCGTGCGCTATGTCTGGCTGCCGGGCCGCTACGTCCATCCGCACCATCCCCATGCCGTGTGGATCGCCGGCCATTGGGCCTGGCGCCGCGGCGCCTGGATGTGGATTCCCGGCCACTGGCGCTGAGCGGGTGACGGCGGGGCGCGCCGCTCACGCCAAAAGCGCCGTGGCCTCCTGCCAGAGCCGGCGGACGACCTGATCCGCCGGCTCCGCCCGCGCCAGGGCGGCGGCTTGCCCGGCCCAGGCCTGCATGCGGTGGACGTCGCCGGCCTTGGCACCGCTTTCCCGCAGGGCCGAGGTCAACCCGCGCTGCACCGGGTAGGACGCAGGAACGGGAGCGCCCGGAGCAGTGGCGGCGCGCACATAGTCGGTCGCGACGCTCCGGCCGGCCCGTCCGCTGAAGACCCGGCTGACGACCGTGCCTTCCGGCGGCGTCCGCGCCAGCGCCTCGGCCCAGGCGGGATGGATTTTTGCTTCCGGACAGCGCAGGAAACCGGTTCCGACCTGCGCCGCGCTCGCGCCCAGCAGCAATGCCGCCGCGACGCCCCGCCCGTCGGCGATGCCCCCGGTCGCGACGACCGGCAGGCGCACGGCGTCGACGACCGCGGGCAGCAGGGCGAACAGCCCGACCATGTCGCGCTCGGCGCGCGCGGCGTCGAAGCAGCCGCGATGGCCGCCCGCCTCCATGCCCTGCGCCACCACGACGTCGGCGCCCGCCGCCTCGGCGGCGCGCGCCTCGGCGACGGTGGAGATGTTGGCGAACCAGGCAATCTTCTGCGCCTTGAGCCGCGCGACGAAAGCGGGCGGGTAGAGCCCCATGATGGAAGAGACGATCGGCGGCGCGGCCTCCAGCAAGGCCTCGCATTGCGCGCCGAACTCGGGCGGCGTGGCATTTCCGGCATCGGCCGGCGCGGCGGGGCCCCACTGCGCCAGGAAGCGGCGGATTCCTTCCTCATGCGCCGGATCGCGCCGGGGCGGCGGATCGGGCACCCACAAATTGAGCTGAAAGGCGCCGCCACTGCCGGCGCGTAGCGCCGCGGTCCATTCCAGGATGGCCTTCGGCGGCATCAGCAGCGCGCCGCAGGCGCCGAGGCCGCCGGCCCTGGCGACCGCGATGGACAGCGATGGCGGGCAGGCGCCCGCCATCGGCGCCAGCAGGATGGGAACGCGTAGCCCGAACCGGTCGCAGAAGGCCTGGGCGCGCGCCCGGGCGAGAGGGGTGTCGTTCATGGAACAAGTTGAAGCCCGCCTGCCGTCAAATTCAAATGAAACGATGCGATGGGCTCGATCTCCTCCGCAGATGGGCGCGGCCGCCATCGGCTTGACAGGCGCTCGCGCTTATAAAATAGATCGGAATTGCCATTATCCATCTGAAACGGTGATGCCATGGATTCCTCCGATCTCCGGGTGTTCGAGGCGGTGGCGAGGCTGGGCGGAATGGGCCGGGCCGCGATCGAGCTCAACACGGTGCAGTCGAACGTGACGAGCCGCATCCGCCACCTCGAACACGAACTCGGCACCGCGCTGTTCCGCCGGCATCCGCGCGGCGTCGAAGCGACGGCTGCCGGCCGGCAGCTGCTGCCCTATGCCGTCAAGGTCGCTCGCCTGATCGCGGATGCGCGTCGCGCCGCCGTGGAGGACGGCACGCCGCGCGGACAGCTCGTCGTCGGCGCCTTGGAAACCACCGCCGCGCTTCGCCTCTCGGACAAGCTGGCCGGCTATGTCGCCGCCCATCCCGGCGTCGATCTCGTGCTGCGGACGGGAACCACCTGCGAGCTGGTCGAGCAGGTCGCAAGCCGCGGGCTCGACGGCGCTTTCGTCTGCGGACCGGTGACGCATGCCGAGCTGACGGCCGAGCCGATCTTTGCCGAAGAGCTCGTGCTATTGACCGCCCCGGAAATCGCGTCGCTCGACGCGCTCGCCGGCGGCGGCGAGCCGCGCATCGTCGTGCTGCGCGCCGGCTGCTCCTATCGCCAACGGCTCGAGGAGCTGCTGGCGCGGCGCGGCGTTCCGGCTCCGCGCATCCTGGAGTTCGGGACGCTGGAAGCGGTGTTCGGCTGCGTCGCGGCGGGGCTGGGCGTCACGCTGCTGCCGCGCGCGCTGCTGGGTCCGGTCTGGCGCGAGGGGCGCGTCGCGCTGCACCCGCTGCCGGGGCGCGACGGATGGGTGAAGACCGTGTTCGTGCGGCGGCGCGACGCCGTCCCGCTCGCCGCGCTCACTGCCTTCCTGGCGATGATGCGGCCGGCCGCCGACCGGCACGGCCGGGCGGCGGCGCGTACTGGCCTTCGCCCGACGGATGCAGGTCAACGGGGGGTGGCGAGCGGCGGCGGCGACCGCTAGGATCGGCGGCCGCCCACCATTTTCGAGGCCCCGCCGGCATGAGCGGCGTCCAGACCATTCCCGTCGCCGCCGATGACGGCGAGCTCAGGCTCGACCGCTGGTTCCGGCGCCACTTCCCCGGCCTCGGCCATGGCCGGCTGGAGAAGCTGTTGCGCACCGGCCAGGTGCGCGTCGACGGGCATCGCGCCAAATCGGGCGACCGGGTGGCGCCCGGGCAGATCATCCGCGTGCCCCCGCTGGGCGACCTCACCACGCCGCCGCCGCGCGGCGCGCCGCCGGCGCCGGGACCGCGCGACGCCGCCATGCTCGAGCGCGCGGTGCTGCATAGGGACGACGATGTCATCGTCATCGACAAGCCGCCGGGCCTGGCCGTCCAGGGCGGCACCGGCACCGAGCGCCATCTCGACGCCATGCTCGACCTGCTGCGCTTCGGCGCCAAGGAGCGCCCGCGCCTCGTCCATCGCCTCGACCGCGACACCAGCGGCGTGTTGGTCCTGGCGCGCAGCGCCGCCGCCGCCGCGGCGCTGGGCGCCGCCTTCCGCGGCAAGACGGCACGCAAGATCTATTGGGCGGCGGTGGTCGGCCTGCCCAAGCCGCGGCGCGGCCGCATCGACCAGAAGCTTGCCAAGCTTCCCGGCCCCGCCGGCGAGCGCGTCGCCCCCGATGAAGAGGACGGCAAGCGCGCCGTCACCTATTACCGCACCGTCGCCAATGCCGGCGACAAGCTGGCCTGGCTCGTACTGCAGCCGCTCACCGGCCGCACGCATCAGCTGCGCGCCCATTGCGTGACGCTCGGCACGCCGATCCTCGGTGACGGCAAGTATGGCGGCGCCGCAGCGCATCCCGCCGGCGTGCCCCATCCGCGCCAGCTCCACCTCCATGCGCGGGCGCTGTCGCTGCCCCATCCCGGCGGCGGCAGGCTCGAGGTCGTGGCGCCGCTGCCGCCGCACATGCGCGAGACCTGGGCGTTCTTCGGCTTCGACGAGAGCGACGAGGCCGACCCCTTCGCCGATCTCGCCCCCGAGCGATGAGGCGCTTCTATCGCGAGGTCGCGGTGGCCCCCGACGCCGACGGCTTCGCCGTCAGTCTCGACGGCAAGCCGGTGCGCACCCCGGCCAAGGCGCCGCTGACCGTGCCGAGCCGGGCGCTGGCCGAGGCGATCGCGACGGAATGGCGCGAGCAGGGTCCCGAGGTGAAGCTCGGCGAGCTGATGCTGACGCGGCTCGCCAGCACCGCGATCGATCTGGTCACGGCGCGGGCCGCCGAGGTCGCGGCAGAGGTGGCGCGCTATGCCGGCACCGATCTCGTCTGCTATCGCGCCGCCCACCCGCCCGAGCTCGCCCAGCGCCAGCAGCAGGCCTGGCAGCCGCTGATCGACTGGGCGACCTTGCGTTACGACGCGCCGCTCGAGGTCACGGTCGGGGTCGTGCCGATCGCGCAATCCACGGCCAGCCTGCGCGCCTTCGCCGCGGCCGCCGCGAGCTACCCGCCGCTGGAGCTTGCCGCGCTGCATCTGGCGACCACGACCTGCGGCTCGCTGGTGGTGGCGCTGGCCCTGATCGAAGGGCGGCTCGATGTCGAGGGCGCCTTCGCCGCCGCGCAGCTCGACGAGAGCTTCGAGATCGAGCAATGGGGGGAGGATCCCGAGCAGACGCGGCGACGCGCGGCGCTCAAGGAGGACATGGCGCTGGCCGACCGCTTCATCCGCCTCCTGCGGCAGTAGCCGCGGGGCTGGCGCTTACCGCCGGTTTGGTGCTATCTCCAGCCCGATCCCGTGAGAAAAGCCGAGGAGCGGCGGGAACATGCAGGAAATTCTTCGCCAACTCGAGCAGAAGCGCGAGGCGGCGCGAGGCGGCGGCGGGGAGCGGCGCGTGCAGGCGCAGCACGCCAAGGGCAAGCTCACCGCGCGCGAGCGCCTGGATCTGCTGTTCGACCCCGGCTCCTTCGAAGAATGGGACATGTTCGTCGAGCACCGCTCCAGCGATTTCGGCATGGCGGAGCACAAGGTCCCGGGCGACGGGGTGGTCACCGGCTACGGCACGGTGAATGGCCGCCTGGTCTTCGCCTTCAGCCAGGATTTCACCGTCTTCGGCGGCGCCCTCTCGGAAGCCCATGCCGAGAAGATCTGCAAGATCATGGATCAGGCGATGAAGGTCGGCGCGCCGGTGATCGGCATCAACGACAGCGGCGGCGCGCGCATCCAGGAGGGCGTCGCCTCGCTCGCCGGATATGCCGAAGTGTTCGAGCGCAACGTGCTCGCCTCGGGCGTGGTACCGCAAATCTCGCTGATCATGGGCCCCTGCGCCGGTGGCGCGGTCTATTCGCCGGCCATGACCGACGTCATCTTCATGGTCAAGGACAGCTCCTACATGTTCGTCACCGGACCCGACGTGGTGAAGACGGTGACGCACGAGACGGTGACGCAGGAGGAGCTGGGCGGCGCCGTCACCCACACCGCGCGCTCGGGCGTCGCCGATCTCGCCTTCGAGAACGACGTCGAGGCGCTGCTGCAGTTGCGCCGCTTCATCGACTTCCTGCCGGCCTCCAACCGCGAGAAGCCGCCGCTGCGCCCGAACTCGGATTCGCCCGATCGCGACGAGATGTCGCTCGACACGCTGATCCCGGCCAATCCCAACAAACCCTACGACATGCGCGAGCTGATCGAGAAGGTGGTCGACCAGGGCGATTTCTTCGAGCTGCAGCCGAGCTATGCGCGCAACATCATCATCGGCTTCGCGCGCATGGAGGGCTCGACCGTCGGCATCGTCGCCAATCAGCCGATGGTGCTCGCCGGCTGTCTCGACATCGACAGCTCGCGCAAGGCGGCGCGCTTCGTCCGTTTTTGTGACTGCTTCAACATCCCGATCATCACCTTCGTCGACGTGCCGGGCTTCCTGCCGGGTACGGCGCAGGAATATGGCGGCATCATCAAGCACGGCGCCAAGCTGCTCTTCGCCTTCGCCGAGGCGACCGTGCCCAAGGTCACGGTGATCACGCGCAAGGCCTATGGCGGCGCCTACGACGTCATGAGCTCGAAGCACCTGCGCGGCGACGTCAACTATGCCTGGCCCTCGGCCGAGATCGCCGTCATGGGGCCCAAGGGCGCGGTGGAGATCATCTTCCGCAGCGACATCGGCGATCCCGCCAAGCTCGAGGCGCGCACCGAGGAATATCGCGAAAAATTCGCCAACCCCTTCGTCGCCGGCAGCCGCGGCTTCATCGACGACGTCATCATGCCGCACGGCACCCGGCGCCGCATCTGCCGCTCGCTCGCCATGCTGCGGCACAAACAGCTGAGCAATCCCTGGAAGAAGCACGCCAACATCCCGCTGTGATGCCGCCATGCCGATGACCGAACTCGTTCGCCTCGCTCTCACCCAAACCCTCCCCCTCAAGGGCGGAGGGGTTGTTGGGGCGAGGCTGCTTCCCCCTCCCCCCTCGAGGGGGAGGGCCGGGGTGGGGGTGCGCTGAGTCGGCATGTTCAAGAAAATCCTCATCGCCAATCGCGGCGAGATCGCCTGCCGGGTGATCCGCACCGCGCGCCGCATGGGCATCAAGACGGTCGCCGTCTATTCCGATGCCGATGCCGACGCCCTGCACCGGCGCGCGGCCGACGAATCCGTGCGCATCGGGCCGCCGCCGGCGGCGGAGAGCTATCTCAGGATCGACCGCATCATCGAGGCCTGCCGCGCGACCGGCGCCGAGGCGGTGCATCCGGGCTACGGTTTCCTTTCGGAGAAGGCGGAATTCGCCGCGGCGCTGGCTAAGGCCGGGATCGTCTTCATCGGTCCCGACACGCATGCGATCGGCGCTATGGGCGACAAGATCGAATCGAAGAAACTCGCCAAGGCGGCTGGCGTATCGACCGTGCCCGGATATCTCGACGTCATCCCCGACGCCGAGGCCGCGGTCCGGATCGCGCGCGAGATAGGCTATCCCGTCATGATCAAGGCCTCGGCCGGCGGCGGCGGCAAGGGCATGCGCATCGCGCGCAGCGACGCCGAGGCGCGCGAGGGCTTTCGCTCTGCCAGCAACGAGGCGCGTTCGAGCTTCGCCGACGACCGCGTTTTCCTCGAGAAATATGTCGAGGAACCGCGCCATATCGAAATCCAGGTGCTGGGCGACGCGCACGGCCATGTCATCCATCTCGGCGAGCGCGAGTGCTCCATCCAGCGCCGGCACCAGAAGGTGATCGAGGAGGCGCCGAGCCCCTTCCTCGATCCCGGCACCCGCGCCGCGATGGGCGCACAGGCGGTGGCGCTCGCCAAGGCGGTCGACTACCGCTCCGCCGGCACGGTCGAGTTCATCGTCGACAAGCAGCGCAATTTCTACTTCCTCGAGATGAACACGCGCCTTCAGGTCGAGCATCCCGTGACGGAGCTGGTCACCGGGCTCGATCTCGTCGAATGGATGATCCGCATCGCCGCCGGCGAGAAGCTTACGCTGCGGCAATCCGACGTCGCGCTCCGGGGCTCGGCGATCGAGGCGCGGGTCTATGCCGAGGATCCGCTGCGCAGCTTTCTGCCTTCGATCGGCCGCCTCACGCGCTACCTTCCGCCCGAGGGCGAGGGCGTGCGCGTCGATACCGGTGTCTTCGAGGGCGCAGAGATCAGCATCTATTACGACCCGATGATCGCCAAGCTGGTGGGGTATGGCGCCAGCCGGGCGGAGGCGACGCGGCGGCTGGGTGAAGCGCTCAACGCCTATTACATCCGCGGGCTCTCGCACAACGTCGCCTTCCTCGCCGCCGTGCTGCGCAAGGAGCGCTTTGCCGCCGGCGGGCTCTCGACCAATTTCATCGCCGAGGAGTTCCCGCACGGCTTCACCGGCGTCGAGATCACGCCCGAGGCGATGGCGGAGGCGATCATCGTCGCCGCCGCGGTGCAGCGCATCACCGCCGAAAGCGAGGCGCGCATCAGCGGCCAGCTCGCCGGCCACGGCCGGCTCGTTCCGGAGGATTGGGTGGTGTGCGTCGGCGACGCACAGCATCGCGTCACCGCCGCGCGCGAGAACGGCACCGTCACGGTGACCGACGCCGAGGGCGGATGCCGGCTCGTGGCGAGCCGCTGGCAGCCGGGCGAGCCCCTCTTCCGCGGCATGATCGACGCGGCGTCGGTGACCTTCCAGGTCGATCGCGACGGCATCGGCTTCCGCCTGACGCGCCACGGCGCGACCATCCCGGTGAAGGTTCTGCCGCCGCGCGCCGCCGAGCTGTTGACGCAGATGCCGGTAAAGCAGCCGCCCGACCTCTCGCGCTTCCTGCTGTCGCCGATGCCGGGCCTGCTGGTCTCCATCGCCGTGGCCGAGGGCGAGGAGGTCAAGGCCGGCGAGGAGCTGGCGGTGGTCGAGGCGATGAAGATGGAGAACGTGCTCCGCGCCGAGCGCGACGGCACCGTGGCCAAGCTGCGCGCCAAGCCCGGCGACAGCCTCGCCGTCGACCAGGTCATCCTCGAATTCGGCTGAGGCGGCGATGCCGGCCGCGGCGGTCCGCCTCATCATCACCGGACGCGTCCAGGGCGTGGGCTTCCGCGCCTGGACCCGCCGCGAGGCGCGCCGCCGGTCCCTGCGCGGCTGGGTGCGCAACCGGACGGATGGCAGCGTCGAGGCGCTGCTGATCGGCGCGCAGGATGCGGTCGAGATGCTGGCCGAGGCCTGCCGGCGCGGCCCCGGCATCGCCCGGGTCGAGGCGGTGGCCCGGTTCCCCGCCGAAGATGACGGCTCGCCGGATTTCAGCGAGCGGCCGACGGAGTAGCGCAGCAGCAGCGAGGAGACTTCCCCTATGGCCGATCCCCGGCGGCACCTCCTCATGAGCCGGCGCCTGCTGCCGCTTTTCGTCACCCAGTTTCTCGGCGCGCTGAACGACAATCTGCTGAAGACGGCACTGGTGACGCTGGTCACCTATCGCGTCTTCACCGATGCCGCCACGACCAAGCTCGTCGTCGCCACGGCGACCGCCATCTTCATCGCGCCCTATTTCATCGCCTCGGCCACCGCCGGCCAGCTTGCCGACAAATTCGAGAAGACGGCGCTCATCCGCCTCGTCAAGCTGTGGGAGATCGGCGTCATGGTGCTGGCGGCGGCGGGATTTGGCCTGGGCGGCGAGCGCTTCATCGCCTTCGAGCTGATGGTTCTGCTGCTGCTCGGCGTGCAGGCGACCTTCTTCGGCCCGGTCAAATACGGCATCCTGCCGGATCTGCTGGCGCGCGAGGAGCTGATGGGCGGCAATGCGCTGATCGAGGCCGGCACCTTCCTCGCCATCCTGCTCGGCACCATCGCCGGCGGACTGCTGATCCTGCTGCCCGGCGGCGAGACGGTGGTCGCGACGACGCTGCTGGGAGTGGCCCTTGCCGGCTGGGGCAGCAGCCTCTTCATCCCGCCTGCGCGCCGCGCCGCGCCGGATCTGCGCGTCAACCCCAACATCTGGGCCGAGACGATGGCGATCATCCGCTTCGCCCGCGAGCGGGACGAGCTGTGGCTGCCGATCCTCGCCATCTCGTGGTTCTGGCTGGTGGGCGCGGTGTTCCTGTCGCAATTCCCCACCTACGCCAAGACGACGCTCGGCGCGGACGAGCAGGTGGAGACGCTGTTCCTCGCCCTCTTCTCGATCGGCGTCGGCGCCGGCGCAATGCTGTGCGGCCGGCTGCAGCACGGCGAGGTGAGCGCGCGCCTCGCGCCGCTGGGCGCGGCCGGCATCACGCTGTTCACGCTCGATCTCTATCTGGCGAGCGGCCGCGTCGGCGGCAGCGAGGGGGCGTTGATCGGCGCTGCCGTCTTTCTGTCCCACCTGGCGAGCTGGCGGCTGCTCATCGATCTCTTCATGATCGCGCTGTGCGGCGGGCTCTTCACCGTACCGCTCTATGCGCTGATCCAGGCGCGGGCGGAGGAAAGCCACCGCTCGCGTGTCGTCGCCGCCAACAATGTGATCAACGCGCTGTTCCTGGTCGCTTCGGGCGCACTCAGCGCGGTCATGCTCAAGCTCGGCCTGGACGTGCCGCAGATCTTTCTCGCCGTCGGCATCCTCAACCTCGGCGTCGTGCCTTTTGTCATCCGTCTGGCGCGGGCCGGCGGAGCGGCGCGGTAGGTAGACGGCGACGCCGCGGAACACCTCGCACCTTTCGGAGCCTGGAGCGTCGCGACGGCCTCGAAATCGTCGTCGCGCGGCCCCGGCCGCTGGCACGAGAACCCGTCGGCAGCCGCCCGGCGATCGCCGCCAGCCGGCAGCCGGATTCGCAGGTAAAAAAAGAGCGGCCCGCAGGCCGCTCTTGTCGCGCGAAGCCGACGACTGCCGTCAGGCGGCTTCTTCCTCGGTCTCGTCGGCAGTCTGCACCGGACCGGAATCCTGGCCCTTGGCCTCGACGTCGCGGTCGACCAGCTCGATCACCGCCATGGCCGAGGCGTCGCCGTAGCGGAACCCCGCCTTCAGCACGCGGGTGTAGCCGCCGGGCCGCGCCTTGTAGCGCTCGGCCAGCGTCGTCATCACCTTGTCGGCGATCTTGGTATCCTGCAGCGTGGCGATGAGCTGCCGGCGCGCATGCAGCCCGCCGCGCTTGCCCAGCGTGATCAGCCGCTCGACCACCGGCCGCAGATCCTTCGCCTTGGGCAGAGTGGTGGTGATCTGCTCGTGCTTCAGCAGCGCGTGGCAGAGATTGTCGAACATGGCCTTGCGATGGGCCGAGGTACGGCTGAAGCTGCGGCCGCGCAGACGATGACGCATGACCAGATCCTCCGAGCGCTCAGTACGGCTCTTCGAGGCGCTTGGCAAGCTCCTCGATGTTTTCCGGCGGCCAGTTCGGGATCTCCATGCCGAGATGGAGCCCCATCTGCGCCAGAACTTCCTTGATCTCGTTGAGAGACTTGCGGCCGAAATTGGGCGTCCGCAGCATCTCCGCCTCGGTCTTCTGCACGAGATCGCCGATATAGACGATGTTGTCGTTCTTGAGGCAATTGGCCGAGCGCACGGAAAGCTCGAGCTCGTCCACCTTGCGCAGCAGGTTCTTGTTGAACGGCAGCTCGTGCGCCGGCGCCTCCTCGGTGGCGGCGCGCGGCTCCTCGAAATTGATGAAGAGCTGCAGCTGATCCTGCAGGATGCGGGCGGCGAGCGCCACGGAATCCTCCGGGGTCACCGCACCGTTGGTCTCGATGCGCATCGAGAGGCGGTCGTAATCGGTGACCTGGCCGACGCGGGTGTTGTCGACGCGATAGCTCACCTTGCGCACCGGGCTGAACAGCGCATCGATCGGGATGAGGCCGATCGGCGCGTCCTCGGGCCGGTTCTGCGTCGCCGGCACGTAGCCCTTGCCGGTCTCCACCGTGAACTCCATCGTCACCTTGGCCGCGCTGTCCAGCGTGCAGATCAGCGCGTCGGGGTTCATCACCTCGATGTCGTGGCCGGTCTCGATCATCCCGGCGCGCACCTCGCCCGGGCCTTGCGCCTTGAGGCGCATGCGCTTCGGCCCCTCGCCGTGCATCCTGAGCGCGACTCCCTTGACGTTGAGGACGATGTCGGTGATATCCTCGAGCACGCCCGGCAGCGACGAGAACTCGTGCAGCACCCCTTCGATCTGCATCGAGGTGATGGCTGCGCCCTGCAGCGAGGACAGCAGCACGCGCCGCAGCGCGTTGCCGAGCGTCAAGCCGAAACCGCGCTCCAGCGGCTCGGCGACGACGGTGGCGGCGCGCGCGGGGTCGTCGCCCGGCTCAACCGAGAGCTGCTTGGGTTTAATCAGCGCTTGCCAGTTTTTCTGAATCACGAGCGGAACCTCACACCGTTTGGCGCGACGCAACCGTCGCCGCCGTCAATTCCGAACGCGACGGCCGCCACGCTGGCGGCGAGGCACGTCCAAAGCGGCGGCGCCCCGGCGCCGCCGCAGCTCAGACCCGGCGCCGCTTGGGCGGCCGGCAACCATTATGCGGGATCGCGGTGACGTCGCGGATCGAGGACACCGCGAAACCCACCGCCTGCAGCGCGCGCAGCGCCGATTCCCGTCCCGAGCCGGGTCCCTTGACCTCGATCTCGAGCGTGCGCATGCCGTGTTCCATCGCCTTGCGGCCGGCGTCCTCGGCGGCCATCTGCGCCGCGTAGGGGGTCGACTTGCGCGAGCCCTTGAAGCCCATGGTCCCCGACGAGGACCAGGCGATGGTGTTGCCCTGGGCGTCGGTGATGGTGATCATGGTGTTGTTGAAGGTGGCGTTGACATGCGCCACGCCGGACGTGATGTTCTTGCGTTCGCGACGGCGCAGACGCGGCGCTGCAGCAGGCTTCGCCATTTTCTCAACCCCTCGGGATTACTTCGTCACCGTCTTTTTGCCGGCGATCGGACGCGCCGGACCCTTGCGGGTGCGTGCATTGGTGTGCGTACGCTGCCCGCGGACCGGCAGCCCCTTGCGATGGCGCAGCCCGCGATAGCAGCCGAGATCCATCAGCCGCTTGATGTTCATCGCCACTTGGCGGCGCAGATCGCCCTCGACCGTGTAATCGCGGTCGACCAGCTCGCGGATGCGCAGCACCTCGTCGTCGGTAAGCTCATGCACCCGGCGCTGTGCCGGAATGCCGAGCTGCGAGCAGATCGTCTCTGCCGTGGTGCGGCCGATGCCGTGGATGTACATCAGGCCGATCGGAACCCGCTTCTGGCTCGGGATATTGACGCCAGCGATACGCGCCACCTGCGCTTCTCCTTAGGTATGATGTTCGGCGAGGCTGAAAGCCACGGCAAAGCCGAGGGCGCGCATTATAGAAATCCGCGACTTAAAGTCAATGGCCCCATGGCACAAGCCCTCATATGGCTATTTCGCCGCCTTTTTCAACCGGGGCGGCCGGCCGCGGCCAACGGCCGGCGATCACGCCCGGCCGAGGATGGCCTCGATCTGCCGACCGACCTCGTCGATATCCGCCATGCCGTCGACCGTGCGCAGAACCCCCTTGGCGCGGTAATAGGGCAGGATGGGAGCGGTCTGCTGGCGATAGGCCTCGAGCCGGATCTTGACCGCCTCGGGCCGGTCGTCGGCGCGGCGGACGAACTCCTTGCCGCCGCAGACGTCGCAGACGCCCTCGCGCTTCGGCCGGTTGAAGCTGTCGTGATAGCTGGCGCCGCAGCCGGCGCAGCTGAAGCGGCCGGCGATGCGCTCGATCAGCGCCGCCTCGTCCACCGTCATCTCGATCACGGCATCGAGCTTCAGCCCCTTCTCCGCCAGCATCCGGTCGAGCGCCTCGGCCTGGGGCACGGTGCGGGGGAAGCCGTCGAGGATGAAGCCCTTGGCGCCCGTGAGGCCGTCGATGCGCTGGGCGATGAGCTCGATGATGATGTCGTCGGAGACCAGCTGGCCCGCATCCATCACCGCCTGCACCTTGCGGCCGAGCGCGCTGCCGGATTTGCGCTCGGCGCGCAGCATGTCGCCGGTGGACAGCTGGGCAAGGCCGAGCTTCTCCTCGAGCCGCTTGGCCTGGGTTCCCTTGCCGGCGCCCGGAGGTCCCAGCAGAATGATGTTCACCCGCGTCTCCCGCGCAGCTTCGACTTCTTGATCAGCCCTTCATACTGGTGCGCCAGCAGATGCGAATGGATTTGCGCCACCGTGTCCATGGTGACGCTGACGACGATCAGCAGGCTGGTGCCGCCGAAATAGAACGGCACGCTGTACTGCGACACCAGGATCTCCGGCAGCACGCAGACCGCGGCCAGGTAGAGCGAGCCCACCACGGTGAGCCGGGTCAGCACGTAGTCGAGATAGTCGGCGGTAGTCTTGCCCGGCCGGTAGCCGGGGATGAAGCCGCCGTATTTGCGCAGATTGTCGGCCGTCTCCGTCGGGTTGAAGACGATCGCCGTGTAGAAGAAGCAGAAGAAGACGATCAGCGCGACATAGAGGCCGATATAGAGCAGACTGCCATGGCGCAGATAGATGCTGAACCAGCCGATGATCCCGGTCTGGTCGGCGCTGCTGAAGCTGGCGAAGGTCGCCGGCAGCAGCAGCAGCGACGACGCGAAGATCGGCGGGATCACGCCCGAGGTGTTGAGCTTCAGCGGCAGGTGCGAGGCCTCGCCGCCGAACATCTTGTTGCCCACCTGGCGTTTGGGATATTGCACCAGGAGACGACGCTGCGCCCGCTCCATGTACACGATGAAGGTGACGACGGCGACCGCGAGCACGAGGAACAGCACGATGAAGAAGGTCGAGAGCGCGCCGGTGCGACCGAGCTCGAGCAGCGAGCCCAGCGCCGCCGGCATGCGCGCGACGATGCCCGAGAAGATGATCAGCGAGATGCCGTTGCCGACGCCGCGCGCGGTGATCTGCTCACCGAGCCACATCAGGAAGACCGTGCCGCCGGTCAGCGTGATCATGGTGGTGAAGCGGAAGAACAGGCCGGGATCGATCACCGGCGAGCGTCCGCCGCCGGCGCCTTCGAGTCCGACGGCGATGCCATAGGCCTGCACGGCGGCAAGCAGGACGGTGCCGTAGCGGGTGTACTGGTTGAGCTTCTTGCGCCCGACCTCGCCCTCCTTCTTCAGCGCCTCGAGCTGGGGCGAGACGGCGGTGAGGAGTTGGACGATGATCGATGCCGAGATGTACGGCATGATGTTGAGCGCGAAGATGGTCATGCGCCCGAGCGCGCCGCCCGAGAACATGTCGACCATGCCGAGGATGCCGCCGGCGTTGCGGCTGAATATCTCCTGCAGGATCTGCGGATCGATGCCCGGCAGCGGTATGTAGGTGCCGAGGCGGTAGATCACCAGCGCGCCCAGCGTGAACCAGATGCGGTTCTTCAGCTCGGTCGCCTTGGCAAAGGCCGAAAAATTGATACTCGCCGCAAGCTGTTCGGCGGCTGACGCCATCGATCCCTTCCTCGGAGCCCGCCGGGCCCCTTGACTCTAGGCCGCGGCCGGCTTGGCGCCGGTGACCACTACCTTGCCGCCCAACTTCTCCACGGCGGCGACCGCCGCCTTCGACGCGCCCACCACCTCGATGGTGATCGGCGTCTTGAGCTCGCCCTTGGCCAGCAGCCGCACGCCGTCGCCGACGCGGCGCAACAGGCCGGCCGCGACCAGCGCCGCGCCGTTTACCGTCACGTCGGCCTTGAGCCGCCCCGCGTCAAGGGCAAGCTGCAGCCGGCCGAGATTGACGACGTGGAATTTCGACTGGAAAGCCGTGCGTTTGAAGCCGCGCTTGGGCAGCCGGCGATGCAGCGGCGTCTGGCCGCCTTCGAAGCCGTTGAGCGCGACGCCGCTACGCGCCGTCTGGCCCTTGCCGCCGCGGCCGCTGGTCTTGCCCTTGCCCGAGCCGATGCCGCGGCCGACGCGCTTGGCGCGGTAATGCGCGCCGTTGTTGTCTCTGATCTCGTTGAGTTTCATCGTCCACCACCTTACGCCGTGCGGGCGCCGCCGTCAGCCGGCCTCGACCCGCAACAGATGCCTTACCCGATCGATCATGCCGCGCACTTCCGGCGTGTCCTCGAGGACGCGCGTCCGCCGCAGCTTGTTGAGGCCGAGCCCCTTCAGGGTGGCGCGCTGATAGCCCTGGCGCCCGATCGGGCTGGCGATCTGCGTCACCGTGACTTTCTTGCCGGTCCTGGACCGAGGCTGCGGCGCCGCCTTCGCCGCCGGCGCGATCGCGTGCCGGACCGGCTGCGGCTTCGCCGGCTTCGCCACCGCCGCCTTCGCCTTTTTCGCCGCTTTCTTGGCCGCCTTTCTGGCTGCCTTCTCGGCCGCCGCGTCCGCGCCCTCGGCCGGCTTTTCCGTTTTCGCCTTCGCCGCCGGCTCGGCGGGCTTCGCCGCCTTCGGCTTGGCGGCCGCCTCGCCTCCCGGCTTCGCCTTCTTCGCCGGCTTCTTCTTGTCGTCCTTAGCTTCCGCCATGGCCTACTCCCGCGCCTCGGCCGTGCCGTCGCGCCGGCCGAGAATCTCGCTCACCTTGCGGCCGCGCCGCGCCGCCACCGAGCGCGGGCTCACCGAGCGGCCAAGCGCCTGGAAGGTGGCCTTGATCATGTTGTGCGGGTTGGAGGTGCCGACCGATTTCGCCACCACGTCCTGCACGCCCAGCGCCTCGAAGATGGCGCGCATCGGGCCGCCGGCGATGATGCCCGTGCCGGGCTTCGCGGCGCGAACGATGACCTCGCCGGCGCCGTAGCGGCCGATGATGTCGTGATGGAGCGTACGGCCTTCGCGCAGCGGTACGCGTACCATCGAGCGACGCGCCTGCTCGGTCGCCTTGCGGATCGCCTCGGGCACCTCGCGCGCCTTGCCGGCGCCATAGCCGACGCGGCCCTTGCCGTCGCCGACGATGACGATGGCGGCGAAGCCGAAACGGCGTCCGCCCTTGACCACCTTGGCGACGCGGTTGATGCCGACGAGCTTCTCGACGAACTCGCCCTCGTCGCCGCGATCGCGCTGCGCGCGGTCGCCGTCACCGCCGCGGCCGCGGCCGCGGCCGCGCGGGCCTCGTTCGCCGCCGCCCGGGGGTCTCGCGCCACCGCCCGGAGGTCTCGCGCCGCCGCCCGAAGGCCTTGCGCTGCTGCCTGGTGCACGTGCCATGAAGCGCCTTTCCTAGAAGCTGAGACCGCCCTCGCGGGCGGCATCGGCCAGGGCCTTGACCCGGCCATGATAGAGATAGCCGCCGCGGTCGAATACCACGTCGGTGACGCCGGCGGCCGTGGCGCGCTCGGCCAGCAGCTTGCCCACCGCCGCCGCCGCCGCGCGGTCCGCGCCCGTCTTGAGGCTGGTGCGCAGATCCTTCTCGAGACTCGATGCCGCGGCCAGCGTGCGGCCCTCCGCATCGTCGATCACCTGCGCATAGATGTGCTGCGAGGAACGGAACACCGTCAGCCGCAGACGCCCCTTGGCCAGCCGCGAGATGCGGTGACGCACCCGCATCCGACGGCGGGCGAAGAGGGATTTCGCTTTGCTCGTCATCGCTCTGCCCTCGCTACTTCTTCTTGCCTTCCTTGCGGCGGATATGCTCGGTCGCATAGCGGATACCCTTGCCCTTGTAAGGCTCGGGCTTGCGGTACGAGCGCAGCACCGCCGCGATCTGCCCGACCTGGCGGCGATCGGCGCCGGTGATCGTGATCGAGGTCGGCTTCTCGCAGGTAATCTTGATCTCGCTCGGGATCGGGAAGGTGATGTCGTGGCTGTATCCCAGCTGCAGCACCAGGTTCTTGCCCTGCACCGCCGCACGATAGCCCACGCCCTCGATCTCGAGGCTTTTGGTGAAGCCCTTGGAGACGCCGGTCACCATGTTGTTGATGGTGGCGCGCATCGTGCCCCAATGCATGCGGGCGCGCTTGGTCTCCGATTTGGGCGCCACCGTCACCTTGCCGTCGGCGATCGAGGCCGTGACCTCGCCGCTCAGCGGCAGCTGGAGCGTGCCGAGCTTGCCCTTGCAGGTAAGCATCTGGCCCGCCAGCTCGACGGTGACCCCTTGCGGGATGGTGACCGGGTTCTTGCCGATACGTGACATCACGGCACCTCAGAATACGCGGCAGAGGATCTCGCCGCCGACATTGGCGGCGCGGGCCTCGTTGTCGGACATGACGCCGCGCGGCGTCGACAGGATCGCGATCCCGAGCCCGTTATAGACGCGCGGCAGGTCGGAGACGCGCGAATAGATGCGCCGGCCGGGCTTGGAGACGCGGGTGATCTCGCGGATCACCGGCTCGCCGTCGACGTATTTGAGCTCGATCTTGAGCTCGGCCACGCCCGGGCGCACCTCTTCGCGGCTATAGCCGCGGATATAGCCCTCGCGCTGCAGCACTTCGAGCACGTTGGCGCGGATCTTGGACGCCGGCGACTGCACCACGGGCTGGTGCGCCTGCTGCCCGTTGCGGATGCGGGCGAGGAGATCGCCGAGCGGATCGGTCATCGACATTCGGTGTCTCTCCCTTACCAGCTCGACTTGACCATGCCGGGGATCTGGCCGGCCGAAGCGAGCGCGCGCAGCGCCATGCGCGAGAGCTTGAACTTGCGATAGACGCCGCGCGGGCGGCCGGTGAGCTCGCACCGGTTGCGGACGCGAATGGCGGCGGAGTTCCGCGGCATCTCGGCGAGCTTGAGGCGCGCCGCGAAACGCTCTTCCGGCGTCAGCGAGCGGTCCTCGGCGGTCGCCTTGAGGCGTGCGCGCTTGGGCGCCAAGCGCTTTACCAGCTGCGCCCGCCGCTTGTTCTTGTTCACCGAACTCGTCTTCGCCATGGGACTTGCCCTCGTCGGCCGATTAATTGATGAACGGCATCTGGAAGCCGCGCAGCAGGGCCTTCGCCTCCGCATCGGTCTTCGCCGTGGTGACGATGATGATGTCCATGCCGCGAACGGCATCGACCTGATCGTAATTGATCTCCGGGAACACCAGCTGCTCCTTGAGGCCGAGCGCGTAGTTGCCGCGCCCGTCGAAGCTCTTGGGCGACACGCCGCGGAAATCGCGTACGCGCGGCAGCGCGATGTTGATCAGCCGGTCGAGGAACTCGTACATGCGCTGCCGGCGCAGCGTCACCTTGCAGCCGATCGGCAGGTTCTCGCGCAGCTTGAAGGTGGCGATCGACTTCTTGGCGTGCGTCACCACCGCCTTCTGGCCGGAGATGACGGCCAGATCGTTGGCCGCCGCATCGACCTTCTTGCCGTCCTGCGTGCCTTCGCCGACGCCCATGTTGATGACGATCTTCTCGAGCTTCGGCACTTGCATGATGTTGGTGTAGCCGAACTCCTTCATCAGGGCCGGCTTCACCACCTTCTCGTAATGGTCCTGGAGACGCGTCTGCATGGCTTCCTCACGCGTCGAGGACTTCGCCGGAGCGCTTTGCAAAGCGCACCTTGCGACCGTCCCCGAGGATCTTGTAGCCGACCCGTGTCGGCTTGCTGGATTTCGGATCGATATGGGCGACGTTGGAGGCGTGGATCGCGGCTTCCTTCTCGACGATGCCCCCCGCCTGGCCGGCGCCCGGCTTGGTGTGGCGCTTGACCATGTTGACACCCTGCACGACCACGCGGTTCTCCGCGCGCAGCACGCGCAGCACCTCGCCGCTCTTGCCCTTGTCGCGGCCGGTGATGACCACGACCTTGTCGCCTTTCTTGATCTTGAACTTCATCTCAGAGCACCTCGGGCGCGAGCGAGACGATCTTCATGAACTTGCGCGCGCGCAGCTCGCGCGTCACCGGCCCGAAGATGCGCGTGCCGATCGGCTCGCCCTGCTTGGTGATCAGCACCGCGGCATTGCGGTCGAAGCGGATGGCGCTGCCGTCGGACCGGCGAATCTCCTTGGCCGTGCGCACGATCACCGCCTGGTGCACGTCGCCCTTCTTGACGCGGCCGCGCGGGATCGCCTCCTTGACCGAAACGACGATCACGTCGCCGACGGTGGCCGTCTTGCGCTTGGAGCCGCCCAGCACCTTGATGCACTGGACGCGACGCGCGCCGGAATTGTCGGCGACGTCGAGATTGGTTTGCATCTGGATCATGGCTCGTCACCCCTCGGCGCCGGCGGCCGCTTCGGCCGCCTTCTTGCGCGGCGCGCGGGTCCTTGCCGGCTTCTTCGCCGCAGGCTCGGCCGTACCGCCGCCGCTCGCGGCCGCCGCTCCCGGCGCGCCGTCGAACAGCACCACCCAGCGTTTGCGCTTGGAGATCGGCCGGCTCTCCTCGATGCGCACGGTCTCGCCGTTCTTCACCTGATTGTGCTCGTCATGCGCGGCGTACTTCTTCGAGCGCATGATGAATTTCTTGTAGACCGGGTGCATGACGCGCCGCTCGACGCGCACGATCACGGTCTTGTCCCGTGCGTCCCGCATCGCCACGCCTTGGAGGATTCGCTTCGGCATCGCTGTTCTCTTTCCCTATGCGCGCGCGCGCTCGGCCAGGATGGTCTTGATGCGCGCCATGTCGCGCCGCACCTGGCGCACGCGCGCGGTGTTCTCGAGCTGCCCGCTCGCCTTCTGGAAGCGCAGGTTGAAGCGCTCCTTGCCCAGCTGATCGAGCTCGCCCTTGAGCTCGTCGTCGGTCTTGGCGCGAACGTCTGCGGCCTTCATATCGCCTCCTCGCCCAGGCGGGTCACGACGCGGGTGGACACCGGCAGCTTCGCCGAGGCGAGGTCGAACGCCTCGCGTGCGGTCGGGCCCGGCACGCCTTCGAGCTCGAACATGATGCGGCCCGGCTTGACCCGGCAGACCCAGAATTCCGGCGTCCCCTTGCCGCTGCCCATGCGCACCTCGGCCGGCTTCACCGACACCGGCACGTCCGGGAAGATGCGTATCCAGACGCGGCCGACGCGCTTGATGTGACGCGTGATGGCGCGCCGCGCCGCCTCGATCTGGCGTGCGGTGACGCGGCCGGGTTCGGTCGCTTTGAGGCCGTAATTGCCGAAATTCAGCGCGGTGCCGCCCTTGGCCTCGCCGTGAATGCGGCCCTTGTGGGCCTTGCGGTACTTGGTGCGCTTCGGTGACAGCATGGTCCCGGTGTCCCCTCGTCCTCAGACCCGTGCCTGGTTCTGCTCGGCGGCGCGCTTGTCCTGCGCCATCGGGTCGTGCGCCAGCACCTCGCCCTTGAACACCCAGACCTTGACGCCGCAGGTGCCGTAGGTGGTCTTGGCCGTGCCGTAGCCGAAATCGACGTCGGCGCGCAGCGTGTGCAGCGGCACGCGGCCCTCGCGATACCATTCCATGCGCGCGATCTCGGCGCCGCCGAGCCGGCCGGAGCAGTTGATGCGGATGCCGAGCGCGCCCAGCCGCATGGCGGACTGCACAGCGCGCTTCATCGCGCGGCGGAACGCGACGCGGCGCTCGAGCTGCTGGGCGATGCCGTCGGCAATCAACTTGGCGTCGATCTCGGGCTTGCGGATCTCGACGATGTTGAGGCTGACCTCGCTGTTGGTCATCTTGGCGATGTCGAGGCGCAGTTTCTCGATGTCGGCGCCCTTCTTGCCGATGACGACGCCCGGCCGCGCCGAATGGATGGTGATGCGCGTCTTCTTGGCGGCACGCTCGATGACGATGCGCGAAACGCCCGCCTGCTGCAGCCGTTCGGTGAGGAAGGTGCGCAGCCGCAGATCCTCGTGCAGCAGCCCGCCATACTCCTTGCGCGCGAACCAGCGGCTATCCCAGGTGCGGTTGATGCCGAGCCGGAGCCCGATCGGATTGACCTTCTGGCCCATTAAGCCTGCTCCTCCTGCCGGTCCTCGCGCTCGCGCACGATCACGGTGAGATTGCTGAAATACTTGTCGATGCCGGCGGCGCGACCGCGGCCGCGCGCGTGGAAGCGCCGCATGGCGAAGGCGCGCCCGACGGAGGCCTCCTTGACGTAGAGCTTGTCGACGTCGAGCTGATGGTTGTTCTCGGCGTTGGCGATCGCGGCCTGCAGCACCTTCTTGACGTCGCGGGCGATGCGGCGCGGCGAGAAGGTGAGCTCGTTGAGAGCCACCGCGGCGTTCTTGCCGCGAATGCTCTGGGCGACGAGGTTGAGCTTGCGCGCGCTGACCTTGAGGGCGCGGGCGTAGGCCGAGGCCTCGGTCTCGTCGAGCCGGCGGGGAGCGGCCTTCTTGCTCATGCCGACGCCTTGCTGCGGACCGCCTTCTTGTCGGCGGAATGGCCGTGGAAGGTGCGGGTCGGCGCGAACTCGCCGAACTTGTGGCCGATCATGTGCTCGGTCACCAGCACCGGGATGAATTTGTGCCCGTTGTAAACGCCGAAGGTGAGACCGACGAATTGCGGGAAGATGGTCGAACGGCGCGACCAGGTCTTGATGATCTCGTTGCGCCCCGACGTCCGCGACTTCTCCGCCTTCTTCAGCAGATAGCCGTCGACGAACGGACCCTTCCAGACTGAGCGTGCCACTTGGCCCTCCGTTACTTCTGCCGACGACGACGCACGATATAGCGGTCGGTCGCCTTGTTCTTGCGCGTCTTGGTGCCCTTGGTGCCCTTGCCCCAAGGGGTTACGGGATGACGGCCGCCCGAGGTGCGGCCTTCGCCGCCGCCATGGGGATGGTCGATCGGGTTCATCGCCACGCCGCGCACCGAAGGCCGCCGCCCGAGCCAGCGGCTGCGCCCGGCCTTGCCGATGCTGATGTTCTGCTTGTCCGGATTCGACACCGCGCCGATCGTGGCCATGCATTCGGCGCGCACCATGCGCACCTCGCCCGAGGAAAGGCGCAGCAGCGCATAGCCGGCGTCGCGGCCGACCAGCTGGGCGTAGGTGCCGGCGGCGCGGGCGAGCTGACCGCCCTTGCCCGGCTTCATCTCGACGTTGTGGATGATGGTGCCGACCGGGATGCTGCGCATCGGCATGGCGTTGCCGGGCTTCACGTCGACGCGCTCGCCCGAGACCACCTTGTCGCCTTCGCGCAGGCGCTGCGGCGCCAGGATGTAAGCGAGTTCGCCGTCCTCGTAGCGGATGAGGGCGATGAAGCCGCTGCGGTTGGGGTCGTATTCGAGGCGCTGCACCTCGGCGGCCATGTCGTATTTGGCGCGCTTGAAGTCGATGACGCGGTAGCGCTGCTTGTGACCGCCGCCGCGCCAGCGCACGGTGATGCGGCCATGATTGTTGCGCCCGCCCTGCTCGCGCTTGCCTTCGGTCAGCGCCTTGACCGGGCGGCCTTTCCACAGCTCGCTGCGATCGACGATAACCAGCTGGCGCTGCCCGGGGGTGGTGGGCTTGAAGGTTTTGAGTGCCATCGCCTCAGACTCCCGTCGTCACGTCGATCTTCTGGCCCTCGGCGAGGGTGACGATCGCTTTCTTGTAATCGGAGCGCCGGCCGAGGGTGCCGCGGAAGCGCTTGGTCTTGCCCTTGACGCGAATGGTGTTGACCGCGGTCACCTTGACCTTGAAGAGGCCTTCGACCGCCGCCTTGACCTCGCGCTTGTTGGCCTCGAGCGGCACGCGGAAGGTCACCTGATTGTGCTCGGAGCCCATGGTGGACTTCTCGGTGATCACCGGCGAGCGGACGATGTCGTACATCCGATCGCGCGTGAGCTTCGCCTCTTCGCGCGGGATGAAGCGGAACCTGCTCATTTCAGGCGGGCCTCCAGATGTTGGACGGCGTCCCGGGTCAGCACCAGCGTGTCGCGGCGCAGGATGTCGTAGACGTTGGCGCCCTGCTGCGGCAGCACGTCGACCTGAGGCAGGTTGCGCGCGGCGCGGGCGAAGTTCTCGTCGAGCACCGGGCCGCCGATGATCAGCACCGAGTTCCAGCCGAGCTTCTCGAAGCGCTCGGCCAACTGCCTGGTCTTCGGCGCGGCGAGCGTGACATCGTCGATCACGACGAGCTTGCCTTCCGCCTGCTTGGCCGAGAGCGCCGTCTTGAGCGCCAGCCGGCGCACCTTCTTCTGCAGGTCGAAGGCATGGCTGCGCACGACCGGCCCGAAGATCACGGCGCCGCCGCGAAACTGCGGCGAGCGCAGGCTGCCCTGGCGGGCGCGGCCGGTGCCCTTCTGTCGCCAAGGCTTCTTGGTGGTGCCCTGCACGTCGCTGATGCCCTTGGTCTTGTGCGTGCCGGCGCGGCGCTTGGCGAGCTGCCAGTTGACCATGCGGGCGAGAATGTCCTTGCGCACCGGGACGCCGAACACCTCGTCGGCGACCTCGATATCGCCGGCGCTGCCGTTGTCGAGGGTCTTGACCGCAAGCTTCATGACGGCGCTCCTTCGGCCGGGGCCTCGGCCGCGGGCGCCGCCGAGGCGCGCAGCGCCGCCGGGAAGGGCAGGCCCTTGGGCGGCTTGCGCTTGGCGGCGTCCTTGATCAGGACATAGCCGCCATCGGCGCCGGGTACCGCGCCCTCGACCATGATCAGGCCGCGCTCGCCGTCGGTGGCGACGACGCGCAGATTCTGGGTCGTCACCCGCGCGTCGCCGTAATGGCCGGCCATCTTCTTGTTCTTGAAGACCTTGCCGGGATCCTGGCGCTGCCCGGTCGAGCCGTGGCTGCGATGCGAGACGGAGACGCCGTGGGTGGCGCGCAGGCCGCCGAAATTGTGCCGGCGCATGACGCCGGAGAAGCCGCGGCCCTTGGTCGTGCCGACGACGTCGACGAACTGACCGACCAGGAAATGCTCGGCCGAAAGCTCGGCGCCGACCTCGATCAGCCCGTCCTGCGGCACGCGGAACTCGACCAGCTTGCGCTTGGGCTCGAGCTTCGCCTTGGCGTAATGGCCGCGCATCGGCTGGGTGACGTTCTTCACTTTGGCCTTGCCGACGCCGAGCTGGACCGCGGTGTAGCCGTCCTTCTCCGTGGTGCGCACGGAGACGACCTGACAGTTGTCGACCTTCAGCACCGTCACCGGGACATGGCTTCCGTCCTCGACGAAGATGCGGGTCATGCCCAGCTTCTGGGCGATGAGACCGGTACGCATGACATGCCCCTCAGAGCTTGATCTCGACGTCGACGCCGGCGGCGAGATCGAGCTTCATCAGCGCGTCCACCGTCTGCGGCGTCGGATCGACGATGTCGATCACGCGCTTATGCGTGCGGATCTCGAACTGCTCGCGCGACTTCTTGTCGATGTGCGGCGAGCGCAGCACGGTGTACTTCTCGATCTTGGTCGGCAGCGGGATCGGGCCGCGCACGCGCGCCCCGGTCCGCTTGGCGGTGTTGACGATCTCGCTCGTCGACTGGTCGAGGACGCGATGGTCGTACGCTCGCAGTCGGATGCGGATGTTCTGGTTGTCTATCGCCATTGTCCACCTCTATCTCGCCGCGGCCCGCGAACCGCCACGCCAACCCTCGCGGTCCGCGGCAATGCCATCATTACTTCAGGATCTTGGCGACGACGCCGGCGCCGACGGTGCGGCCGCCCTCGCGGATGGCGAAGCGCAGGCCCTCGTCCATGGCGATGGGCGCGATCAGCTCCACCTCCATCTGCACGTTGTCCCCCGGCATCACCATCTCCGTGCCTTCCTTCAGC
>DAHUYF010000148.1 GCA_027315365.1 Rhodospirillales bacterium | reverse complement strand
ACGCCGTGTAGGTCGCCCCACCCGTCTCCGCCAGAACCTTCGTGATCGCCGCCGTCAGCGACGTCTTCCCATGGTCCACGTGACCAATCGTCCCCACATTGCAATGCGGCTTGTTCCGCTCAAATTTCGCCTTCGCCATGGCTTGATCTCCGCTTGAACCCTTATCGTCTCACGAGGCGCCCGTCAGGCCATCTTGGCGCGGACTTCGTCCGCCACCGCCTGAGGCACCTGCTCGTAATGATCGAAATGCATGGTGTACTGGGCCCGGCCCTGGCTCATCGAGCGCAGGTTGTTGACGTAGCCGAACATGTTGGCGAGCGGCACCATGGCGTTGATCACCTCGGCGTTGCCGCGCTGATCCTGGCCGGTGATGCGCCCGCGCCGACTGTTCAGGTCGCCGATGACGTCGCCCATATAGTCGCGCGGCGTCACCACCTCGACCCGCATGATCGGCTCGAGCAGCTTCGGACCCGCCTTGGCGAGGCCTTCCTTCATCGCCGCCCGCGACGCGATCTCGAAGGCGAGCGCGCTCGAATCGACCTCGTGATAGGCGCCGTCGGTCAGGACCACTTTCAGGTCGATGACCGGAAATCCCGCGAGCACGCCGTTGTCGAGCGAGCCTCTGACGCCCTTCTCGACGCCCGGCACGTATTCCTTGGGAACGGTGCCGCCGACCACGTCGTTTTCGAACTCGAAGCCCGAGCCGGCCGGCAGCGGCTCGAAATGCATCTTGACCCGCGCATACTGGCCGGAGCCGCCGGTCTGCTTCCTGTGGGTGTAGTCGACATCGGCCGGCCGGCTGATGGTCTCGCGATAGGCGACCTGCGGCGCGCCGATATTGGCCTCGACCTTGAACTCGCGCTTCATGCGGTCGACGATGATCTCGAGATGGAGCTCGCCCATCCCCTTGATGATCGTCTGGCCGCTCTCGTGATCGACCGCGACGCGGAAGGACGGATCCTCGGTCGCGAGCCGCGCCAGCGCCTGGCCCATCTTCTCCTGGTCGCCCTTGGTCTTGGGCTCGACCGCGATCTCGATGACCGGGTCCGGGAACTCCATGCGCTCCAGGATGACCGCGTTGCCGGGATCGCACAGCGTGTCGCCGGTGGTCGTGTTCTTGAGGCCGGCCAGCGCCACGATGTCGCCGGCGCGTGCCTCCTTGATGTCCTCGCGATGGTTGGCGTGCATCTGCAGCATGCGGCCGATGCGCTCGCGATTGTCCTTGACCGAGTTGAGCACCGCGGTGCCGCTCGCCAGCACGCCCGAATAGATGCGCACGAAGGTGAGCGAGCCCACGAACGGGTCGGTCATGATCTTGAAGGCGAGGCCGGCAAACGGCTCGTCGTCCGAGGCGTGGCGCACGATCGGCTCGTCGCCGCCCAGCTTGACGCCCTTGATCGCGGCAACGTCGGTCGGCGCCGGCAGGTAGTCGACCACCGCGTCGAGCAGCGGCTGCACGCCCTTGTTCTTGAAGGCGGAGCCGCACAGCACCGGCACGAAGGCATAGGCGATCGTACCCTTGCGGATGCAGCGCCTCAGCGTATCGGCGTCCGGCTCCTCGCCGGCGAGATACTTCTCCAGAACCTGGTCGTCCTGCTCGACCGCCAGCTCGACCAACGTCGCGCGATACTCGGCCGCCAGGTCGGCCAGGTCGGCGGGGATTTCGCCGATGTCGAACTTGGCGCCCAGGGTCTCGTCATGCCAGGTGATCGCCCGCATCGTCACGAGATCGACGATGCCGATGAAGTCGCTCTCGAGGCCGATCGGCAGCTGCGTCACCAGCGGCACGGCGCCGAGACGATCCTTGATCATCTCGACGCAGCGCATGTAGTTCGCGCCGATGCGATCCATCTTGTTGACGAAGCAGATGCGCGGCACGCCGTACTTGTCGGCCTGGCGCCACACCGTCTCCGATTGCGGCTCGACGCCGGCGACGCTGTCGAACACCGTCACCGCGCCGTCCAGCACCCGCAGCGAGCGCTCGACCTCGATGGTGAAATCGACGTGCCCGGGCGTGTCGATGATGTTGATGCGGTTATCCCGCCAGAAACAGGTGGTCGCCGCCGAGGTGATGGTGATGCCGCGCTCCTGCTCCTGCGGCATCCAATCCATGGTGGCGGTGCCTTCATGGACTTCGCCGATCTTGTAGGACCGGCCCGTGTAGTAGAGGACGCGCTCGGTCGTCGTCGTCTTGCCGGCATCGATATGGGCCATGATGCCGATGTTTCGATAGCGATCGAGGGGAGTGGTGCGTGGCATAAGAAGCTCCGGGGCGGGCGCTTGCGCGCCTACCAGCGATAATGTGAGAACGCCTTGTTGGCGTCCGCCATGCGATGAGTGTCTTCCCGCTTCTTGACCGCGTTGCCGCGGTTGTTGGCGGCGTCGAGCAGTTCCCCCGAGAGCCGTTCCTCCATGGTGTGCTCCGAGCGATCGCGCGAGCTGCCGATGAGCCAGCGGATGGCGAGCGCCTGGCCGCGGTCCGGGCGGACCTCGACCGGCACCTGGTATGTCGCGCCGCCGACGCGGCGCGAGCGCACCTCGACGGCAGGCTTGACGTTGGTGAGCGCGTCGTGGAACACGCGCAGCGGATCCTGCCCCGAGCGCTTGGCAACGCGGTCGAGGGCGCCGTAGACGATGCCCTCGGCGACCGACTTCTTGCCCTCGTACATCAGGCAGTTCATGAACTTGGTCACCACGGGATCGCCAAACTTGGCATCCGGCAGGACCTCCCGCTTGACCGCTGCGCGACGACGCGACATGGCTCGTCTTCTCCTTACTTCGGCCGCTTGGCGCCGTATTTCGACCGGCGCTGGCGACGGTCCTTGACGCCCTGGGTGTCGAGGGTGCCGCGGATGATGTGGTAGCGCACGCCCGGCAGATCCTTGACGCGGCCGCCGCGGATCAGCACCACCGAGTGCTCCTGCAGGTTATGGCCCTCGCCGGGGATGTAGCTGGTGACCTCGAAGCCGTTGGTGAGCCGCACGCGCGCCACCTTGCGCAGCGCCGAATTGGGCTTCTTGGGGGTCGTGGTGTAGACGCGGGTGCAGACGCCGCGCTTCTGCGGCGAGCGGGCAAGCGCCGGCACCTTGTTGCGCGCCGCCTGCGGTCGCCGCGGCCGGCGGATCAGCTGGTTAATCGTCGGCATGCCTTACGATCCCTCATCAAGCGCAATCGCCGCGCGACGTGCTTCCCGCACCGCCGACACGGCTCAATGGGAACTCCGGATAAGCGCGCCGTCTCGCACGGCGCCGAGCCAAAAGCCCATTCTCAGGCTGCGTCTAGGTGGCTTCCTACCGCCAGCCCCCCCATCAGGGTGCGCGGATAATATGGATGGGCCCCCACCCCGTCAAGACCCGCGCGACGCAAAACGGTGCCGCCGACGGGCGGCGGGGTCGCCGTGGCAACCGCAAGAGCCCGCACCCCGCCGGCGCCCGTTCATAAAGGCGCCCGCCCAAGGAAAAAGGGGCCGGCAACCGCCGGCCCCCTGAGCCAACGATCCGCCGCCTCAGGCGATCTTCTGGTCGGCCTCGAGCGCCTGGACCTCGCCGCCCTGCTGGGCGCCGAGTTCCTTGTCGCGCTCGGCGGCGATCTGGCGCCAGCGCGCCATGACGCTGCCGGTACCGGCCGGGATGAGGCGGCCGACGATGACGTTCTCCTTGAGCCCGGAGAGCACGTCGATCCGCCCGGACACCGCCGCCTCGGTGAGGACGCGGGTGGTCTCCTGGAACGAGGCCGCCGAGATGAAGGAGTTGGTCTGCAGGCTCGCCTTGGTGATGCCCTGCAGCACCGGATGCGCCTTCGCCGGCTTGAGGCCTTCGGCCTCGACCTTGGTGTTCTCCGCCTCGAACTCGGAGCGGTCGATCTGCTCGCCGGCGAGGAAGGTGGTCTCGCCGGGATCCTCGACCTCCACCTTCTGCAGCATCTGGCGGACGATCACCTCGATGTGCTTGTCGTTGATGCGCACGCCCTGGAGGCGATAGACCTCCTGGATCTCGTTGATCAGATAGCTCGCCAGCGCCTCGACCCCCAGGATGCGCAGGATGTCGTGCGGCACCGGATTGCCGTCCATCAGCAGATCGCCCCGCTGCACGAAATCCCCTTCCTGCACGCTGATGTGCTTGCCCTTGGGGATCAGGTACTCGACGGGATCCCGGCCTTCCTCGGTCGGAATGACGACGATGCGGCGCTTGGTCTTGTAGTCCTTGCCGAATTCGACCCGGCCGTCGATCTCGCTGATGATGGCGAAATCCTTGGGCCGGCGCGCCTCGAACAACTCGGCGACGCGCGGCAGACCGCCGGTGATGTCGCGGGTCTTGGACGATTCGCGCGGGATGCGGGCGAGCACGTCGCCCGCCTTGACCTCGGCGCCGTTCTCGACCGAGAGAATGGCGTCCACCGACATGAAGTAGCGCGCCTCGAGCCCGTTGGCCAAGGTGAGCACCTCGCCCTTCCCGGTGCGCAGCGTGATGCGCGGCTTCAGGTCGTTGCCGCGCGGCTGCTGCTTCCAGTCGATGACCACCTTGGACGAGATGCCGGTCGCCTCGTCCACCACCTCGCGCATCGAGGTGCCCTCGATGAGGTCGACGTAATGGGCGATGCCGTCCTTCTCGGTGATGATCGGAATGGTGTAGGGGTCCCATTCCGCGAGCTTCTGCCCCTTCGTCACCGCCGTGCCCTCGTCGGCGAGCAGCTTGGCGCCGTAAGGCACGCGGTGGCGCGCCTTCTCGCGGCCCGCCTCGTCGAGCAGCGCCAGCTCGGTGTTGCGGCCCATCACCACCGGCACGCCGGAGGAGTTCATGACCACGTTGCGGTTCTTGATGCGGACCTTGCTGTCGAACACCGCTTCGATCGAGGACTGCTCGGCGCCGCGCTGTACCGCGCCGCCGATGTGGAAGGTGCGCATGGTGAGCTGTGTGCCGGGTTCGCCGATCGACTGCGCGGCGATGACGCCCACCGCCTCGCCGATGTTGACCACGGTACCGCGCGCGAGATCGCGGCCATAGCACTTGCCGCAGAGCCCGACGCGGGTCTCGCAGGTCAGCACCGAGCGGATGAGCACGCTGTCGATGCCGGAGCGGTCGATGCGCTCGACCACCTCCTCGTCGACGAGGCCGCCCGCCGGAACGATGAGCTCGCCGTTCAAGGGATCGACCACGTCGAGCGCCGCGGTGCGGCCGAGGATGCGGTCGCCCAGCGGCGCGATCACCTCGCCGCCGTCGACGACGGCGCGCATGGTGAGGCCCTTGGTGGTGCCGCAATCCTCCTCGGTGATGATGGCGTCCTGCGCCACGTCGACGAGCCGGCGGGTAAGATAGCCGGAGTTCGCCGTCTTGAGCGCGGTGTCGGCCAGCCCCTTGCGCGCGCCGTGCGTCGAGTTGAAGTACTCGAGCACGGTGAGGCCTTCCTTGAAGTTTGAGATGATCGGCGTCTCGATGATTTCGCCCGACGGCTTGGCCATCAGGCCGCGCATGCCGGCGAGCTGCTTGATCTGCGCCGCCGAGCCGCGCGCGCCGCTGTCGGCCATCATCCACACCGAGTTGATGGACTCGCCGGGCTTCGCCGAGCGGATGACCTTCATCATCTCCTCGGCCACCTTTTCGGTGCAGCTCGACCAGACGTCGACCACCTTGTTGTACTTCTCGCCCTGGGTGATGAGGCCGTCGAGATATTGCTGCTCGTACTCCTTCACCTTCTCCTGCGCGGTCGAGACCAGCTTCTCCTTGGCATGCGGCACGATCAGGTCGTCCTTGCCGAAGGAAATGCCCGCCTTGCACGCCTGCTGGAAGCCGATCGCCATCAGCCGGTCGCAGAAGATCACGGTCTCCTTCTGGCCGCAGTGGCGATAGACCTGGTCGATGACGTTGCTGATCTCCTTCTTGGTCAGCAGCCGGTTGATCAGGTCGAAGCTGATGTTCGGGTTATAGGGCAGGATCTCGGCCAGCATCATGCGGCCGGGCGTGGTGAGGATGGTGCGCACCACAGGCTTGCCCTCGGCGTCGCGCGTGCGCAGGCGCGCGCGGACGCGGGCATGGAGCCCGACCGCCTTCGCCTCGAGCGCCCGCTCGATCTCGCCGAGATTGTCGAAGAACGGCACGCGGTGGAAGCTCACGCCGGACTTCTTCATGAGCTGGTCGAGCGCGGAAACCCGCCCCGACTTCACCGGTTCGGCGCTGTCGGCCGGGTCGAAGACCAGAACCTTGTGCGCCTCGATCGCCGCCTTGAGCTCCTTGGCATCCTTGACCTGCACCACCGGGCCGAGCCAGTCGGGACGTTCGATGGTGATGTAGTAGAGGCCGAGGATGATGTCCTGCGACGGCACGATGATCGGCTTGCCGTTGGCGGGCGAGAGGATGTTGTTGGTCGACATCATCAGCACGCGCGCCTCGAGCTGAGCCTCGAGCGACAGCGGTACGTGCACCGCCATCTGGTCGCCGTCGAAATCGGCGTTGAACGCGGTGCAGACCAGCGGATGCAGCTGGATCGCCTTGCCCTCGATCAGGATCGGCTCGAACGCCTGGATGCCGAGGCGGTGCAGCGTCGGCGCGCGGTTCAGCAGCACCGGATGCTCGCGGATCACCTCCTCGAGGATGTCCCACACCTCCGGCCGCTCCTTCTCCACCATGCGCTTGGCCGCCTTGATGGTGCTCGCCATGGCGTAGAGCTCGAGCTTCGAATAGATGAACGGCTTGAACAGCTCGAGCGCCATCTTCTTGGGCAGGCCGCATTGATGGAGCTTGAGCTCGGGCCCGACGACGATGACCGAACGGCCGGAATAGTCGACACGCTTGCCGAGCAGGTTCTGCCGGAAGCGACCCTGCTTGCCCTTGAGCATGTCCGACAGCGACTTGAGCGGGCGCTTGTTGGCGCCGGTGATGATGCGGCCGCGCCGGCCGTTGTCGAAGAGCGCGTCGACCGCCTCCTGCAGCATGCGCTTCTCGTTGCGCACGATGATGTCCGGCGCGCGCAGCTCGATCAGCCGCTTCAGCCGGTTGTTGCGGTTGATGACGCGACGATAGAGGTCGTTGAGGTCGGAGGTGGCGAAGCGGCCGCCGTCGAGCGGCACCAGCGGGCGCAGCTCGGGCGGGATCACCGGGATGACCTCGAGGATCATCCATTCCGGCCGGCTGTTGGAGGCGATGAAGGCCTCGACCAGCTTCAGCCGCTTCACCAGCTTCTTGCGCTTGGCCTCGGACGTGGTGTCGCGCAGATCCTGGCGGATGCGCTCGCGCTCGCCGGTCTCGCCGTCGAGCACGATCGCCGACAGCATGCGCTGCAGCGCCTCGGCGCCGATCGAGGCGGTGAAGGCCTCCTCGCCGAACTCCTCCTGCGCCTTGATGAACTCCTCCTCGTTGAGGAGCTGGTGCAGCTTGAGCGGTGTCAGGCCCGGCTCGATCACGACATAGCTCTCGAAATAGAGGATCTTCTCGAGATCCTTGAGCGTCATGTCGAGCAGCAGGCCGATGCGGCTGGGCAGCGACTTCAGGAACCAGATATGCGCCACCGGCGAGGCCAGCTCGATATGGCCCATGCGGTCGCGACGCACCTTCGAGAGCGTGACCTCGACGCCGCACTTCTCGCAGATGATGCCGCGGTACTTCATGCGCTTGTACTTGCCGCACAAGCACTCGTAGTCCTTGATCGGCCCGAAGATGCGGGCGCAGAACAGGCCGTCCCGCTCCGGCTTGAAGGTGCGGTAGTTGATCGTCTCGGGCTTCTTGATCTCGCCGAAGGACCACGAGCGGATCCGCTCGGGGCTGGCGATCGAGATCTTGATCTGGTCGAAGCTTTGCGGCCCCGTGACCTGCCCGAAGATGTTCATCAACTCGTTCATGAACGATCCCTTCCTGGGTAACGCGTGAACACGGACGGGAGCGCCGTCGGCGCTCGCCGTCCTCCAACTCAGTAGCTGCGCTGCTCGAGCTCGACGTTGAGGCCGAGCGAACGGAGTTCCTTCACCAGCACGTTGAAGGATTCCGGGATGCCCGCCTCGAAATTGTCGTCGCCCCGCACGATCGCCTCGTAGACCTTGGTGCGGCCGGAGACGTCGTCGGACTTGACCGTCAGCATTTCCTGCAGCGTGTAGGCGGCGCCGTAGGCCTCCAGCGCCCACACCTCCATCTCGCCGAAGCGCTGTCCGCCGAACTGCGCCTTGCCGCCCAGCGGCTGCTGCGTGACGAGGCTGTAGGGGCCGATCGAACGCGCGTGGATCTTGTCGTCGACCAGGTGGTGCAGCTTCAGCATGTAGATGTAGCCTACCGTCACCTTGCGGTCGAACGCCTCGCCGGTGCGCCCGTCGACCAGCGTCACCTGGCCGGAGGAGTCGAGACCCGCCTCCTTGAGCATGGCGACGATGTCCTCCTCGCGCGCGCCGTCGAACACCGGGCTCGCCACCGGCACGCCGGGGCGGAGGTTCTCGGCCAGCTCCAGGAGCTGCTTGTCCTCGAGTTCCTTGATGTCGCCCCGGTCGCCCTCGTCGGTGTAGACGCCGTTGAGGAACTTGCGGAGATCGCCGGTCTTGGCGGCGTTGCGCCGGACCTTGTCGATGATGTCGCCGATCTGCCGCCCGAGCCCGGCCGAGGCCCAGCCCAGATGGGTCTCGAGGATCTGCCCGACATTCATCCGGCTCGGCACGCCAAGCGGATTGAGCACGATGTCGACCGGCGTGCCGTCGGCGAGATAGGGCATGTCCTCGACCGGCATGATCCTGGAGATCACGCCCTTGTTGCCGTGCCGGCCGGCCATCTTGTCGCCGGGCTGCAGCTTGCGCTTCACCGCGACGAAGACCTTGACCATCTTCATCACGCCGGGCGGCAGCTCGTCGCCGCGCTGCAGCTTCTCGACCTTGCTCTCGAAGCGCTGGTTGAGCCGGTCGATGCCGTCGTCCATCAGCTTCTTGAGCGCCTCGATGTCGGCCATGCGCTTGTCGTTGCGGATGGCGATCTGGCGCCACTGGCCGGGGGTGTATTCGCCCAGCACCGCCTCGGTGACCTTGGTGCCGGCCTTGAGGCCCTTGGGCCCGCTCGCCACCTCCTGGCCGACCAGCAGCTCCTTCAGGCGCGCGTGGAAGCTGCGCTCGAGGATGACGCGCTCGTCGTCGCGGTCCTTGGCGAGACGCTCGATCTCGGCCCGCTCGATGGCGAGCGCGCGCTCGTCCTTGTCGACGCCGCGGCGGGAGAAGACGCGGACCTCGACGATGGTGCCGGAGACGCCCGGCGGCAGGCGCAGGCTGGTGTCGCGCACGTCCGACGCCTTCTCGCCGAAGATCGCGCGCAGCAGCTTTTCTTCGGGGGTCATCGGCGACTCGCCCTTGGGCGTCACCTTGCCGACCAGGATGTCGCCCGGCTTCACCTCGGCGCCGATATAGACGATGCCGGCCTCGTCGAGGTTCTTGAGCGCTTCCTCGCCGACATTGGGGATGTCGCGGGTGATCTCCTCCTGGCCGAGCTTGGTGTCGCGCGCCATCACCTCGAACTCCTCGATGTGGATCGAGGTGAAGACGTCGTCCGACACGATGCGCTCGGAGATGAGGATCGAGTCCTCGAAATTATAGCCGTTCCAGGGCATGAAGGCGCAGAGCACGTTGCGCCCCAGCGCCAGCTCGCCGAGCTGGGTGGAGGGGCCGTCGGCGATGATGTCGCCGGCGCTGACGACGTCGCCGACCTTCACCAGCGGCCGCTGGGTGATGCAGGTGTTCTGGTTCGAGCGCTGGAATTTCAGCAGGTTGTAGATGTCGACGCCGGGCGCCGCCGTCGAGGTCTCCTCGGTGGCACGCACCACGATGCGCATGCCGTCCACCTGGTCGACCATGCCCGAGCGCCGGGCGATGATGGTCACGCCGCTGTCGCGCGCCACCGTCTCCTCCATGCCGGTGCCGACCAGCGGCGCCTCGGCGCGGATGAGCGGCACCGCCTGGCGCTGCATGTTCGAGCCCATCAGCGCGCGGTTGGCGTCGTCGTTCTCCAGGAACGGGATGAGCGCCGCCGCCACCGAGACGAGCTGCTTGGGCGAGACGTCGATGAAATCGATGTCCTGCGGCCGCGCCATGACGAAGTCGCCGGCCTTGCGGCAGTTGGTGAGGTCCGCCTTGACGCGGTTCTTGCCGTCGAGCTCGACATTGGCCTGGGCGATGGCGTAGCGGCCTTCCTCCATGGCGGAGAGATAGACCACCTCGTCGGTCACCGTGCCCTCGACGACGCGCCGGTAGGGACTCTCGATGAAGCCGTACTGGTTCACCCGCGCATAGGTGGCGAGGCTGTTGATCAGGCCGATATTCGGGCCTTCCGGCGTCTCGATCGGGCAGATGCGGCCGTAATGGGTGGGGTGCACGTCGCGCACCTCGAAGCCGGCGCGCTCGCGGGTGAGGCCGCCCGGGCCAAGCGCCGAGAGACGGCGCTTGTGCGTGATCTCGGACAGCGGATTGGTCTGGTCCATGAACTGCGAGAGCTGCGAGGAGCCGAAGAACTCGCGCACCGCCGCCGCCGCCGGCTTGGCGTTGATCAGGTCGTGCGGCATCACCGTGTCGATCTCGACCGAGCTCATGCGCTCGCGGATGGCGCGCTCCATGCGCAGCAGCCCGACGCGATACTGGTTCTCCATGAGCTCGCCGACCGAGCGCACGCGCCGGTTGCCGAGATGGTCGATGTCGTCGATCTCGCCCCGCCCGTCCTTGAGCTCGACCAGCACCTTGAGGATGGCGAGGATGTCCTCCTTGCGCAGCACGCGCACCGTGTCGGCGGTCTGCAGCGCCAGCCGCGAGTTCATCTTGACCCGGCCGACGGCCGAGAGGTCGTAGCGCTCGCTGTCGAAGAACAGGCTGTTGAACAGCGTCTCCGCGGTGTCGAGCGTCGGCGGCTCGCCCGGACGCATGACGCGGTAGATGTCGATGAGCGCGTCCTCGCGCGTCGCGTTCTTGTCGATCAGCAGCGTGTTGCGGATGTAGGGGCCGACCGAGACGTGGTCGATCGACAGCACCGGCAGCTCGGCGATCTTGCCGGCCTCCACTTGGGCGACCAGCGCCTCGGTGATCTCGTCGCCGGCCTCGGCGTAGATCTCGCCGGTCTCCTCGTTGACGACGTCGACCGCGAGATAGCGCCCGATCAGATCGTCCTTGGAGACCAGGATCTCCTCGAGCCCGTCCTCGGCGAGCTTGCGCGCCTGGCGCGGCGACACCTTCTCGCCGGCCTCGACCTTGACCTTGCCGGTCTTGGCGTCGACCAGGTCGTGCGTCAGCTTGATGCCGCGGAAGCGGCCGGCGTCGAACGGCGCCTTCCAGCCCTTCTTGCCGTGGGTGAAGACCGTGGTGCTGTAGAAATAGCCGAGGATCTCTTCCTTCGACATGCCCTGCGCCTCGGCCGGCTGCAGCGACTTGTTCTCGGCGGCGCGCTCGGCGCGCAGCTTCGCCGTCTGGATACCGTCGAGCGCGAAGAGCAGGGTGGTCACCGGCAGCTTGCGGCGGCGGTCGATGCGGACGTAGAGGTGATCCTTGGCGTCGAACTCGAAATCGAGCCAGGAGCCGCGATAGGGGATGACGCGCGCGGCGAAGAGATACTTGCCGGAGCTGTGCGTCTTGCCCTTGTCGTGGTCGAAGAAGACGCCGGGCGAGCGGTGCATCTGCGAGACGATGACCCGCTCGGTGCCGTTGATGATGAAGGTGCCGTTCTTGGTCATGAGCGGCATGTCGCCCATGTAGACGTCCTGCTCCTTGATGTCGCGGATCGAGCGCGAGCCGGTGTCCTCGTCGACATCCCAGACGACCAGGCGCAGCGTCACCTTGAGCGGCGCGGCGAAGGTGATGCCACGCTGCTGACACTCTTCCACGTCATACTTCGGCTGCTCGAGCTCGTAGCGCACGAATTCGAGCCGCGCGCGGTCGGAGAAGTCGCGGATGGGGAAGACCGACTTGAACACTTCCTGCAGCCCGACGCTCTGGCGCTGCTCCGGCACCCCGTCCATCTGCAGGAAATGGTCGTACGAGCTCTTCTGCACCTCGATGAGGTTCGGCATCGGCGCCACCTCGGGAATACGCCCGAAGCTCTTGCGGATGCGCTTGCGACCCGTGAACGACTTAGCCATGGATGACCCTCACCTGTGAGACCGCTGGCGTCCCTCGGGCGGGACGCGCCGAAATCGAAACGCGACGACAACATGCGTCGACGCGCCGCAGCCGCGGCGCATCGCCGAAAAACGCCAAACGCCGGCTGGCGCGGGCTGGCCGCGCCCCGGCGGAGAAATGCGTCGGCGGCCGGACGCGCGCGGGCGTTTCCGCCGCGGCATCCGGCGCCGGTACCCTCGGCAGCTTACTTGACCTCGACAGTCGCACCCGCCTCTTCGAGTTGCTTCTTGAGCTTCGCCGCCTCGTCCTTGTTGACTCCCTCCTTGACCGCCTTGGGAGCGCCTTCGACCAGATCCTTCGCCTCCTTGAGGCCGAGACCGGTGATCGCGCGCACCTCCTTGATGACGTTGATCTTCTTGTCGCCGGCCGCGGCCAGGATGACGTTGAACTCGGTCTTCTCCACCGCCGCGGCCGCGGGCGCGCCGGCCGCGCCGGCCGCAGCCACCGCCACGGGCGCCGCCGCCGAGACGCCCCACTTCTCCTCGAGCTTCTTGGACAGCTCCGCCGCCTCGATGACGGTCAGCGCCGAGAGATCGTCAACCAGTTTATTAAGATCAGCCATGATGTTTGCACTCCTGGGACTTTTACAAGGGTTTCAATACGTCAGGCGGCCTCGCCCTTCTTCGCATGGGCCGACAGCACGCGGGCAATCTGCCCGCCCGGCGCCTGCAGCACCGAGGCGATCCGCGTCGCCGGGGTCTGCAGCATGCCGAGCAGCTTTGCCCGCAGCTGATCGAGCGATGGCAAGGTGGCCAGGGACTTGATCCCTGCGGCGTCGAGCTGCTGATCGTTGAGGCCTCCGCCCACGATCCGCAACTTGTCGTTCTTGTTGGCGAACTCGACGGCCACCTTCGCCGCGGCCACCGGGTCCCGCGAAAACGCAATCGCGGTGGGTCCGGTGAACATCGGCGAGAGTTGCTCGAATTTCGTGCCTGCGAGGGCGCGGCGCGCGAGCCGGTTCTTCGTCACTTTGAAGCTGGCACCGGCTGCCCGCATCTGGCGGCGCAGTTCCGTCACCTCCTCGACCGTCATGCCGGTCTGATGGGTGATGACGACACATGCGGTCTCCGACAGCGCTTGCTGCAGCGAGGTGACCAGCGTCTCTTTCTGTGACCGGTCCACTCTCCGTCTCCACTCGAGATCCCCGAAGCGGGGATCGGTTGCACGAGGGCACCGAAATGCCCGGGTTCGCCTGTCCCAGAAGTCGAAGGCCGAGGGGCGAACCTCCCCTGGCCTCTAACCCCTGTCTCATGCCGGCGCCCGTTCGGGCCTTAGACCGGCCGCATGGCCGGTACCTGCAATCTCGGACAGGACGGGAGGAGTGACCCTCCCTACGCCCTGGACCCCGTCGCCGGCGCCCAAGGCGATCTCGCGCCTCGCCGGTCAGCCGGCGAGGCTCTGAAGCTCCAGTTTGAGCCCCGGCCCCATGGTCGAGCTCAGGCTCACCTTCTTGATGAAGGTCCCCTTGATGCCGGTCGGCTTGGAGCGGCTGATGGCGCCCACGAAAGCCTTCACGTTCTCGAGGAGCGCCGCCTCGCTGAAGCTCGCCTTGCCGACGCCGGCCTGGACCAGCCCGGCCTTCTCGGCGCGGAACTCGACCTGGCCGCCCTTGGCCGCCTTCACCGCCTCGGTGACATTGGCGGTGACGGTGCCGAGCTTCGGATTGGGCATCAGCCCGCGCGGGCCCAGCACGCGGCCGAGCCGGCCGACCAGCGCCATCATGTCCGGCGTGGCGATGCAGCGGTCGAAATCGAGCTGCCCGGCCTGCACCTTCTCGGCGAGATCCTCGGCGCCGACGATGTCGGCGCCGGCGGCCTTCGCCTCTTCGGCGCGCGGCCCCCGGGCGAAGACCGCGACGCGCAGCGACTTGCCGCTGCCGTGCGGCAGCATCACCGTGCCGCGCAGATTCTGCTCCGCCTTGCGCACGTCGAGATTGAGGTTGAGCGACAGCTCGATGGTTTCATCGAACTTGGCCGTGGCGCGGCTCTTGACCATCTTCACCGCCTCGGCCAGCGGGTAGAACTGGTTGCGGTCGATGCCGTCCGTCGCCTGGCGGATGCGCTTGCCTTTTCTTGCCATGCTCTACTCCACCACCTCGAGGCCCATGGAGCGGGCGGATCCCGCGATCATTCGGCAGGCGCCGTCGAGATCCTTGGCGTTCAGGTCCTTCATCTTCTTCTGCGCGATGTCGCGGATCTGCGCCATCGTCACCTTGCCCGCCGTCCCCTTGCCCGGGGTCTGCGAGCCTTTGTCGATGCCCGCCGCCTTCTTCAGGAAATAGGAATTGGGCGGCGACTTCATGATGAAGGTGAAGGTGCGGTCGGCATAGGCCGTGATGGTCACCGGGATCGGCATCCCCGGCTCCATCCCCTGGGTCTGGGCGTTGAACGCCTTGCAGAACTCCATGATGTTGAGGCCGCGCTGACCCAGCGCCGGCCCGATCGGCGGCGACGGATTCGCCTTGCCGGCGGGCACTTGCAGTTTGATGAAGCCAACGACTTTCTTTGCCATGTACATCCCTCGCTCGAGGCGCGCGGTCACGGCCCAGGCTGGCCTCCCGCACATAGTGTGTGTTGCATCTTCAGCCGCGGGCGACGAGCCGCCACACCAACCCTCGCCGCTCGCCCTGCCGGTCGATCTCTAGAGCGTCAAAGCTTCTCGACCTGCGAATACTCCAGCTCGACCGGGGTGGCGCGGCCGAAGATCGACACCGCCACCTTGAGCCGCGCCTTCTCCTCGTCGACCTCCTCGACGAAGCCGTTGAACGAGGTGAAGGGGCCATCGCTCACCCGCACCTGCTCGCCCACCTCGAAGGTGATCGACGGCTTCGGCCGCTCGATCCCTTCCTGCACCTGGCGCATGATCCGCGAGGCCTCGGCCTCGCTGATCGGCACCGGCCGGCCGCGGCCGCCGCCGCCGAGGAACCCGGTCACCTTGGGCGTGTTCTTCACCAGATGCCACGTGTCGTCGGTCATATCCATCTTGACCAGGACGTAGCCGGGGAAGAACTTGCGCTCCGCGCTCACCTTGGCGCCGCGCTTGACCTCGACGACTTCCTCGGTCGGGACCAGCACTTCTTCGAACTTGTCGGTCACCCCTTTCTGATCCGCCTGCTCGCGGATGGACTGGGCGACCTTCTTCTCGAAGCCCGAATAGACGTGGATCACGTACCATTTCGCCGCCATGGCTCAGCCTCCGATGCCGAGGACGAAGCGCACGAGATGGCCGAGGCCGATGTCGACGAGGAAAAAGAACAGCGCAGCCACGATCACCATGACGAAAACCATGGCGGTGGTGACGCTCGTCTCCTTCCGCGTCGGCCAGGTGACCTTGCCCACCTCCTGGCGGACTTGCCGCAGAAATTCTACCGGACTGCCTATTGCCATGATGTTCCGTCGAAACGACCTATATAGCGCCCGGCGGCGCCGAAAGAAAGAGTGTCGTAGCGGTGGCAGGAGTGGAGGGGCTCGAACCCCCAACCCCCGGTTTTGGAGACCGGTGCTCTACCAATTGAGCTACACTCCTAAGACCGTGCGAAATTAGCGCTCCCGTCCGCCTCCCCCTCACCCTCCCGCTGCGCGGGTCCCCTCGCTCTCCGCCCCGGGAGCGGAGCGGGTCGGGGTGAGGTGGCGCGTGGGCGCTTTTGCTTCTATTTCAATATTTTCGCGACGACGCCGGCGCCGACGGTGCGGCCGCCCTCGCGGATGGCGAAGCGCAGGCCCTCGTCCATGGCGATGGGCGCGATCAGCTCCACCTCCATCTGCACGTTGTCCCCCGGCATCACCATCTCCGTGCCTTCCTTCAGC
>DAHUYF010000138.1 GCA_027315365.1 Rhodospirillales bacterium | reverse complement strand
TCCTCGACACCTGAGGGCGGATTTCCGCTATCCTGCCTTCCGTCCTCGTCCTCGGATCAAGGGCCTGTAGTTCAGCTGGTTAGAACGCGCCGCTCATAACGGTGTTGTCGCAGGTTCGAGTCCTGCCGGGCCCACCATCCTGCTTCGCGCTCACGCACTTCGCAGGATTTGCCTCGTTGACAGTCGCGAAGCAGGATGCCCTCCGAGGCCTCGGCGGAGGGGGGCTGAGCGAATGCGCGATGTCTACTTGCTGCGAAGCGATGCATGGGCAGGCCAGCGCTATATCGGCGTCACGTCCGACCTGAAGCAGCGGCCGCCGCCGAATTCATTTGACAAGCATGAACGTGACGGTGCTTTGGCTGTCCTGGATATCAAATTTCACAGGTTTTCCGTAATCGTCCGTCCAGATATCGTATCGCTCGGCTCCGTTCTCCGTCTCTATTTGAGACCGTCGTACCCGCATCGAAGCCCCATCGACCTCGATCGACGTTTCCTCGCCGCCGCTGACATGCACTTTTTCGACGAGGCCCGTATCAGGCATGAGAACCACGTCCCCGACAGCGGCGCCTGTCGCCCACGACCATGGATTAACGGACCTGATCGTGCTTGGCGCGGTAAATTTTCCGCTGGGGGAGGTGACGATGAAATGGTCTGCTTCCGCCCGGCCATTCACCTCGAAGGGATGGCCGTTTTCGGTGGTGACGCCGTGAAAGTAGACAAGACGATCGCCAACCAGACGCTCGGTACGGGAGGCCTCCTGACGGTAAAGTGTGATGCCGAGAACAGAGGCCTTGATATGAGCTTCCGTGGTCACGGTCGTCTCATCGCCGTTCTTCTCTAAAGTGTTGCTGTAGTATCCGATCGTGCCAAAGATCGAATCATGGACCTGATATGTATATCGCTGCTGGGAGGCAGCCACTGTGGATCCGGCCATGATGATCATGAAAATCGCCACGGCACCGGACAACCCTCTGGGAAAGAGAAGCCTGGCCGACGACGAGGTTTTCAAGGCCCACAGTAATTGGTACATTTGTGCTTCCCGGATTGTCTCCGCACATCTCCCTTCCGCTAGCCGGCCGTCAATTGCTCGCTGACCTCCCACATCCGTCTCTGCATGTCTCTATCGTACGATAGCGGACTGGACGCAACCGGCACACATTTCTCGAAATACCTCCCGGAGACATTCGCAACTCGAGGGGAACAGGCAAGATGGATTGAGGTACGTGCGCCTTTTTCCGGCGTAAGAATGAAATGCTTTGCGGCACTCCAAAGTGGTTTGAGCAGCCGATGCGGGCCGGTCACGCCGCGAAACCTGATGATGTCGGTTGCCACGTACCCGGGGTGCAGGGCATTGACGGTAACCCGCGTGTCCTGAAGACGACCGGCAAGCTCGTATACGGTCAGCAGATTGGCGAGCTTCGCATTCGCGTAGGCTCGCATCCCCATGCCGCGCCTATAGCGGCGCAGCATCTGAAGATCAGTAAAATCAATCTTCCCTTGCTCATGTGCGTCCGAATTAACATTGACAATCCGCGCATCGCCGCCCGATTTCAGTTTGTCGAGCAGCAGGTTGGTCAAGAGGAACGGCGCAAGATGGTTGACCGCCAAAGTCATTTCCATGCCGTCGACGCTCTCCGCGCGCCGGGGAAACATCGCGCCGGCGTTATTGATCAGGAGATGCAGGCGATCGAATTTATGGCTGAATTCTGCGGCGAACGCGCGGATTTGCTGCTGCGACGAAAGGTCGGCAATAAATAGATCAATTGTGCAATGTTGAGCTTGCGCCTGAATTTCCCGGACGGCCTCCTCGCCTTTCTGCCTGTTTCTGCAAACGAGGACGACGGTTGCCCCTCTTCTCGCGAGCTCAAGTGCCGTGGCTTTGCCAATTCCCGACGTCGGGCCAGTGACGATGCATGTTTTCATGCTCATGGAATCTGGGTGGTCCATGGTCCATCCGGTCTCGGAGTGGGGCGATTTTCGTTAATCCCGTCAGCTTGCGTGATGCTATTGATGGGTCGGAGAATCGCTGGTCTCCCGCGCGTGGCATTGGTGCTGGGGACGGCGGGGATAGCTTCCACTCGCCTGACGGAGCGCGGCGCGGAAATAATTCTCGTAGGGCCGCTCGTCCTCCGGCGTGCTCATCGCGGGGAGAGCCGTCCACGGCGCGGCCGGATGACGGTGGTGCGTTAAATGCAGATGCTGATTCATAATAAAAAATCCCAGATACTGCGGCATCGCGTAATTCCGAGCACGCTCCGGTTCGTCGGGAGCCACGTCGTGATGGGGGACGTTGTCCGCGAACGAATGCCATACGCCGCGCACATACATGGTGGCCAGCAGCATCGGCCACGCCGTGCCATACATCCACGCGCTCGCGCCGTATAACACCAGCGTCAACCCAAATTCTCGCCGGGTGCGGCGCCGCTTCGAGACATTCGTCACCAGCGATATGTAGAGGCGCCGCACCTCAGCATCGCCATCCTCGGCGATGGGGATCATCTTTTTCGCGAAATGCACCCCCAGCGACATGGGAACGCACGCAATCAACGGTGAAACCAGGAGCCCCAGATAAACACCGCCAAAGAGCCGCCCCCAATAGCGCGCCCAAACAGCTGCGTACCGACTGCGGCCATCGTACACATCGGGCCGGTCGTAACTGTGCCGGGAAAACCGGTGATGAACCAGGTGGCCGAAGCGCGTAGCATCGAATGGCACTCCGAGCGCGACTGACAGTAGCCGTGCGAAGAATTCATTGGCGCGACGTTTGCGAAGCAGGTGGGAATGGATGCCTTCGTGGATCAGCCCCCAGTGAAGCGGCTGAATCAGCATGATCGGCAGCAGAAGGCATGTGGCCCGCGAGCCAACGACGCGCAACACTACCGGCATGCCGAATAGTTGAAACGTCGTCCCGGCCAATACGAACCAGATGAGAGCAAGATTGAGACGTGTGACGATTGGCTGCCGAGCGCTCACCCGACGAGTGCTTGAGGCGATGCAATCGGGCTGTATCCGCCGCGCCGCCGAGTGATTGAACTGGTCTTGCTGCATGCATTTCCCCCGTACCGAGCGCAGATTCGAGTGGCCGTGGTGGCCCGATGCCAGCCTCTCGTTGGTTTTCGTTAGAAGCGTCAATATTTGTCCATGTCGCCCCGCATCCGGACCGGCCGTTTTAAAGAAGAAATGTCGGTCTGGCCAGCGACCGCGGATCCACAATCATTGCTCTGGCCTCGCGCCTACCCATCCTTACTATCAGCGCACTGACGCCTGTCATCATCGCCATTACCTCAATTCGGGGTGTCAGCTGTATCGGCTACAGGCATGAAAGGCAGGGCGATGAAACAAAAGCGAGCACCATCAAGGCGCTCGGCTCGAGTCGGGCACAAGCGGACAAGCGAAGCGGAGACCGACAAGCGCAACGGCTGGTGCGATCATCGCCATTCGACCGAAGACAAGGTGTGCATAAAATCCGCCACGGGACGACCGAGATTATTCCACAGGGCGCGGAGGATATGCTGATTCTCGGCGTCGCTGTTCTCAGGAAAGACGCCTCTCGGATTGCGAAGGGGCCGGCGCGGCACTTCCAAGCCCGGTCCGATCCTCGCGCCCGAATAGCGGCCCAATGCGGAGGACCGCTCGCCCGAAAGGCTTGCGCAGGTGATCATCCCCGCCGTGAGCGCCGGCGGTTCCCCAAAATGCGCCATTTGCTGCCGCGGAACACGAAACCGCGCGGACCAGCGGTGCGATAGCTCCGTTGAAGGAATCGTCAGCTGATCGACGGAGGTGGTCGGCCGAGATGAATTCATCCGTTATGAAGGTGCTCCGCGCCGGAAAGTAGATCATGTCACCAAGCGACGCCGCACGGCCGTTCACACCTCAGCCGAATATGCCGCGGGTATGTTGAGCCGGAGAGCCGCTTCTCGGTTTCTATATTGGGTATACATTTGACGGGCAACGATCAAATTAAACTCCTGCAATGTACGCGCTTCGGGAAATCGCCGACTGTACAGAGAGGGTAATTGGCTGACGGTCGCCGCCTCGTCGGGCGAAGGTTAGGCGGCCTTCTGGTTTCGGCTGTGGCGTGTCCTCTTGTCTGATCCCGTCAATAAATGCCTTGGTGGGCGTGCGGCCGTTCATGCCGCGGCCCCGGTATGGTCGCTTGGTATTGTACTCGACGAGGTACTGGTCGAGCACGGCCTGCATCTCCTCGATGGTCTCGAACCGTGTCCTGCGGCCCTCGATGCGGAAGTGCTCCTCGAGGAACGAGCGGTGCAGGCGCTCGACGATGCCGTTGGAGACTGCGGGCGGTTGACCCGGGTTCGCTTGTGCTCGATGCCCTCGAGCCGGAGGAAGAGCTCATAGGGATGCCGCAGGTTCGAGTCCTGCCGCGCCCACCAACCCTTCACCCGCTTACGGCGGTCCGAGCGACCGCGGCGACGCCGCGATGCGGCGGCGACAGCCGGGCGCCGCTTACCACGATCTCGGCGCGCAGGCCGCCGCCGGGCCGGTTCGCCAGTCGCAACCGGGCCTGCGCCTGCTGCAGGGCGAGATCGACGATGGCGAGTCCCAGACCGCTGCCCGGTCCGCTCTTGTGCCGTCCGCGGAAGAAGCGCTGGCACACCAGTGCCAATTCGTCCTCCGGAATTCCGGGGCCGTCATCCTCGATCGCAATGATCCCCTCCGCAGGGTCGGCGGCGACCGACCATCTCACGATGCCGCCGGGGGACGAATGCTGCAGCGCGTTCTCGAGCAGGTTTCGCGCGGCGACCATGAAGATTTCCTCGTTCATCAGCAAAAGCGCCTGCGCGACGCCGGGCGCGGTCTCGACCGTGAGCGATCGAGCCTTCCGCAGCGGCGCAAGCTGCTGGTCGAGTTGCGCGAGCGCCCTGCCGATGTCCAGCCACTGCGCGGCGGGGGCGACGGGCTGGGCATCGAGGCTCGATATCTCCAGCAGCTGCTTGACCAGCCGCGAGGTGCGATCGACGCTGACCAGTATCTGGTGCAGGGCGGCGTCCCTAGTCGGCGCGTCGGCCGCCGCCAAGGCGACCTGCGCCTGCGTCCGCAGGCCCGCCAGCGGCGTTCGCAGCTCGTGCGCGGAAAACGCGGTGAAGCGGCGCTCGCGATCGCGCGCATCCGAGACCCTCTGAAAAAGACCGTTCAACGCTTCGATGATCGGCCTGATCTCGACATCGGCGCGCTCGGCGGCAATCGGGCGGAGATCGGCGGCATCCCGTTGCGTCAGGCTCCCGGCCATCGCCTGCAATGGGCGCAGCCCGCGTCCGACGCTGGCCCATATCATGAAGGCGAGCGCCGGCAGGATGATGGCCGCGGGAAACAGCAGGCTGGCGATCAGATCGGCAACCAGGTTCCGCCGCACGGTCAGTTTGTCGCCGACCAGGATGCGCACGCCGCGCGCCTGGTTTTCGACGGCGAAGACGCGCCACACCTGGCCGTCGATCTTCTTTTCGGAGAATCCCGCCGCGGCGTCCGACAGGCGCGCCGCCGGAGCGCCCGCCGAAAGCCCCAGCAGTCGCCCGCCAAGCGACCAGATCTGGCAGGACAATTCGTGCTGGTATTCGGCATCGGCGGCCGCGCCCGCCGGCGCGACCCGTTCCGCCTCGGCGGCTCGGCCGATCTCAATCTCGCCGGTGGTGATCAACGAATCCACCATCCGCGCCGCTTCCATCAGGCGCGCGTCGAGAACGCGCTCGACGCGCTCCCGCGCATCGACATAGGTCCACGCCACCGCGGCCAGCCAGATGACGCCCGTGGTGGCTATCAGAATGGCGAACAGCCTGCCGCGCAGCGAACTCATCGCGCCGCGGCCTGCAGCCGGTAGCCGACGCCGCGGACGGTCTCGACGAGATCGCGCCCGATCTTGCTCCTCAGATGGTGCACGTGAACCTCCACGGCGTTGCTGTCGATATCGTCGCCCCAGCCATAGAGACGTTCCTCGAGCTGCTCCTTGGACAGGATCACCCCCGGCCGCTCCATCAGCGCCGCCAGGATGGCAAATTCGCGCCGCGACAGGGCGATCGGATTCCGATCCAGCTCGGCCGTCAAGCGGCCGGGATCGAGCGTCAGGCCGTTCCAGCACAGCAGCGGCGACGCGCGGCCGGCGGCGCGGCGCGCGATCGCGCGCAGCCGCGCCGCCACTTCATCGAGATCGAAGGGCTTGCCCAGATAATCGTCCGCCCCGCCATCGAGCCCGGCGATCCGGTCTCCCACCTTGTCGCGTGCGGTCAGCAGCAGGACCGGTGTCGCGTCGCCCGACCTGCGCCAGTCGCGCAGCAGATCGAGTCCCGAACCGTCGGGCAGCATCAGATCGAGAACGACCGCATCGAAGGCGGTTGCGCGCAGCGCGGCGCGCGCATCCTCGCAGCAGGCGACGGCGTCCACGGTGAAGCCGTGAATCGCCAGGCCCACCCGCAAGCCGTCGAGCAGAACGGCATCGTCTTCAACCAGCAGAATGCGCACGGATCCTCCCGCCCATTTCCTCAGGCGTACGCGGCCCGGCTTAAGGCTGGCTTAAGCTGAGCCTTCGACGCTGCCGCCTGTCAACGGGTGCTGCCGCCCGATGTCCCGGCAGCGCGGACAGCGACGGGAAGGAGCGTCACGATCATGCGCAGAAGAATGGTTCGCGGGCAGAAGCCCGGGTCGAGATCGGCCGGAGCGGTCGGTCGCCGGGCGGTCCTGTTCGAGGTGCTCGCTTCCTTGGCCTTGACGCTGCCGGCGGTCCATCCGGCTTTCGCCCAAAGCCGCGCCGATGCGTCGCGTGACGCGGTGGCGCAGGAATTCCCCAGTCAGTACTTTTCGGAGAACCTGCCGGCACCGGAGGTGGCGCGCTTCTATCCCCAGAACTGGCCGACCTATGGCTCGAACGCCGGGCGCAATGCGGTATTCGACCTGCCCGAGGGCGCGCCCCGACAGCTCAAGGACGGCGTGCGATGGGCATTTGCCGGAGCCGGCGCGCTGCCGCTCGACGGTCCGCCGCTGGCGGGCGATTTCAAGACCACCGCCTACACCGTCGGCATGCCGGTCGGCGTGACCGTGGCCGCGGGCATGGTCTATGTCGGCGACGACAACGGCTATACCTATGCGCTGAACGCGCTGACCGGCAAGCTCGTCTGGGCGCATTACGGCTGGAACATGACGATGAGCAATCCGCTCGTCGTCGGCGACACGGTCTTTGTCTCGACCGGCAACGCGTATTTCAACTATGCGAACACCATGGTCTATCTGCACCACGGCCGGCCGATTCGCGGGCCCGGGGTGAACTCCGTCTATGCGCTCGACCGGCGGACGGGCAAGGAGCTGTGGGCCTTTCATCCCCCCGGGGAGGCCATGCCGACGCCGCTCTATGACGCGGGATTTCTCTACATCGGCACCGGCGACGGCCATGTCTACAAGCTTGCCGCCGACACCGGTAAGCTGGCGTGGACATCGGACATCGTCTCCTTCGTCAGCATGTCCTCACCGGTCGAGGGCGGCGACTATGTCTTCGTCGGCGGCACGGAGCCGAATTTCTTTTACGCCATCGACAAGCAGAGCGGGTCGGTGGCGTGGAAGGTTTCCATACCCGACCTTGTCGCGACCGGAATGGGCGATTGCACCCCGGCCTATGCGGCGGGCACGGTGGTGCAGGAAGTCACGGTGCAGAGCGGCGATTCCGCCCATCCCGTGGCAAACGTTCTCCTCGCCCTCGACGCGCGAACCGGCGGCATCCTGTGGCAGAAGCGCTTTGCCGATGGCCCGGTGCCTCCGGCGATGAAGACCGCTACGCCGGTGATCGTCGACGGCGTCGTCTATGAAGGCAGCCCGGTCTCGGGAGATTACGTCGCGCTTGATCTCAAGACTGGCCGCGAGCTGTGGAAGGCCAGGCTTGGCAGCCAGATCCGCGCCGGCGCGGCGGTTCGCAACGGCGTAGCCTACGTCCCGTACCGGGCCGGCGATATCGCGGCGTTGCGCGTCTCCGACGGCACGCTGCTGGGGGTCACGCATATCGGCGGCAGCTTCGGTCCGTCATCGCCGGTGATCGTCGGCGGCACGCTTTACGTCTCCAACATCTACGGCTGGGTCACTGCCATGCCGCTTGCCGAGCTGAAGGGAGCGCAGGCGGCCATGAACAAATGACCGGCCGGGAGACGGCCCCGCCGCCGGGCTCCGCGGCGGGCGGTCCGATGGCGCAAAATCCGATTGCGAGGATGGATGGCGACGGGCGGCGTCCCGTAGAATGAGGGCGACGTCTCCGCCCGGGTCACGACGGGCCGCCGCCTCACGCCGGAGAAGGACCGATGCCCGCGATGCCCGACCCAGCGGAGACCAGCTCGCTCGACCTGGCCAGGCCGCCCGCCTCGCTGGCGCGGCTGGCGGCGCTCCGTCGGGCGGCGGCGGGCAGGGGGCTATCCTCCCTGCGGCTCCTCGCCGAATGGCTGGCGCTCCGGCTGCGCCGGGGGCTCTCGGTCGAGGAGTATCTCGGACTGCAGCTCTTCGACCGCGACTTCTACGGCGCGGCCGACAGGCACACCTTCGTCGGCGTCAAAGGCGCGCGCCGGATCCTGCTGCGGGCGAATTACCGCTTCGATCTCTATGGGCTGATCGACAACAAGATCGCCTGCGACTTCCTGCTCGCCGCGCACGGGCTGCCGGTCATGCCGACGGTGGCGCTTTATCACCGGGCGGGCGGCAGGCCGTCGCCCTTTCTGCTGCGCAGCGAGGCCGAGCTTCGCGCCTTTCTGTCCGACGCCGGCCAGTATCCGCTGTTCGCCAAGCCGCTGCGCGGCCGGCAGAGCCTGGGGTCGGTCAGCTTCGACCGATACGATCCGCGGCTCGACGTCTGCGTGACGTATGACGGCCGTATGCTGGCGCTCGATGCCTTCCTGCGCGACATCGCCGCGCATTACGCGTCGGGTTATCTCTTTCAAAGGCGGGTGAGTCCGCCGGCGGCGGTGCGGGAAGTGTGCGGCGACCGCCTGGCGACGGTGCGCGTCCTCACCGCGATGACCGCCGAGGGACCGCGCATCTGGCGAGCCGCGTGGAAGATCCCCGCCGGCGGCAATGCCGCCGACAATTTCTGGCGCGTCGGCAATCTGCTGGCGCGGCTCGACATCGCCAGCGGGCGGGTCGAGGGCGCGGTGCGCTCGACCCAGACCGGCTTCGAGGAGGCGACCCATCATCCCGACACCGGCGCGCCGCTCGCCGGCATGGGCGTGCCGAACTGGCCGCTGCTGCTCGATCTAGCCCGGGACGGTGCCCGGGTCATGGAGGATCTGCCGCTGCTCGGCTGGGACATCGCGCCGGTCGATTCGGGCGCCCTCATCGTCGAGGTCAATCAGGTCCCGGATTTCCGACTGCATCAGATCGCCGACCGGCGCGGGATCCTCGATCCCGCGCTGGCGGATTTCCTGCGTGAACGCAAAGCCCATGCGGCGGCGTGGCGGCGACAGCAGATCGGCCGATAGCGGAGGCCGTAACCGCCGCTGAAAACGGCGCGAGATCGGAATCGCGCCCGCCGGCAAGGCTGCCGATCCGTACCGGTCAGGTCATCTTCCCGCCAAAGCAACAAATCTCATCGCTTCTCCACAAAACTCCAAATCCGACGTATCGGAAAGTACCTTAACTGGTCCGAGGGGCTCCCATCAGCTGTGTGGTCGGGCGGCGTGCGGATCGGGAGTGACCGGCATGGTTCGGGAGCCTCGATCCTGTACGGCCGAGTGCCGGATCCGGCCGCGCCACGGCGCCTCGGGCGGCAGGCGCCCACCGGCATTCGCACCCGGGAGCCTATCGCGCGGGAGACGGTCTTCGCTATGATCCAATGGAACCTTCGGGGGGAGGACAGAGTGACGCAGCGTATCCTGCTCGTCGACGACGACGTCAAGCTCACCGACATGATCCGCGAGTTCCTGGAACTCGAAGGCTTCGCGGTGGACGCGGTTCATGACGGGCCGGCCGCCTTCCGCTGCGCGCTCGAGAGCATGGATCTGGTGGTGCTGGACGTCATGCTCCCCGCGCTGTCCGGCTTCGAAGTGCTGAAGCGGCTGCGGCAGAACTCGAATGTTCCGGTGATCATGCTGACGGCCCGCGGCGAGGACGTCGACCGCATCGTCGGCCTAGAGATCGGCGCCGACGATTACCTGGCAAAGCCGGTCAATCCCCGCGAGCTGGTCGCCCGCATCAGAGCGGTTCTGCGGCGGACCGGCGCGAGCGCGCCGTCCTCGGCCGGCGATATCGCCGTGGGCGAAATCCGCCTCAACGCCGCATCTCGCAACGCCTGGTCCAACCAGCAAAAGCTCGACCTCACCACCGCCGAGTTCAACCTGCTGGAGCATTTGCTGCGCAATGCCGGCCGGGTCGTCGCGCGCGAAGAGCTTTCGGTCGTGGCGTTCGGGCGGCAACTCTCGGTCGGTGCCGCGGACCGCAACGTGGACACGCTGGTGAGCAAGGTGCGGCGCAAGCTGGGGCCGGCCAGCGATCTCGATCAGCGCATCAAGACGGTTCGCAACGTCGGATACATCTACGCCGTCCCGTCGTCGCCGCCCGCCGCGGAAGCGGAGCACGCCGCGCCGGCCGACGGGCGATAGCGCCCAGGCGAAACCGCAGGCCCACCTCGAGCGGGAGAGTCTCATTTCCAGCCGAAGGCGTCCGCTCCGGCATCGGCATTCGCTGCCGTTGTTCGGGCTTGTCGCGCTGCTGTGCTGCGCCACCGGTGGGGCGGCTCGCGCCGACGGCGACTATCAGCTCGGGCACGGGCTGGATCTCGGGCCGTTTAATTTCGCGGGCTACAGCAATGTGGTCGGAAGCATCCCGGATCAAGGACAGAAGTCCCTTGCCGTGGATGACCTCAGTCTCTTCGTCAGCGGCCACCTCGGGCAGTTCTTCAATCCCTTCACCGAAGCGGAGCTGTCGAACTTCAATGTGGTGAGTGCCGGCGCTCCCGGCCGCGATCCCGGCGACGGCCACCTGCTCTTGGAGCGTCTCTACAACGATTCCTATCTGACCGATGCCACGACCCTGCGCCTCGGCAAGATGCTGACGCCGGTGGGCGAATGGAACGTCATCCATGCGGCTCCGCTGGAGCTGACGACGGTGCGCCCGGCGGTCACCGACCGCAATTTCGCCGCCTATGCGACGGGCGCTTCCGTTCTTTACAGCGACCCCTATGCGCGCTTGCCCGATGTGCAGGTTTATTGGCAGCCGAGCGGCGAGTTCGCCCAGCGGCCCGATACCATCACCTTTCATCAGTACAAGACGGTTGAAGGCGCCCATGTCGCGGTTCCGTTCGGTCTGCTCGACCAGGTCGGCTTCTCGTTTCAGCAGTCCAAGGATATCTATGGCTCCGATCAGTCCCTCTATGGCCTCGATTTCCACTACACCCTCGGCCGATTGACGCTGCAGGGGGAAGGGACATTCTCCGACATCAACAACAACGCCGTCATTCACACGCGCGACACCGAATGGGGTGCCTATGCGGCGGCTTCCTATGCGGTGAGCGAGAAGTGGTCGGTCTACGGATGGTACGAGGAATTCGCCGATAGAGCCGCGCCTTCCGTCGCCCACGACGTCCTGGCCGGCATCGCTTACCGGCCTCAGCCGCCGATCGTCCTCAGGCTGGAGTACCTGCAAAATATCAGTGGCACGCCGGTCAATCCCACCGGCGTCTTCGCCGGCTGGGCCGTCCTGTTCTGAGCGGCAACGATGACAAGGCTGCTCCTTGCCCTCACCGCCGCCGTCGCACTGCTGCTCGCGACACCGGCCAGGGCCGAGGGCATCCTGGTCATCGCCAATCCGTCGGTGGCTGTCGCCGCGCCGTTGACGCAGACCCAGATTGCCGCGATCTACCTGCTGCGCTTGACGATCTGGCCGGATGGCAGCCACATCATCCCGGTCAATCGCGAAGTGGCCAGCCGGATACGCGCCGCCTTCACCGCAAGCGTGCTGCACGAGGACAACGCAAGCCTCGCCGTCTATTGGAACCAGATGCATTTCATGGGAAAGCTGCCGCCGGTGGTGCAGGAATCCGAACCGGCCATGCTGGCTTTCATCCGGGCGGTGCCGGGGTCGATCGGGTACATCAGCGACACCACCGCGCCGCTCGGCGTGCAGGTATTGGCCCATGTTCCCTGACAGCAGCCCCGGGAAGCGACGCTCGTGATGGGCTTCCTTGCACGCTCCATTCCGCGCCGGATTCTGGCGGCGCTGCTGAGCATTTACGTCGCGACCTATTTTGCCACCGCGATCGTGGTCTATTCCGGGGTTCGGGCGTCAATACTGGAAGGCGACGCCGCCGCGCTGAATCAGCTCGCGGACCTAAAATACGAGCAGCTGGCCAACGTGATCGGCGCGCTTGCCACCGACCTCACCGCCTGGTCGGAGCTCGATGTCATGAACGACCTGGTGTCCGGCGACATCGACAAGCGCGTGACCCACGCGCTCGAGGCGCTGAAGCGGCTTTATGGCCTCGACGGCGAAATCTACGCCTTCGACGCGGCCGGAAAGCTGGTCGCCAGCTCCGATGGCGGCGGCGTCCGGCCCGGCCGCGACCGCATTCCTGCGCCCTGGGAGGCGGACAGGACGCATCTCACCTTCATCGACAAGGGCGAGGATCCGATGACGGGGGGCGAGGTCGTCGCGCTCGAGATCCCGGTCTTCGGCAGTTTCGACAGGAACTACCGCATCGGCACCCTGGTCATGACCTATCGCTGGGCGTCGATCGAAAGGCTTCTTTTCGAGCTGGAGAGCGGCACGATCCTCGTGGAGAAGGGCGGCCGGCCGAGCGTCCTGGCGGCCAATCCCAAGGACATCGCCGATCGCGCCGGCGTCGCGCCGGGCCAAGCCGTCGGCGCCGAGCCGGGCGGCGCCTTCGTCGTCGGCCGGTCGGTGCGGAAAAGCGGCCTCGTCCCGAACTGGGAGGTGGTGACGATCCAGGACCCGGCCTCCGCCACCCGTCCGCTGCGCTGGGTCGCCTTGGACTTGGCGCTGCTCGGCATCTTTCTTGGATTGCCGATCATCCTTCTCGGTCGCTGGCTGTCTCACAAGCTCACGGAGCCGATCGCCGATCTGACCCGGGTGATGCGGGAGATCGCCGATACCGACCGGCTCGAGGCGCGCGCGCCGGTTACCTCGTCGGACGAGCTTGGCTCGCTGGCGCGATCCTTCAACCGCATGACCGATAATCTGGAGCGGGCCACGCGCGAGCGCGAGCAATTCGTCCGCGACCTCGCGGCGCTCAATCAGACGCTGGAAGCGAAGATCGCGATGCGCACCGAGGAACTCGAGGCCGCGGTCAAGGCGCAGCGGCGACTCATCGGCGACATCTCGCACGAAATCAAGTCGCCGCTGGCGCGCCTCAGCATGGCGCTCGGCCTGGCGCGCCGGTCGGCGGAGTTGGACCGGCCGCGGCAGTTCGACCGGATGGAAAGAGAGGTCGAGAGCATTTCGGCCCTGGCGAGCGAGCTGCTCACGCTGGCGAGGCTCGACGGGGCCGCCGCGCCGCCCGAATTCGGCCAGATAGACCTCGGCTCGCTGATCGGCCGGATCGTCGCGGACGCGATCTACGAGAAGCCTGGCCGGGCGTCGGACGTGATCCTGCGTAGGCCGGACGCGCCGGTCACCGTCATCGGCAATGCCGATCTGCTGGGGCGCGCGATCGAGAACGTCGTGCGCAACGCCGTCTTCTATACGGCGGAACGGACCAAGGTCGAGATCGTGCTCTCACGCAAAGCGCCGGAGATCATCTCCGTCGCGGTCATCGATCATGGTCCGGGCGTGCCGGAGGCCGCGTTGGAGCATCTGTTCGAGCCCTTTTATCGCGTCGACGAAGCAAGAGCCCGCGAAACCGGCGGCTCCGGCATCGGCCTCGCGATCTGCGAGCGGGTCGTCCAGCTTCACGGCGGGGCGGTCCGCGCACGCAACAACGATCCCCACGGCCTCATCGTCGACATCGAGCTGCCGGCCGCGCCGGCGCCGTCGAGCATGCACGACCCAAGTACCGGCCGCATCGCGCGCGGTTGAGCGCGTCGAGGATTGCGCGCGCGCCCGGCCTCGTCTTCCCGCCGCTATTGCTGGCGGTTGACGCAGGCAAAATCGGCAGTCGTGATGCCCCACAGACTGGTCGACTCGCCGCGCGAGATGGCGACCTCGTCGTATCGCCCGCACTTCGCCTGCGCCACCTTCTGGACATTGCTCGCGGAGGTGAAGTGGGCGTCGTATTTGATGGAGACCGCCGATGGGCTGGCGGCATCGACGTCATAGGCTCGGCCCCAGACGGCGACGCATCCGGTAAGACAGATTGCCGCGAAAGCGACGTAAGCGATTCTGGGCATGGGCAAGGTCTCCCGTAAGGTGCTCCGTGGTCGCCGGATCATTGCCGTGCGAAACGCCATGAACGCCTGCTCAGGGGCCGGACGCGCCGCTTCCGGGGGCGAGCAGCTGCAAGCCGAAGCCGCAGATGTCGCGTAGATGCGCCGTGGCCACGCCTCGTCCGACATGCAGGGCGAGCAGATGCTCGAACGTTCGAGGGTTCGCGGCCAGCGCGCGCACCGCGCGGCGGCGCAAGCCGTCATGAGCGCCCATGACCAGCAACAGGCGGGCCATCAGCCGCGGCACGCGGGTCATCTGCCGATGCGCCTTCTCGTAGGGAGCGAGTTTGCCGGCGGCGAGCGCCGCAGCGAGAACGCCCGCCTGGCGGAAGGCGAGAGACAGGCCCTCGCCGGTGATCGCATCGACCGCGCCGGAGGCGTCGCCGATCAGCGCCACGCGGCCGCGCGTCACGCGGCGCAATCGCGTGGACATCGACAGCGCGCCGCGGACGGGGCCGATCCGTTCGGCGCCGGCGAGCCGGCCGGCGAGGGCGGGAAACAGCTCGGGCAGATCGGTCACGCGCGCGCTCGGCGCGGCGCCCAGCAGCGCCACGCAAATCTCGTCGCGCGCGACCGGGGTGACATAGGCCTGGATGCCGCTGCGCCAATGCACCTCGACGACATCGCACCAGGGCCGCAGGCGGAAATGCTGCCGCACGCCGAAGCGGCGCGCGCCGCTCCAGGCCGGCGGCAGCCCCGCCCATTGGCGCACCCGGGACTGGGCGCCGTCGGCTCCGATCATCCACCGGAAGGAGACGGCGCGGCCGCCTAGATCGGCCCTTGCCGGGTCGCGGGCGTCGACCTGCATCCCCCAATATGCGGCGACGCCGGCGTCCTGCGCCCGTTCCGCGAGCAGGCGGTGCAGCTCGGTGCGGCGCAGGCCGAGCCCCTGGCCGTGCAGGAAGCGGGCTTCCGCCGCATGCTCCGCGTCGACGAAGCGGATGCCGCGAAACGGCATTCCCGTCTCCGGCGGAAGTTCGACGCCGATGTCGCGCAGGGCGGCAAGCGCGTCGGGCATCAGCCCTTCGCCGCACGCCTTATCGATCGGCGGCGACGCCCGATCGGCGACAACGACGCGGAGTCCGTTGCGGCGCGCCGCCAGCGCGGCGGCGAGACCCGCCGGACCGCCGCCGACCACCAACACGTCGGTTTCGATGGCGGGGCGGCGCGCGCTCACCATTGCAGCAGGATCAGCTCGGAGCAGAAGCCGGGCCCCATCGCCAGCAGCAGGCCAAGCGTTCCCGGCGCCGGCCGGTGGTTCGTCGCGGTGTCCTCCAGCACGAGCAGCACCGAGGCGGAGGACAGATTGCCGACGCGCCGGAGGCACTCCCAGGACCGCTCGAGATCGCGATCGTCGAGGCCGAGCGTGTGCTGGATGGCCTGCAGCACCTTCGGGCCGCCGGTGTGGATCACCCAGCTTCCGATGTCGGCGCGTCGAAGCCGGTATTTTTCCAGAAACGCGTCGACGTCGCGGGCCAGGTTGTTCTTGATGACCTCCGGGAGCCGCGGCGACAGCACGATGCGGAAGCCGTCCTCGGAAATGTCCCAGCCCATGACGTCCTCGGAGCCCGGGTAGAAGGTGGAGCTGGTGGCGAGGATCGTCGGCCCCGGACGCGGTGCGCCGGACGGCGGAGAAAACGCCTTGTCCGCGCCGGTCACCACCACGGCGGCGGCGCCGTCGCCGAAAAGACCGCTCGAAATCAGGTTCGCCGTCGACATGTCGTCCTGCCGAAGCGTGAGCGAGCACGCCTCGACCGCCAGGAGCGCCGCACTATGGGTGGGATAGGCCAGGGTGTAGTCGGCGGCGCGGGTCAGGCCGATGGCGCCGCCCGCGCAGCCGATGCCGAAGATCGGCGTGCGCTTTATGTCGGGCCGCAGGCCCATGCGGTTGACCAGGCGCGCATCGAGCGACGGGCTGGCGACGCCGGTGATGGAGACGACGTAGAGCGCGTCGAGCTCGTCGCGCGCCATTCCGGCATTGTCGAGAGCCGCATCGATTGCCGCGACCCCGAGCTCCTCCGCCACCTCGAGCCAGGCCGCGTTGGTCTCGCCCCAGGAGGAGAATTCGGCATAGCGCCGCAAGGGAAACGCCAGATGGCGCGACTCGACGCCGGTGCGCGAATGCAGGCGCTCGAGCAGGGCGGGGTTGTCGAGCTTGCCCCGCCACAGAGCCGCGAGCGCGGCGGTGATGGCTTCCTGGCCGTAACGGTTCTTCGGCAGGGCGCTGGCGACCCCGGCGATCCGCATTCGCGTCGTCTGCCGATGCGGCGGCGCGCGGTCTTGCTCGATCTCTATAACGTGCTCTCTCACGGTGAAATTCCCTTCGTCAGGATCAGCCGGCGGCCTCAGATCGAGCTCAGGACCCGTCGCCCGATGCTCAGCGCCTCGGTCCAGAAGGCGTTGGAGGTATGTATGGAGTCGACCACCTTGGTGATCGCGGCCAGGTAGTGGTCGATCTGCGCGTCATCGACCACCAGCGGCGGCGCCACCTTCAGCACCATGAAGTTGTTGCCGCAGATCTGACTCAGGATGCCGTGCTTGTTGAACAAATTCATGATCAGCATCTGGCCGAATAGCGCCGGGTGAATCCGCGTGAATGCCAGGAAGGGAAGCTTGAGCATGCCCGACCGCGGCGCCCTGAACTCGATGGCGTTCAGAAGCCCGATGCCGCGGATCTCGCCGATCATTTCATAGCCGGACAAGCGATCCACGAGGGCATGGCGAAGGCGCTCGCCCATGGCGGCCGCCCGCTGGCCCAGCTTCTCGTCTTCCAGGATGTCGAGCGTCGTCAGGCCGGCGCGCATCGCCAGGCTGTTTTCGCTGTAGGTCGAGGTATGGATGATCGCGCGGCGCAGCGAGTTGAAGACCGTATGGTAGACCGCATCCGACATGAGCACGGCGCTGCTCGGGACCAGGCCGCCGCTGAGCGCCTTGGCCAGGACGACCATGTCGGGCTCGACGCCGAAGTGGTGGGAGGCGAGAAAGCGCCCGGTGCGATGGAGCCCGGTCTGAACCTCATCGAGGACGAGGAGGGTGCCGTAGCGTCGGCAGAGTTCCTGGACCTTCGGCAGGTAGTCGTTCGGCGGCACCAGCACGCCGGATTCGGCCTGCACCGGCTCGAGCACGAAGGCGGCGAACGACTTCTTGGCCAGCTTTTTCGCCAGCGCATCGAGATCGCCGAACGGGACCGACTCGGTCGCCGGCAGCAGCGGGCCAAATCGCTCCGTCCAGAACGGATTCGACATCAACGAGAGCGCGCCGCAGGTCAGACCGTGAAAGCCGCCCTCGGCGTAGAGGATGCCGGCGCGGCCGGTATGCGCGCGGGCGAATTTGATGACGGTCTCGACGCCTTCGCTGCCCGAACTGGCGAAGAAGGCCTTTGCCAGCCGGCCGCCGGCCTGCTGGCAGAGCCGTTCGGCGAGCTGGCCGGCGAGGTCGGAGACGTGGCTTTGCAGCATCGCCGGTCCGCAGGCGTCGAGCTCCTGCTTGAGTGCGTCGACGAGGCGGGGATGATTGTGCCCGATGTTGTGGACGCAATATCCCGAGATGAAATCCAGGATGACGCGTCCATCCGTCGTGTGCAGTTCCGCGCCGCGGCAGCGGGCGTAGCCGACGTTCATCTGCAGCACGTCGAGAAACCGCACCCATTGCGGGTTGACGTAATGGTCGTAGGGATTGACGACACGGTAGTCGGCGAGCGCGTTCTGCAACATCTGGGCTCCTCCAGCGGGTCGGCGCGGTCGAGGGTGGTCTCGGCCGCATGGTCGCTGGCCGCGGCGGCGGACCGTCAAGCTACTGCGCCACATGAGGAGCGAATGTGGATTCTTGTTGAGAAAGGTGACGAAGCGTCGCTCGCCGGAGTTTTCGGCATCGAGCGGCTAGCACGTCGCTGGTCGCGGGCTTCGCAAACTCCACCCTGATCGCGTTCTTCTCCACACAACTCGATATCGCGGCGTCATAGGCTCGCCACGGTCAAGGCGGGGAGCGCGTGTCTGCATGTCGAGGCCCTGCCGGAGCTGCCCCCGATCTGCATCCGGCGGTCGATGGGGCGAGACCGCTGCCAGCCGGCCCGCACCTGTTGGAACGTCGCCAGGGCTCGACCGATGCCGTTCAATCCTGCCGCCGCGGCGATGAGCGCTTCGGAGCCCGATATCCTGTTCGGCTGGGAGCGGTTCGCCGATGCCGGCGGCGACGGTCGCCGCGTCCTCTTCCTGCCGCCGTCGCATTCCCTGCGCAGCCAAGCGGAGAGCTGCATCCGCGACGTCTATGCCCGGGTCTACCGGGCGCGGAACCTGACTCTTCCGAGCGCGCTGATCGCCTTGCTGGACGAGAACGACCGGCTGCTCTGTGCGGCGGGGCTGCGAACCGCGGCCGACGGCTTCTTCTCCGAGATCTATCTCGACGCGCCGATCGATCGGCTGCTCGCCGAGCGGAGCGGCAGGGCGGTGGCGCGCGAGGCGGTGTTCGAGGTCACCACGCTGGTCAGCTTGAGCGTCGAGGCTTCGCCGGTATTCGTGCGCGAGATCGCCGTCTTCGGCAGACGCGCCGGTTTCCGGTGGTCGTTTTTCACCGCCACCGCGCGCCTGCAAAAGCTTCTTCGCCAGCTCGGGATGCCGATCGTCGACTTGTCGCCGGCCGATCCCGGACGCGTGACCGGCGCCGAGCATTGGGGGAGCTATTACGCACATTCGCCGCGGGTCTGCGCGGTGGATGACCAGTGGCTTGATCACGGTCCGCCGCAGCAACGGAGAAGGTCGGCCAATGCATGAGCTGTTCGAGGCGATGCGCCGCCACGCGACCGCGTGCGGCGACAGGCCGGCATTCGACGACGGAACCACACGGCTCGCCTACGCGGCGCTCGCCGGGCGTGTTGCTGGTGCCGCCGAGGAACTCGACGCCGTCACGCCTGCCCCCCGCGTGATCGGGCTTCTCGGCGGCAATACCGTCGATTGGATCGTCGGCCTGCTGGCGGGGTGGTACGCGGGCGCCAGCGTGGTTCCGCTGCCGGCCTTCTTCCGGGTGTCGCAGCTGCGGCATGTCGTCCAGGACGCCGGCATCGCTCACCTCCTCACCACCTCCGACATGGTCGGAACGGCGAGACTTCTCGGTGTTCCGTTCGCGCCGATCGCTGATCGCCAGGCGAGTTTCCGCCCGCCCGTCGGCGCCGAGGGCGCCCAGATCATCTACACCTCGGGCAGCACCGGCCATCCCAAGGGGGTGTTGCTGCAGGGCGCGCAGATGCAATGGAGCGCCAAGGCGATCGCCGGCGCCATAGCGGCCCGGGCCGACGACGCCTATCTGTCGGTGCTGCCGCTGCCGCTGCTGCTCGAGACGATCTGCGCGGTCATGATCCCGCTGCTGGTCGGCGCGCCGGTTCGCCTCGAACCGCGTTTCGCAGCAGGCTTCGAGCCCGCCGCCGGGCTCACCGTCGCCGACGTCGCGGCGGCGCACCGGCCGACCTGCATGGTCCTGGTTCCCGAGCTGCTCGCGCAATGGGTTGCGCAGTTGACCAAGGCAGGGGCGAGGGCGCCCGACCGCCTTCGCTTCGTCGCCGTCGGCGGTGCGGCCGTGCCTGGCGCCCTGGCGCAGCAGGCCTGGGATCTCGGGATCCCGGTCCATGAAGGCTACGGCCTCTCGGAGTGCGGCTCCGTGGTGGCGCTCAATCGCCCCGGCGAGCGCAAGCCCGGCACCGTCGGAAAACCTCTCGCCGGGCTCGACGTCCGCATCGACGAGGGCGAGATCGTCGTCCGTGGCCCCTCGGTCATGGATCGGTATCTTCGCGGCGCGCCGGCGCGCGGCCTGTGGCGGACGGGTGACGCCGGCGAGATCGATGCCGACGGTTTCCTCGCGGTCAGAGGCCGTCTCGACAACATCCTGGTCACTCCGACCGGCCGAAACATCAATCCGGAATGGATCGAATCGCTGCTCCTCGCCGATAGCCGCATCGCCTATTGCATGGTGACCCACGTCGAAGGGCCGCATCTCGCGGCGATCCTCGTTCCCAAGGCGCAGCACGAGCACTGGTTCGAGCATGCGTCGGCCGACGAGATCAGTGCGCTCATCGCCGACTGTTCTCGCGAGGCGCCCGGTTACGCCACGCCGCGGCACTTCGCCGTCGTTCCCGCGAGCGAGCTCGTCCGTTTCGGCCTGCTTACCGGCAACGGCCGGCTGCGGCGAAAGCCGATGCTGGAAGCCTATGCCACGCTGCTCAAATCGCGCGGTGGCGCGCCGGCAGCCGTCGCACAGGGGGAGCGCGGCGCATGAGCCTGTTTCGCCGTCTTCTCGCCGAGACCGAGGCGGATCGCGCCGAGTTTCTGGCCATTCCGATCCTGGGACGCGCGCTCAAGGGACAGGTGCCGCGTGCGCTCTATGTCGAGTTCCTGAAGCAGGCCTACCATCACGTCCGCCACACCTGCCCGCTACTGTCCCTGGCGGCGGCCAAGACCGAGGACGGCGTCTATCGCGCGGCGCTCTACGATTACATCGCGGAGGAGCAAGGGCACGACGAGTGGATCCTGGCCGATATCGACGCGCTGGGCGGTGACGCCGACGGAGCCAAGCGCGCTCCGGCGCGGCCGCCGTGTCGCGCCATGGTCGCTTACGCCTATTACGCGATCGACTGGATCAGCCCCTACGCCATGCTGGGCATGGTGCATGTGCTCGAGGGCATGTCGATACAGCTCGCCCTCCAGGCGGCGACGGCGCTCAAGAACTCGCTCGGCGCCGGCGACGGTCGCGGCTTTCTCTACCTGACCTCCCACGGCACGCTCGACGCGGACCATACCGCCTTCTTCGAAGATCTCGTCAACCGCCTTCAGGCGCCGTCGGCCGCCGCCGCGATCATCGACGGCGCGAAGATGACGTACTGGCTCTACGGCAACATCTTCCGCGACCTGGAGCACGGCGTGCAAGGCATCGTTCATGTCGCTCGCGGGTAGGACTGCGCTGATTACCGGTGCCGGCTCCGGAATCGGTCGCTCGCTCGCCGTCGAGGCGTCGAGGCGCGGCATGATTGTCGCGCTGGTTGGACGGCGCGCGGAGCCGCTCGAGGAAACGCGCCGGATGCTCGGTGCCGGCGCGATCTGCCTGGCGATCGCCGCCGACGTGACCTCGCCGGACGGGCGCGGCGCCATCCGCGACCGGCTGACCGGCGACTGGGGACGCCTGCACGTCCTGGTGAACAATGCGGGTATCGTGTCCGCCGGCCCGCTGGCCGGCATGGCGGATGCGCCGCTCCAGCAATTGATGGCGACCAACCTGCTGGCGCCGATGGCGCTGATCCGCGACATGCTGCCGCTGCTCCGGGCGGCGGCGCCGGCGCGCGTGGTGAACATCGGCTCGATGGTCGGAGATGTCGCCCTGCCGCTGTTCGCCGCCTATTCCGCGTCCAAGTTCGGCTTGCGCGGCCTGTCGAGCGCGCTGCGCCGCGAGTTGCGGCCGCTGGGCATCGAAATCACCTATGCGGCGCCGCGCGGCGCCCGCACCGAGGCGACGCAGGCGATCGCCAGCTTTGTCGAGCCGTTCGACATACCCCTCGACCCGCCGGAATCGATCGCCCGGCAAATCTGGGACGCGGTCGACCGTGGACGCGACAGCATCTATCCGCGTGGCCGTGAGCGGCTCTTCGTGCTCGTCGAGCGGCTATTCCCGTCGCTCGTCGATCGTGCGCTGCGGGCGCAGCTGCAATCCAGCGGCACCCGCCGCCTCGTCGAGCGGGCGGCGGCGCCCGCGGGACCGAGGCCGGCCGATCATTCATCCCGCGACCTCGCGGCTCGGCTCGGCGAAGCGCTGCCGGAAAGGAGAAACTGATGTTGTGGAAGCTCAGCGGCTCGATCATCGCCGGCGTAGCGCTCGCGCTGGCGGCCGGCGCGTCCGTGGGATTGGCGGCGGATCCTTCGCCGATGGACAGCGAGCTCCGTGCGATCGAGAGCGAGTGGGCGCGCATCACCTATCAGGTACCGAACGCGGACGACCAGGAAAAGCAGATGGAAGCGCTTGCCGCAGCGGCGGCCCGGGTTGCCGACCGCCATCCGGGTCGCGCCGAGCCGCTGATCTGGGAAGGCGTGATCGCCAGCTCGGAAGCGAAGTACGCGGGATCGTTCAGCGCTCTCGGCTTTGCCAAGCAGGCGCGCGCGATCTTCGAAAAGGCCGGGCGGATCGACTACCGGGCGGTCGACGGCGCGGTGCCGACGAGCCTCGGCGCGCTCTATTACATGGTTCCGGGCTTTCCGATCGCCTTCGGCAACGACGCCAAGGCGCGTCAGTATCTCGAGCAGGGGGTCCAGATCAGCCCCGACGGGCTCGACTCCAACTTCTTCTACGGCGATTTTCTCTATCATGCGGGAGACTACGGCAAGGCGGCGGCGGTGCTGAAGCATGCCTTGGCGGCGCCCGCCGATCGCGACCGCCCGGTCTGGGACGCCGGACGCCGGGCGGAGATCCGCGCGCTCCTGGCGAAGGTCGACGGGAAGCTGGCCTCCGAGCGCTGAGGCGACCTGCCGCAGCGAGGTAGCGATCCCCCGATGACGCTATGGACGACGATCGGCCGCCAGCTTCGCCACCCGTCGGGTCCGGTCGGCTGGATGGTCGGTCGCCTGATGCCGCTGCTGAATGCCCGGCCGAACGCCCTGGCGATCACCGCGCTGGAGATCGACGCTGCGGACGAAATCCTCGAGCTGGGCTGCGGCCCGGGGCACAGCGTCAGGCGGATGGCCGCGCTGGCGCCGCGCGGCCGGGTTCATGCCCTCGACCACTCGTCGACGATGCTCGCCCAGGCGCGGGCGCGAAACCGCCACGCCATAAGATCCGGCCGCGTTCGCCTCTATCGGAGCACATGCGAGCAGCTTCCGTTCCCGAGCCGGTCGATCGACAAGGTGCTGGCGGTGAACGTCGCCTATTTCTGGTCCGATGCCGAGGCGGTGCTGCGCGAGGCGCGCCGCGTTTTGCGGCCGGGAGGCCTGCTCTCGGTCTATGTCACGGATGCGTCGACGATGCGCCGATGGCGGTTTGCCGATCCGGAAACGCACCGGCTCTTCAGTCGCGACGATCTTGCGGCCGTCCTGCGGCGCGGCGGCTTCGCGGACGATGCCGTTGCGGTCACGCCCGTCGCCATCCTGCGCGGCGTCACCGGTCTGATCGCGACCGCCGGCCGCCGCCGCGCCACCCGCCGGGACCCGGAAGCGCGGAGGACGGCGTGAGGAGACTGCTGTCGCTCCTCGCTTTCGCGATCGCCTTTGCCGGTTGGCGGATGAGCTGGCGGAGCCCTCGCTTCGATGCGCTCGCCGTCGTCGCCTTGCGCCTGGCGGCGCGACTCTCCGCCTGGGCGTCGCCGCCGGCGGCGCGCTCGCATCCGACCGAACCGTCCTAGTGTTGCGGTTTCGACGCTTGATCCCCGATCACGTGTCGAAGCCGCAACGCAATCCATTGAGTTTGCTGGTGTTCCGACACTGACGCTTGAGAATCAAGCGTCAGTGTCGGAACACCAGCCGCTGCCGCGCGCCGCTCAGGCCATGTACTGGCCGCCGTTCACCGTCAGCGTCGCGCCGGTGATGAAGCCCGCATCCTCGCCTGCGAGGAAGGCGACGGCGCGGGCGATCTCGTCGGGCCGGCCGAGGCGGCCGACCGGGATCTGGGCGGTGATCTTCTGCAGGATCTCCTGCGGCACCGCCGCCACCATGTCGGTCGCGGTATAGCCCGGCGCGACGGCGTTGACGGTGATGCCCTTCGACGCGCTCTCCAGCGCCAACGCCTTGGTGAAGCCGATGATGCCGGCCTTGGCGGCGGCATAGTTGGTCTGGCCGACCTGGCCCTTCTGGCCGTTGATCGAGGCGACGTTGACGATCCGCCCGAAATGCCGCGTGCGCATGCCTTCGATCGCCGCCCGGCACATGCTGAAGCAGGAGGTGAGATCGGTGTCCATCACTGCCCGCCACTGCTCGTAGGTCATGTGGTGCAGCATCGCGTCGCGCGTGATCCCGGCATTGTTGACGAGAATGTCGACCGGGCCGAGCGCCGCGGCGATCTGCGCCACCCCCGCCTGGCAGGCGGCGAAATCGGCGACGTCCCATTTGTAGATCGCGATGCCGGTGTCGCGCGAAAACGCTTCGGCGGCCGCGTCATTGCCGTGATAGACGGCGGCGACGACATGTCCTTCGGCTTTGAGGGCCCGCGCCGTGGCCGCGCCGATCCCGCGCGTGCCGCCGGTGACAACCGCGATATGCGCCATGGCTCTTCCTCCTGGCTCCGGCCGGTGATGCGAAGACCATAGCGCCCCGGCGCCGCCGTCATCTTGATCTGGATCAACCGCGCTGCCGTCGAGCCCCTGTCCCGTTCGGCGCGGTTTCTCACTAGACTGGCGCCGGGACGGAAACCGGAGGACGGATATGCAAGTGGGCTTCATCGGCTTGGGCACCATGGGCGCCGGCATGGCGGCGAACCTGCAGAAGGCGGGTCATCGCCTGGTGGTCCATGACGCGCGCCGCGGCGCCGCGGCGCCGTTTCTGGCCGACGGCGCGGTCTGGGCCGACACGCCGCGCCAAGTCGCCGCGGCGGCCGAATTGGTCTTCACCTCGCTGCCCGGCCCGGCGGAGGTCGAAGCGGTGGCGCTCGGACCCGACGGGCTGCTCGGCGCGATGCGCGAGGGCGGCGCCTATTTCGATCTCTCGACCAACGCGCCGAGCCTGGTGCGCCGCATCCACGCCGCCTTCGCCGAGCGCGGCGCGCATATGCTCGACGCGCCGGTGAGCGGGGGGCCCCGCGGCGCGCGCAGCGGCGAGCTCGCCCTCTGGGTCGGCGGCGAGCACGCGGTGTTCGACCGCTGGAAGCCGGTGCTCGACGCCATGGGCGACCAGGCGCGCCATATCGGGCCGATCGGCGCCGGCACGGTGGCGAAGTTGGTGCACAATTGCGCCAGCTACGCCGTTCAATGCGTGCTCGCCGAGGTCTTCACGCTCGGCGTCAAGGGCGGGGTCGAGCCGCTGGCGCTGTTCGAGGCGGTCCGCCAAGGCGTGCTCGGCCGGCGGCGCACCTTCGACGGGCTGCTCGACCAGTTCCTCAGCGGCACCTACGATCCGGCCGCCTTCGCGCTCCGCCTCGCGCACAAGGATGTCGGGCTCGCGACGTCGCTCGGCCGCGAGCTGGCGGTACCGATGCGGCTCGCCAACCTCGCGCTCGAGGAAATGACCGAGGCGATGAACCGCGGCTGGGCCGAGCGCGATTCCCGCGTCGCCATGCTGCTGCAGCAGGAGCGCGCCGGCGTCGACGTGACGGTCGAGGCGGACCGCCTGCGCCCCGTCGTCGAGCGCGTCCGAGGCGCGACGAAGGGGTAGCCGCCGCCGGCCTCACGCGGCGCGGATCTTGTCGAGGAAGTCGCGCACCTGGGCGCGCAGCTGCTCGGTCTGGCGGGCGAGCGCGTCGGCGGCGGATTTGACCCCGCCGGCGGCCTGGCCGGTGTCGTCGGTGCCCGAGGCGACGCCGGCGACGTTCTCCGAGGCGTCCTTGGTGCGGCGCGCCGCCTGCTGCGTGTTGCGCGTGATCTCCTGCGTCGCGGCGCCCTGCTCCTCCACCGCCGAGGCGATCGAGGTCGCCACCGCGCTGACCTCGCCGATGGTGCCGCCGATGCGCTTGATGGCCTCGACCGCGTCGCCGGTGACGTTCTGCACCGCGACGATCTGCGCCGAGATCTCCTCGGTGGCCTTGGCCGTCTGGGTGGCGAGCGATTTGACCTCCGAGGCGACGACGGCGAAGCCCTTGCCCGCTTCGCCGGCGCGCGCCGCCTCGATCGTGGCGTTGAGCGCCAGCAGATTGGTCTGGCCGGCGATGTCGCTGATCAGCTTCACCACCTCGCCGATGCGCCCGGCGCTCTCCGCCAGACCCTGGACGGTGCCGTCGGTCTGGTGGGTCTCGTCGACGGCGCGGCTGGCGATGCTCGCGGCGCGCGTCACCTGCCGGCTGATCTCGGAGATCGAGACGCTGAGCTCTTCCGCCGCCGCGGCGACGGTCTCGACGTTGCTCGATGCCTCTTCCGAGGCGCCGCGCGCCGCCTGCACTTGGCGGCTGCTCTGCCCGGCGGTGTTGGCGAGGCGCTCGGAGGTCCCGAGCATCTCCTTCGAGGCGCCGGCCAGCGCTTCCAGCGCGTCGCGCATCTGGCGCTCGAAGCCGGCGATATGGCTTTCGATCGCCTGCTGGCGCGCCTCGGCCTGGGTGCGGCGTTGGCGCTGCTCTTCCTCGATATGCGTCTTCTCGACGGCGTTGCGCTTGAAGGTCGCGAGCGCGCCGGAGAGCGCGCCGATCTCGTCGCGCCGATCGGCGAAGGGGACCTCGGCCGCGAGATCGCCGCCGGCGACGCGCAGCATCGCGTCGCGGATCCGGTGCAGCGGCCCGATGACGCGGCTGCTGACCGCGCGGATCGCGGCGGCGGAGAGCAGTAGGGCGAGCGCGAGCAGCCCGAGCTGGACGCCGAGGTCGAGCGCCGCGGCATCCCGCTGCGCCGCGCCGCGCTCTTTCGCCGCATCGAGCGCGGCCTCGGCGACGCCGAGCAGGCTGGTGAGGTGCGCCACCGTGTAGGTCGCCCACTGCGTCCCGTCCATTTCCGGCTTCTCGCCCGCCTGCAGCGCCTTTAGCAGCCGCGCGCGGGTGGCGGCGTATTCCGGGCTGAAATAATTTTTCTGCGCCGCCTCGATCGCCGCGCCGACCCGTGCCGGCAGTACCGTGCCGGAGCTGGCGTCGACCAGCGCCGCCCACAGCGCCTCGCTGCCGCCGACCCGGGCGGCGTATTTCTCCATCCCGTCCGGCGGCAAGCGGCCGCCGTCGAGGTCGTTCGAGATCACCACCGACACGTCGCCGGCGGCGTTGCGGACCTGCCAGGCGAGCTGCTTCATCGCCATCATCTCGTCGACGAAGGCGTCGGTGTGCTTGATTGTGGCGGTGAGCCGCGTCGATATCTTGTCCAGAAGCTCCAGCAGCGCCGTCACCGTGGTCTGATATTCTTTGCCGAGCGCCGCCTGACGCGCCGCCTTCGGTTTCTGCACCGCATCGGAGATCTCGCTTTGCAGCCGGGTCACCATGTCGATCGATTGCCGCAGGCTCGCCCGCAGGCCAGCGCCGTCGGCGACCTCGAGCGTATCCAGCACCGTCGCCAGCGCGTGCAAGGCGGGCATCTCGCTCGACCACATCGCCTGGCGCCGCGCGCTCTCCTCGGCGGTGCTGGCGCCGGCGGCTTCGAGGTCGCGCCAGGTGGTGACGCGGTCGACGCGGAAATTGTGCAGCGCCGTGAAAGCATGGCCTGAGGCGTCGGCGACCACGGCGAGGCGGCTCGCCGAGGCCAGCCGCTGCCAGGACGCCCAGGCGCTCAGCGCCAGCATGAGCACGATGGCCGCCGCCGCGGTCGCGATCACCGCCTTCAGCAGCGCATTCACCGACACTTTGTCCAGCATCACCGTCCCCCGCCGCAAACCGACAGAGTGCCTGCGGGCGGTAAAAGATTGGTTGTCGGGTCCCGCTTTCCGGCATCCGATGTACATTGCCGCGCTCTGCTACCCTGAATTAGCGTGGGGACGTGACAGGGTCGGGGCCGGGCGCGATACTGGCGTCGGGGGTCGGGTAGGGAGGCAGGGCGATGAGCGTGTTGGACGGGCCGCGCCGCGAAATGCGGCGGATCCTGTACGAGGGCAGCGTCTACTGGGTGACCGCGACCGAGGACGGCCGGCTCGATCTCGCCGACGGCCGCAGCGTCGCGGCGAAGGAGGTGCGCCACCTGCCGCCCTGCACGCCGAGCAAGATCCTCTGTACGCACATCAATTACCGCTCGCGCTGGCACGAGCAGGGGCGCTCCACCCCGCCGGAGACGCCCACCTATTTCCAGAAGCCGCTGAGCACGCTCAACGGCCATGGCGGCGAGCTGGTGCGGCCCGAGGGCTGCAAATACCTCAATTACGAGGGCGAGCTGGCGGCGATCATCGGCCGCGTCGCCCGCAACCTGCGGCCCGAGGATGTCTGGGATCACCTGGCGGGATTCGCCGTCGCCAACGATGTCGGCCTTCACGACATGCGCGACACCGATGCTGGCTCGATGCTGCGGGTCAAGGGACCCGACGGCTTCTGCCCGATCGGCCCCGGCATCGTCGCCGGCGTCGATCCCCGCCGCTCGACGCTCCGCACCTGGCACAACGGCCGGTTGGTGCAAGAGGGCCAGCTCGCCGAGGAGATGTTCTTCGGCATCGACTACCTGATCGCCGATCTGGCGCGGCTGATCACGCTCGAGCCCGGCGATATCATCCTCACCGGCACGCCGGCCAATTCGCGGCCGATGCAGCCGGGCGATGCGATCGAGGTCGAGATCACCGGGATCGGCCGGCTGGCCAACCGCGTCGTCGCGGTGCCGGCGCCGCGCGCCCGGCTCGGCCACCAGCCGACCGACAGCGAGAACGTGCGCCGCACGGCGCTCGGCAACGATGAAAGGCTGCCGCCGCAGCTGCGGCAGCGCTGACAGCAACAGAGGTCACGCATGGGTGAGTTTGGCATCGGCCAGCCGCTGAGCCGGTTCGAGGACCGGCGGCTGCTGCGCGGCGCGGGCCGCTATATCGACGACGTCAACCTGCCGCAGCAGGCTTGCGCCTATATCCTGCGCTCGCCGCACGCCAATGCGCGGCTGCTCAAGGTCGATGCCGCAGCGGCGCGGGCGGCGCCGGGGGTACTCGGCGTTTTCACCGAGGCGGATCTCGCCGCCGACGGTCTCGGCACCAACGAGCCGACGATCGCGCGCAAGCGCCCCGACGGCTCGCCGATGTTCTGGCGCGCCCATCCCGGCCTGGCGCGCGATGTCGTGCGCTATGTCGGCGACCCCGTGGCGATGGTGGTGGCCGAAACCCTTGCCGAGGCCAAGGACGCGGCCGAGCTGATCGAGGTGGACTACGCGCCGCTGCCGTCGGTCACCGCGACCGGCGACGCGCTTGCGCCCGGCAGCGCCGCCGCCTGGCCTGAATGCCCGGACAACATCTCGCATGTCTTCGAGGTCGGCGACAAGACGGCGGCGGAAGCGTCCTTCGCACGGGCGGCGCATGTGGTGCGCCGGCGCTACGTCATCACCCGCGTCCATGCCCAGTTCATGGAGCCGCGCGGCGCGCTCGGCGTCTACGAGCCGCGCGACGAGCGCTTCACCCTCTATGCCGACGTGCAGTATCCGCACCGCGTGCGCGAGATGCTCGCCAACCGCATCTTCAAGGTGCCGATGCATCAGGTGCGCGTCGTCGCCGGCGACATCGGCGGCGCCTTCGGCATCAAGGGCTGGCAATATGTCGAGCACCGCCTGGTGCTGTTCGCCTCGCGCCGGCTCGGCCGTCCGGTCAAATGGCGCTGTGAGCGCAGCGAGGTGATCCTCGCCGACGAGCATGGCCGCGACGTCATCGCCGAGGCCGAGCTGGCGCTCGACCGCCAGGGCAAATTCCTCGGCCTCAAGGTGCGGACGGTGTCCAATATCGGCGCCTATCTCTCGGCCGAGCGCAACATGCTGGCCACCTTCACCAGCCTGCCGGCGGTGGTCGGGGTCTACGCCATTCCCGCGGCGCATGTGCAGATGACCGCGGCGGTCACCAACACCAATCCGACCGCGCCCTATCGCGGCGCCGGCCGGCCCGAAGCGATCTACATCATCGAGCGGCTGATCGACGACGCTGCGCGCGAGCTGGGATTGGACCGCGTGGAGCTGCGGCGGCTCAACATCATTCCCGCCTCGGCGATGCCCTACAAGACGGTACTGGGCTTCAACTACGATTGCGGCGCCTTCGCGAAGAACATGGAACAGGCGCTGGCGCTGGGCGACGTCGCGGGCTTCGCGGCGCGGCGCGAGGCCGCGGCCAGGCGCGGCAGGCTGCGCGGCCTCGGCGTCGCCAACGCCATCGAGCGCGCGGCGAGCCCCGGCATGGAGTTTGCCGAGATCCGCTTCGACAGCAGCGGCCGCGCCACGCTGCTGATGGGCACCAAGAACCAGGGGCAGGGGCACGAGACCACCTTCCGCCAGATCGCCAGCGAGAAGCTCGGCCTGGCGCCCGACGACATGCGCTATGTCGACGGCGACACCGATATCGTCGCCTTCGGCATGGGCACCATGGGCTCGCGCTCGACGGTGATCGGCGGCACCGCGCTGTCGATCGCCGCCGACAAGGTGATCGCCAAGGCGAAGAAGATCGCCGCCCATCTGCTCGAGGTGAGCGATGGCGAGATCGCCTTCGGCGACGGCCGCTTCACCGTGCCCGGCACCGACCACGCCATCGCGATCAAGGAGGTGGCGCGCGCCGCCTTCGTTCCGGCGAAGCTGCCGCGCGGGCTGGAGCCGGGCCTGTTCGAGACCGGCAGCTTCTCGCCGCCGCAGGACACCTTCCCCAATGGCTGCCATGTCTGCGAGGTCGAGATCGATCCCGAGACCGGCGCCGTCCGCCTCGACCGCTACAGCGTCGTCGACGATGTCGGCACCGTGGTCAATCCCAAGACGCTCAAGGGGCAGATCCATGGCGGCGTGGCGCAGGGGCTGGGGCAGGTGCTGATGGAGCAGGTGGTCTATGACCGCGAGTCCGGCCAGCTGCTGACCGCCTCCTTCATGGACTACGCCATGCCGCGCGCCGACGACATCTGCATGATGGCGATCGAGAGCAGCCCGGTGCCGACCAAGCTCAACCCGCTCGGCGTCAAGGGCGCCGGCGAGGCCGGCACGGTGGGTGCGCTGCCGGCGGTGATGAACGCCATCCTCGACGCGCTGGCGCCGGCCGGGGTGACGGCGCTCGACATGCCGGCCAGCCCGCTGCGCGTCTGGCAGGCGCTGGACAAGGCGAAACAGACCGGTTCCCGCTGACTCGCGGACGCGGTCAAATCCATCTCCGCCCTGAAGGGCGCAGAAGGACCCGCCGCGCCCCACCATGGTCACCCCCGCCGCTTTCCGGTATCCTTCTCGCGTCCTGCCGAGGAGGAGACTCATGAGCGTCGTCGGCGCCGCCGTGTTGCGGCCGGCATCATCGAGCGCCACCGATGAGCTTCGCGCCACGCTCGAGCGTCAGCGCGCGGCCTTCCTTCAGGCCGGACCGCCGCCGCTGGCCGAGCGGCTGGCCGATCTCGCCCGGCTCAAAGCCGCGATCCGCGACCGGGCCGACGCCATCGCCGAGGCGATCTCCGCCGATTTCGGCAACCGCTCGCGCCATGAGAGCCTCATCGCCGAGATCTTCACCGCGCTCGCCGGCATCCGCCACGCCAGCAAGCATCTCGCCCGCTGGATGCGGCCGAAGCGCGTCTCGGTCAGCCTGGAGCTGCGGCCGGGCCGCGCGCGCATCCTCTACCAGCCGCTCGGCGTCGTCGGCATCATCAGCCCCTGGAACTATCCCTTCCAGCTCGCGATCATGCCGCTGATCGCGGCGCTCGCCGCCGGCAACCGCGTCATGCTGAAGCCGTCGGAGCTGACGCCGCGCACCGCGGAATTCATCGCCGGGTTCCTCGCCGGCCTCTTCCCGAGCGACCGGGTCGCGACCGTGCTCGGCGGTCCCGAGATCGGCGCCGCCTTCGCGCGGCTGCCCTTCGATCATCTCTTCTATACCGGCTCGACCGCGGTCGGCCGGCTGGTCATGCAGGCGGCGGCCGAGAATCTGACGCCGGTGACGCTGGAGCTCGGCGGCAAGTCGCCCTGCATCCTCGGCGAGGATGCGGCGCTGAAGGGCGCGGTCGAGAGCATCGTCTACGGCAAGCTGCTGAACGCCGGGCAGACCTGCATCGCGCCCGATTACGTGCTGCTGCCGGAAGGCAAGCGCGAGGAGTTCATCGCCCTGGCGCAGCGCGCGGTGAAGAAGCTCTATCCGCGCCTTGCCGCCAACCCCGACTACACCAGCATCGTCAACGAGCGCCATTACCAGCGCCTGCGCCACTATGTCGACGAGGCCAAGGCGAGGGGGGCGCGCATCGTCGAGCTCAACCCGGCGCAGGAGACGCTCGACGGCGCGCGCAAGCTCGCACCCCTGCTGGTGGTCGATCCCGCCGAGGATATCGCGCTGATGCGCGAGGAGATCTTCGGCCCGGTGCTGCCGATCCGGACATACCGTCAGCTCGACGAGGCGATCGACTACGTCAACCGCCGGCCGCGGCCGCTGGCGCTCTATTATTTCGGCGAGGATGCGGGCAAGCGCGACAAGGTGCTGGCGCGCACCATCTCGGGCGGCGCCTCGGTCAACGAGACGCTGATGCATGTGGTGGTGGAGAATCTTCCATTCGGCGGTGTCGGGGCCTCGGGCATCGGCGCCTATCACGGCGAGATCGGCTTCCAGACCTTCTCGCACCGCAAGGGCGTCTTCCTGCAGAGCCGCTTCAACGGCGCCTGGCTGCTGCGCCCGCCCTTCGGCCGGCTCAGCACGCTGATGCTGAAGCTGCTGCTGCGCCGCTGAGCCTGCTCCGCTACACCGCCCACCGCCCGCGCCGGTGCCCCGTCTCCTCGATCGGCACGATCATCTTGCCGATCGGCCAGAGGGCCAGCCCCGCCAGCTTGAGATGCGCCCAGGCGAAGGGCAGGCCGATGATGGTGACGGCGAGCGCCAGCGCCAGCGCCAGATGGCCGAGCGCCAGCCACCACCCCGCCAGCGCCAGCCAGATGATGTTGCCGAGCGTGCCGAACCGGCCGGTGCCGAGATCTTCCTGCCCGGTGTACTCGGCGCGCGACACCGCGATGCGCCCGAAAGGCAGCAGCGTGTAGCCGGCGTTGGTGAAGGCGGCGCGTGCCCAGGGCAGGCCCACGATGCTGACTGCCATGATCAGCCCGGCGACGACCCAGGCGATCGCCATCCACAGGCCGCCGAGGACGATCCACAGCAGGTTGAGCAGCAGGCTCAGGGGCGACATGCGCTTTACGCTCCTCAGCGGCCGAGATCGCGGAATTTGCGGTGCAGCTCGAAATCGCCCGATGCCACCTGGCTCTCCATCCGGCCGAGCCGCTCCTCGAGGCCGCGGAACTTGCCCTTGAGCGCGCCGAGGGTGTCGGCCGGCGCGGTGTTGACGCCGCGCCAGAAGCTCTCCTCGTCGCGGCTGGCATAGAGCGTCGGCGGCTTCGGCGGCAGCGCCAGCGCCAGGATGAGATAGGCGCCGATCGTCGGCACGAAGAAGAAGACGAGCCCGGCCACGGCGACGATCCGCACCACGATCGGCTCGGCGCCGATGTAGTCGGCGATGCCGGCGCAGACCCCGGCGATGATGCCGCGGTCGCGGTCGCGCCACAGGCGAAAGCGGTGCGTGCTGTTGATCCATGCCATGAGCTCAGCCTCCTTGCCGCATGCGCCAGCCCGGCGCCTCGGCGTCGAGCACCCGTTCCAGCGCGTCGATCCGCCCTTCCATGCGCTGCGCGCTTTGCCACAGCTCGCCCAGCGCCTTCTCGTCCTCGCTCGACAGCCGCCGCGCCGAGCGCCAGGCGGTGATGTAGTGAAAGATGATCCAGAGCGGCGCGACCACCGTCAGGAAGATGACGCCGAGCACGAAGGTGCCGGGAAACATGGTTCGGCCGCCCTAACGCGCGGCTTCGGGGCGGATGCGGTTGCCCAGCCGCTCCTTCAGCGCCTTCAGCTCCTCGTCGACCCCGTCCTCGGCCTCGAGCCCGGCGAAGGTCTCGGCCAGCGTCGGCTTGCGGCCGAGATCGAACACCTCGACCTTGCCCTCCATCTCGTCGAGCGCGCGTTCGACCTGCTCGAAGCGCGCGAAGGCGTCGGTGATGCGCTCGTCATGGAGCCGCGTGCGCAGCTTGATGCGGTTGGCGGCGGTCTTCTGCCGCGTCGCGATCACCTGCTCGCGCGCCTTGGCGTCGGCGAGCTTCGCCTGCAGCTTGGCGATATCCTCGTTCTGCTTGCCAAGCGACTCCTCGATCTGCCGGCGCTGCCCGTCCAGCGCCGCCACCGCCTCGGCGACGCGCGCCTTGGCGAGCAGCGCGCCCTTGGCCAGATCCTCGCGGTCCTTGGTGACCGCCAGCTCGGCGCGGCGCTGCCATTCCTCCTGCTCGCGCCGCGCCCCGGCGAGGCGGCGCTCGACCTCCTTCTTTTCGGCGATGGTGCGCACCGCCGAAGAGCGCACCTCGACCAGCGTGTCCTCCATCTCCTGGATGATCAGCCGGATGATCTTCTCGGGATCCTCGGCGCGGTCGAGGATGGCGTTGATGTTGGAGTTCACGATGTCGGCGAGGCGGGAAAAGATTCCCATGATCATCCATCCCTGGCTTGCGAGGCGGACATCGCCCCGGCGCGTCCCCCTCTTAAGCAGGCTCCGTGCCAGCCCCGGCGCGTCGCCCCATCTCCTTGAAAAACCTCGATTTTCGCGAAACGGCTTGCCGCCGGCGCCGCCCGGCATTAGATAATTTACGCCGATATATGGGATTTTAGACCGAAAAATGGCAATTTCCACCAAACCAGATCCCGATCTGCCGCCGCTGGTGGGGGAGGCGCCGGCGTTTCGCGCCGCGCTGGCCCAGGTGTCGCGCCTGGCGGCGCTCGACCGGCCGGTGCTGGTGGTGGGCGAGCGCGGCACCGGCAAGGAACTGGTGGCGGCGCGGCTGACCTATCTCTCGCCGCGCTGGGACAAGCCCTTCGTCAAGCTCAACTGCGCCACCTTGGCCGAGAGCCTGCTCGACAGCGAGCTCTTCGGCCACGAGGCGGGCGCCTTCACCGGCGCGACCCGGCGGCGGCTGTCGCGCTTCGAGATCGCCGATGGCGGCACCCTGTTCCTCGACGAGATCGCCACCGCCTCGCTCGCGGTGCAGGAAAAGATCCTGCGCGTCATCGAGTATGGCAGCTTCGAGCGGGTCGGCGGCAACGAGGTGCAGCGCGTCGATGTCCGCATCATCGCCGCTACCAATGTCGACCTGCCGGCGCTTGCCGCGGCGGGCCGCTTCCGCAGCGACCTGCTCGACCGGCTCGCCTTCGACGTCGTCACCATTCCGCCGCTGCGCGAGCGCGCCGAGGATGTGGCCCTGCTGGCCGAGCATGTCGCCCGCGCCATGACGCGCGAGCTCGGCCGCGCCGCGTTTGCCGGATTCACCCGCGACGCGCTGGCGCGGCTTGCCGCGCATCGCTGGCCCGGCAATGTGCGCGAGCTCAAGAACGTGGTCGAACGCAGCCTCCATCGCTGGCCGCTTCCCGACGAGCCCGTCGACGCCATCGTCTTCGATCCCTTCGCGTCGCCGCACCGTCCGGCCGCGGCGGCCGCGACAACCGCCACGGCGCCCGTCGCCGCGCCGGCCGAGGAGCCGAGCGGCGATTTCGCCGCACGCGTCCACGCCTATGAGCAGCGCCTGCTGGCCGAAGCGCTCGCCGCGCATCACTACAATCAGCGCCGCACCGCCGCCGCGCTCGGCCTCACCTACGATCAGCTCCGGCATTATCTGAGGAAGCACGCGTTGGGCTCGGCGCGACGCGAAGCGCCGTCGCCGGCGAGCGCCAGCGGTTGCGTCAGCAACCGCGGAAGCCCGCACCGTGCGGACTAGCTTCGGAAGCGCCGCTCACCGGTCCCGAAACGCGTCGAAGGCCGGATGGTCGAGCATGTGCTGCGCCATGCCCGGAGGCGTCACCATCTCGAAGCGGTGTCCGCCCGGCAGAAGCTCGAGCACGCCCAGCCCCGTCACCTTCTCGCCGATGCGCTCCTGGCGCGCATCGGGAATGATGAAGGCGGCGGACGGCAGCCAGATATGCCGCACGCCGTCGAGCACGCGGTCGAGATGCTGGTGCGCATGGCCGCTCAGCACCAGCCTGAGATCGCAGGGCGCCAGCAGCTCCAGCAGCCGGCCGCGCTGCGGCTGCGGCACGTAGCGGATATGCGGGGTCGCATCGGCGGGGTCGTCGAGGAAGAGCGGCTTGTGCAGCAGCAGCGCCAGCGGCCGCCCGCGCGCCTCGGCCAGCGTGGCGCCGAGCCACGCCCATTGCTCCGCCTCGGCCTGCGTGCCGCTGGCGAAGAGCTGCGCGTCGAGGCCGATCAGCCGCCAGGGCGCGGCGTCGATCGTCCAGTAGTCGCTGCCGTAATCGCGGCGATAGGCGGCGAGCTGCGCGAGGTTCAGCGGCTGCTTCGCCGCCACGCCGGCGCCCGGCGGATTGTCGCCGATATCGTGATTGCCCGGCAGGAAGCGCAGCGGCGTCGGCCAATCGGCGCTGGATGCCAGCGCCCAGTCATGCTGCGCGGGATCCTCGGTGCCGTCGAGCGTGATGTCGCCGAGATTGATGGTGAGGTCGGCGCCGGATGTCCGCGCGAATTCCTTGGCGGCGTGCCAATTCTCGTTGCAGGGCGCGACGCCGGGAGCGAGGTGGGTATCGGTGACCAGAAGGAGGCGCATGGCAGGGATGGGTAGGCCTGACAAGAGAGCGTAGGCAAGAGCCTAGGCGATCTTCGGTATTCCTTTCGTGACAGCGCCGGCGCGATGCGAAGCATCGTCGCCGGCGGGCGCCGGCGGTTGCCCTTGCAACCGCGAGAGCCCGCACCGTGCGGGCTATCTTTAGAAGCGCGCAGCGTCGTCGCGAGTGCCTGCACGCCGCGG
>DAHUYF010000113.1 GCA_027315365.1 Rhodospirillales bacterium | reverse complement strand
CTCTGCGCGCGCGATAGCCCGCGGAGGACCGCCATGGGCTTCCGCTTCCGTCGCCGCCTGCGCCTTGCGCCGGGGTTGCGTCTCAACCTCTCCAGGACCGCGCCAGCCTCTCGGTCGGCGGGCGCGACAGCCGATGATGCGCCGCCGATAGCGCTCGGCGCGCCATCGGCTTGGGACACTATTGGGACACCGGTTTCTGCCGCTTGATACAAGCCATTGAAAAGCTTGGCGTCCCCGACGGGATTCGAACCCGTGTTACCGCCGTGAAAGGGCGATGTCCTAGGCCTCTAGACGACGGGGACGCGGCCGCATGGGTCTACCGGCTCGGCCCCGACAAATCAAGGCGCGCACGGCCGCCTGGCGGAACCGTCGCGCAAAAGTCCCTATGAGCGGAGTTGATCCTTTCTACCACTCCGCCCCTCCCCGGCAAAGGCTCGCGTTGAACGCTCGTCGGCGTCGAGCGGTCCGGCCACGAGCCGTCGATCACTCCCGGCCCCCGCCCGGGGCGAAATGCTGCGCCACGTATTCCAGGATCTGCTCGATGCAGGCCTCGAGCGGCGCCGCGCCGGTGTCCACCACCAGCGACGGCGCCAGCGGCGGCTCGTAGGGCGCGGAGACGCCGGTGAACTCGCCGATCTCACCCTTGCGCGCCCGGCGGTAGAGCCCCTTCGGATCGCGCGCCTCGCAGGTCGCGAGGTCGGCGCTGACGTAGACCTCGTGGAATCCCCCCGGCGGCGTCGCGGCGCGCGCCCGCGCGCGGTCGGCGCGATAGGGCGAGATGAAGGCGGTGATGCACAGGAAGCCGGCATCGGCGAACAGCGCCGCCACCTCGCCGACGCGGCGGATGTTCTCGACGCGGTCCTCGGGCGAGAATCCGAGATTGGCGTTGAGGCCGCTCCGGACATTGTCGCCGTCCAGCACGTAGACGGCATAGCCCTTGCGGAAGAGATGCTGTTCCACCGCCATGGCGAGCGTCGACTTGCCGGCGCCGGACAGACCGGTGAACCAGATCACGCCGCCCTTGTGGCCGAAGCGCGCCGCACGCGCGTCCTGCGTCACCTTGTGCGCGACCAGGGTGAGGTTGTCTTCCTTGCCGTTGGCGCTGCGGCGCTGATCCTCGATGCCGCGCAGCAGCACCAGCCCGCCGCCCACGGTGACGCCCTTGTCGCGCAGCACGAAGCGGCCGCTCCGCGGCAGCCTGGCGTGGTCGTCGAGCGCCAGCAGCGCCGGGCTGCGCAGCGTCACCTCGGCCACCTGGTCGCGCTGCACCGCCGCGGCGGCGAGCGGCGCCAGGCTGTCGGTGTCGATGACGCGCTCGATGCGCTCGACCGTCACCGGCACCTCGGCCATGCCGAGGCGCAGGCGATACTCGCGCCCCGGCGTCAGCGGCTCGGCGCCCAGCCAGAACAGGCTGGCGCCGAAGCGGTTGGCGATCAGCGGCGCGTTCTCGGCATGGCTCGCGACCTCGCCGCGCTCGAGGAAGAGCGGCCGGTCGAGGGTGATGCCGACCGAGCGGCCCGCGCCGGACGATTCGGGCGCCGGGCCCGGCCAGGCCTCGATCCGCTTCACCCGCGCCAGCTTGTTGGAGGGCGAGAACAGCAGCGTGTCGCCCCGGCGCAGCCTTCCGGTCTCGATGCGGCCGACCAGGATGCGCTGATCCTCCTGGCGATAGATATCCTGGATCGGCAGGCGCAGCGGCGCCTCCTCCGCCGGCGCGGCGGCGCCGAAGGCGACCAAAGCCTCGACCAGCGTCGGCCCCTGATGCCAGGCGAGGTTGGCGCTGGCGCGGGCGAGGTTGTCGCCATGCCGCGCCGACAGCGGCAGCACCACCCGCGGCGCCAGCCCGAGCTCGGCGAGGAAGGCGCGCGCCTCCGCTTCGAGCGCGCGGAAGCGCGCCTCGGAAAACTCGACGAGGTCGAGCTTGTTGACGACGACAGCGACCTGCTCCAGTCCGAGCAGGCGCAGCAGGTAGGCGTGGCGCCGGGTCTGGTCCTGAAGCCCCTCGACGGCGTCGATCACCAGCACGGCGGCATCGGCGCCGGCGGCGCCACTCACCATGTTGGCGAGGAACTCGCGATGGCCCGGCGCGTCGATGATGACGAGGTCGCGCCCGGCGAGCTTCAGCCAGAAGCGCGTGGTGTCGATGGTGACCGCCTGGTCGCGCTCGGCCTGCAGCGAATCCAGGGTGAAGGACCATTCGAGCGGCACGCCGCGGCGCTCGCTCACCCTCTGCAATTCCTCGACCTTGCCGCGGGGCAGCGCGCCGGCCTCGTGCAGCAGCCGGCCGATCAGGGTGGATTTGCCGTGGTCGACATGGCCGACCACGACGAGCTTCAACGGGACGGCGGACATCACATGTAACCCTGTGCGCGCAGGCGCTCGAAGGCGTCCTCGCTTTCGTGATCCATGGCGCGGCCGGCGCGCTCGGGCTCGCGCGAGGCCTCGAGCTCGGCGATGATCTCGGCGATGCTCGCCGCGGTCGATGCGATGGGGAAGGTGATGTCCTTCTCGCCCAGCGAGCGGAAGCGCTTTCCGTCGCGCGCGAAATAGAGCGGCACCACCGGCATGCCTTCGCGCTCGATGTAGCGCCAGACGTCGAGCTCGGTCCAGGCGAGCAGCGGATGGACGCGGATATGGCCGCCCGCCGGCGGCTCGGCGTTGTACTGGTCCCAGAACTCCGCCGGCTGGTGCTTGAAGTCCCAGCCGCCCGAAGCGTCGCGCGGGCTCATCACCCGCTCCTTGCCGCGGATCGCCTGCTCGTCGCGCCGGATGCCCAGCATCACGCCGCGGAAGCCGCGGCTGGCGATGACGCGCTTGAGGCCCAGCGTCTTCCTCGCCGCGGCGCGCGATTTCGGCGGCAGCGAGGGATCGGTTTCCTCGACGCCGGGGCACTGGGCGTCGATGTAGCTCAGCCCCCATTCCTTGATGATGCGGTCGCGGAAGGCATAGACCTCGGGGAACTCGTTGCCGGTGTCGAGCAGGATCACCGGAAACGGCACGCGGCCGAAGAACGCCTTGCGCGCCAGCCACAGCAGCACGTTGGAGTCCTTGCCGATGGACCACAGCATGCCGAGCGGCGTCAGCCGGTTCACGGCCTCGCGCAGGATGAAGATGGATTGAGCTTCGAGATCGTCGAGACGGTCCAAAGCGGAAAGTCCTTCACTCAGGCAGGGGGAAAGCGACGCCCCTCAGATCGTCGAGCGCCCGACCATAGAAAAGCTCCACGGCCGGCGCAAATGATTTGTGGAGAAATAATAATTCAACATAAATTAATAGGATAATAGGCTGCGCTCCCGTCCCGCGAGCTTCGATAGGGCCAAGCTCAGGATGAGGAAGATTCCTGAAGATTCCTGGTGGCGCAAAGAACATTTCCTCATCCCGCGCGCGAGCGCCAGCGAGCGGTCGGCGCAAGGTTGTCGATCCGGCGTCCCCTCTCACCTCGCGCTCGCCGCCGCCGCCGGCGCCTGCTGCGCGCCCTGCTGCGCCAGCCAGGTCTCCAGCATCAGCACCGCCCAGAGGCTCTGGCTCCAGTCCTTGCGCCCGGCGCAGTGCTCGCGCCAGCGCGCGACGATCGGCGCCGGCTCGAGCCAGCCGGTGCCCTTGAGCGTCGCCGGCGACAGCAGATCCTCGGCCCAGCCCCGGAGCGGCCCGCGCAGCCAGGCGGCCAGCGGCACGCTGAAGCCGTGCTTCGGCCGCTCGATCAGCGCCTTGGGCACATGCCGGTAGAGGATCTGGCGCAGCGCCCATTTGCTGGTGCCGTGGCGCAGCTTGAGGTCCGGCGGCAGGCGCCAGGCGGCCTCGACCACGCGATGGTTGAGCAGCGGCACCCGCACCTCGAGCCCCACCGACATGCTGGCGCGATCGACCTTGGTCAGGATGTCGTCCGGCAGGTAGGTCAGCGCATCGGCCAGCATCATGCGCTCGACCGGGCCGGCCACGGCCGCCGCCGCGGCGAGGCCTTCGGCGAGCCCGTCCGCCTCCGCCGCTCCCGGCACCAGCCGCCCCGGCTCCGGCCACAGCGAGACGATGCTGCGATAGAGCGCCGCGCCGTCGGCCGCGCCCAGCGCCGCGGCGAGCTTCTGCGCCTTCTGCTCGGGCAGCGACGGCCGCAGCCGCTCCGGCAGCAGCGCCGCGGCGCCGCTCACCGCCGCCGGCGGCAGCGCCGCCAGCATGCCGCCGGCGGCGCGGCGCAGCCCTCCCGGCAGCAGCGCCTGCCACCGGCCGAGCCGCGCCGCCATGCGATGCCGCTCGTAGCCGGCGAAGAGCTCGTCGCCGCCGTCGCCGGACAGCGCCACCGTGACCTGCCGGCGCGCCAGCTCCGAGATCAGCCGCGTCGGGATCTGCGAGGAATCGGCGAAGGGCTCGTCGTACCACACCGGCAGATGCGGGATCAGCCGGCGCGCGGTCTCGTCGTCGACGTAGAGCTCGGTATGCTCGGTGCCGAGATGCGCCGCGACGCGCTTGGCATGCTGCGCCTCGTCATAGCCCGCGGCCGCGAAGCCAATGGTGAAGCTGCGCACCGGCCGCGCGCTCTCGGCCTGCATCAGCGCCACCACCAGCGAGCTGTCGACGCCGCCCGAGAGAAAGGCGCCGAGCGGCACGTCCGACACCATCTCGTTGCGCACCGCGCGGCGCAGCACGCCGTCCAGCGCGGCAAGCTGCTTCGCCTCGCCGCCGCTCTCCGGCGCGGCGATGCCCGCCTGCGCCACCTCGGCGAGCCGCCAATAGGCGGCAATCTCCGCCACGCCCTGCCGCGTCACCGTCAGCATCGTGCCCGGCGGCAGCTTGTGCGTGTCGCGATAGATCGCCGCCGGCGCCGGCACATAGCCCAGGCGCAGATATGCCGCCAGCGCGTCGCGGTCGATGGCCGGCCGCCAATCGGGATGGCGGTGCAGCGCCTTCAGCTCCGAGGCGAAGAGGAAGAGGCCGCCCTGCCGGCTCCAATAGAGCGGCTTGATGCCGAGCCGGTCGCGCGCCAGCGTCAGCCGCCGCGCCTGCCGGTCCCACAGCGCCAGCGCGAACATGCCCTCGCAATGCCGGAGCGTCTCGGCGACGCCCCAGCGCGCGATGCCTTCGATCAGCACCTCGGTGTCGGAATGGCCGCGCAGCGCCGCCCCTTCCTGGCGCAGCCGCGCGGCAAGCTCGGGGTAATTGTAGATCTCGCCGTTGAAGCTCACGACGTAGCGGCCGTCGGCGGTGAGCATCGGCTGATGCCCGGCCGGGCTGAGATCGATGATGGCGAGGCGGCGATGGCCGAGCGCGATGCCCGCCTCGGCCTCGGCCCAGACGCCGCTGTCGTCGGGGCCGCGATGGGCGATCGCGGCGGCCATGGCGGCGGCGATCGCCTCCTGCGCCGCCAGCGGCCGCGGCCGCGCCTCGAGAAACCCGGTGATGCCGCACATCGCCTCGACCCCGTTGCGGCGCGACCGTAGCACAAAGCCGCCGGGCGCGGTATGAACCGGCCGCGCATGACCCCTTCCCCGCTCGCCGCGCGCGACACGCCGCTCCCGACGCCCAGGCTGCCAGGCGCCGCGCTGTCGCTCGCAGCGCTGGCGGCGGCGCCGCTCGCCGTGTTCGCGCCGCTGGCGCTGGCGCCGCTGCTGGCGCTGCTCGCCGCGGTGCTGCTCGCCGCCCGTCCGGGCGCGGCCTGGGCCGAGATGCGCGCCCAGGGCGGGCTCTTCGCCCTGCTCGCGCTGCTCTCGCTCTGGGCGGCGATCACCGCGCTGTGGTCGCCGGTGCCGCCGCACAGCCTGTTCGAGGCCCTGCGCTTTCTCGCCCTCTCGGCCGCCGGGCTGCTGGTCCTGGGCACCGCCGCGGCGCTCGGCGACGAGGACGCCGCGCGCACCGGCCGCGCTCTCCTCGCCGGCATCGCCGTCGCCGTGCTGCTGCTGCTGCTCGACCGCTGGGACGACGACCTGCTGGTGCGCGCGATCGACCGCATCCCGGCCGCGCAATTCGTGCCGCCGGCGCGCTACGATCGCGGCGTCACCGTGCTGCTGCTGCTGGCCTGGCCGGCGGCCGCGCTGCTGGCGGCGCGGCGGCGCTGGCTCGGCCTCGCCGTGCTGGCGGTCGCCATCGCGCTGCCGGTCTTCGCCTGGGCGAGCCATACCTGCAAGCTCGCCGTCGTCCTGGCCGTGTCCGCGACCCTGCTCGCCGCGCGTCTGCCGCGGCTGGTCGCGCGCCTGCTGCTGGCCGGTGTCGTACTGGGCGCCTTCGTCCTGCCGCTGGCGGCGCCCGGCGGCGCCGGCATCGCCGCGATCCAGCGCCGCCTGCCGGAGCTGCCGGGATCGGCCATCCACCGCCTCGCCATCTGGCGCTTCACCGGCGACGCGATCGCCCGGCGCCCGCTCCTCGGCTGGGGCATGGACGCCGCGCGCGCGCTCCCCGGCGGGCAGACGCCGGTGCACCGGCTGTTTCCCGAGATCGCGATCGGCCCCGAGGCCCAGGCGCTGCCGCTCCATCCGCATGACGCCGCGCTGCAATGGCGCCTCGAGCTCGGCCTGCCCGGCGCGCTGCTCGGGCTGGCGCTGCTCGTCCTGGTACTGGAACGTCTTGCCGGCGGCCGGGCGCCGCGCTGGCCGCGGGCGCTCGCCCTGGGCTACGCCGCCGCGGCGCTCACCGTGGCGCTGCTCAGCTTCGGCGCCTGGCAGGCCTGGTGGCTCTCCACCCTGTGGCTCGGCGCCGCCCTCCTCGCCCGCCTCGGCCGGCCCGACGACGCGGCTACTTTCCCGCGCTCGACAGCCGCGGCGCCGCCACCGCGCGCCTCAGGTCGTTGATCGCCTTGCCCAGCTCGGCCGGGCGGAACGGCTTGGCGATGAAGGCGCAATGCAGCTCGTCGCCGATCTCGGCGGAGAGTGCCGGCGAATAGCCCGACATCAGCAGCACCGGCAGCTCGGCGCTGATGTGCCGCACCGCGCGGACGAGGTCGATGCCGCTCATGCCGCGCGGCATGATGAGATCGGTGAGCACCAGGTCGATGCCGCGCCGCCGCCGCATGATGTCGAGCGCGGCGCGGCCGTCGGCGGCGGCGACCACCTGATATCCCAGCGCCGCCAGCACTTCCGAGGTCGCCGAGCGCACCTCGTCATTGTCCTCGACCAGCAGGATGGTGCCGGAGCCGCTGGACACCACGGCGCCGCCGCGCTCGTGATCGAGATGCTCGGCCGGCCCGTCGGACGCCGGCAGGTAGAGCAGCACGCTGGTGCCGCCATGCGGCGCGCTGTCGATCGCGGCGGTGCCGGAGGATTGGCGGGCGAAGCCATAGACCATCGAGAGGCCGAGGCCGGAGCCCTTGCCGACCTCCTTGGTGGTGAAGAACGGCTCGAAGGCGCGGGCCTGCACCTCGGGCGCCATGCCGCTGCCGTCGTCGGCCACCGAGAGCAGCACGTAGTCGCCGCGGGTCAGCTCGCCGGTATCGGCGGAGATCGCCACCTTGCGCGTGGCGATGCGCAGCCTGCCGCCGTTCGGCATGGCGTCGCGCGCGTTGATGACGAGGTTGAGCACCGCGGTCTCGAACTGCGCGGGGTCGATGACGCAGGACGGGAGATCCGGGGCGAAGGCCAGCGCGATCTCGACCGCCTCGCCGACCGCGCGCTGGATCAGCACGCGCATCTCCGCCAGCAGCTCGTTGAGGTTGACGCGCTTGGGCTGCAGCACCTGGCGGCGCGAGAAGGCCAGAAGCTGCTGCGTCAGCCGGGCGCCGCGCCCGGCCGAGCGCAAGGCGGTGGTCACCATCCGCCGCGTCCGCTCGTCGGGTTCGTCGCTGCCCAGCACCATCTCCAGGCTGCCGAAGATGGCGGTGAGGATGTTGTTGAAATCGTGGGCGATGCCGCCGGTGAGCTGGCCGATCGCCTCCATCTTCTGCGCGTGACGGAAGGCTTCCTCGGCGGTGAGCCGCGCCTTGATCTCGGCGGCGACGCGCTGCTCCAGCGTCTCGTTGAGGCGGTACAGCTCCTGCTCGGCCCGCCAGCGGCCGATGGCGATCGACGCCTGGCTGGCGCAGACGCCGATCAGCAGGCGCTGCGCCGTGCTGGGAAAGTCGGGCTGGCGCGAGCCGGCCGCCAGCAGCGACGGGGCATCGCTGCCGACCGGCGCGAAGAGGACGCGCAGCCGGCCGTTGCCGAAGGGATCGGCGATCAGCACCGTCTCTCCGGGCGGCGGCTTGCCGAGGCGGTCGGCAAGCGCCTGGCGCAGCACCGGCGTCGCCTCGGCGCCGGCGACGGTCGCCGCGCGCGCCGCGTCGATCGCCGCCGCGTCGCCGGGAAGCCGCAGCCAGAGATAGGCGAAATCGAGGCCGAGCATGCCGACCAGGACCTCGGTGACGCTCTCGGCCACCTGGCGCGCGTCATGGCCCGTCCAGATCGCGGGCAGCGTCGACACCGCCAGCAGATCGCGCAGCGTGTGGCGCAGCTCGTCCGCGTCGTGCGACAGCGCCTGATCCTTGCCCAGCACCGGCGCCTGACGCGCCGCACGGGCCAGGGTGGCGCCGGCCTTTTCTCCAATGCTCACGCCGCGCTCGCTTTCCGCAGGCGCGTCCGTCGCAGAGCGCCCGACATCATCCTCCTGACCCGCGCCGGATGGGTCGCCGGCGCCGTGACCTCCATCCTCCTCCTCGGGTGCTGCACGGCCTGCCGGCAACCCCGGAGCATGGTATTTTTTGGCATGTAGCAACTCCACGCCTCCCCTCCAACGCCTCTTAAGGGGCCCCGGGGGAACGCCGGCTTCCTTCCAAAGTTCAAAGGGAGCGCTCCGGCCGGGGCGGTTCAGGCAACAAAGATCGCAGCTTGCCCGAAAGCACAATCGCCGCGCGCCGGAGCAGCGCCGAAATCGCCGAAAGCGATCGTCAGCCTTCGCCGACGCGCTCCAGGCGCTTGGCCCGTTCCTCGAGGTCGTCGGCGACCTGCGACAGGTTGTCGGCCAGCGTCGGCTCGTCCTCGCTCATCTGCTCGCGCACCAGCTTGCGGATCGCCGCCGCCCGTTCGCGCAGCAGCTGCGCCGCCTTCGGCCCCTTCATGGCAGGTGCCTTCCTAGGGACGAGCGCCCCCGATGCCTCACCCGGCTTGTCATCATGCGGCTCGATGGTAGCGCCAAATCCGCCTCTCCCTTATTGCCCTTTCGAGGGGCCCGGCGCGACGCGCAGCGTCGTCGCCAACCGGCGACAGCGGTTGCCCCTGCAACTTGGATTCGGCACGCTACCGCGGATCCGGATGCTGCGGCCGCCGGGCGATGACGGCGACCGGGCCGCCGCCATCCGGTCCCTGATGCTCGGCGCCGCCGGAGACGAAGAGATCGGTGCGCCCGATGATCCCCGCCAGCACGCCGCCGACCAGCGCGCGGGCGTGCCGCGTCGCGCTGATGTCGGTGTCCTCGAGCATGATGTGACGCGCGCCGCGAATCCGGCCGGAGCTGGCGGGGTCGGCCTTGGCCAGCACCGCGACGAGGCGTGCGCGCGCCGCGTCGTCGAGCTGTCCGCGGGGCTCGAGCCCGACATCCGCCAGCGCCGCCAGCGCCGCGGGCAGATCGATCGCGTCGCGCATCACGCGATGCGCGATCACCTGCTCGCTCGCCCAGCGCTCGCTGTTGCCGAGGACGATGACCTCGTTGTGCATCAGCTCGATGCCCGCCGAGGTGCTGGCGCATCCCGACCAGAGATCGAGCCGCCGGCAGACCGCGTCGTCGTCGAGCGCGTCGCGCGGCACTTCGCCCAGCGCCAGCGCCACGCCCAGCGCGGAGGCGCCGCGCGAATAGGCCATCGATTTGTAGGTGCTGTCGGTCACCGCCGGCCGTCCGCGCGCGGCCGCGGCCGCCGCTGCCTCGCTGGTCAGAAGCGGGCATTTGACCTGCACGTAATGCACGTCCTCGGGGCCGGCGATCTCGGCCTCCGCCATCGCGCGCCGGACCGCCGCGGCGGTGGCCTCGATCTGGGCCAGCCGGCCCAGCTCTTCCGGCAGGAAGACGCGGGTAAAGGTCGTGCCGATGGCAAGCCCTTTGCCGGCCGCCGGGCGGTCGGGGGCGGGCCCCGCCGCGAATACCAGGAGATGAGGCGAGAGCCCGCCCTCCGTCCCCCCGGACATCACCATGGCGACACGCCGCGCGACCTCCGCCGGCCAGCAGCCGAGCGGACCCGCCAGCGCGTTCTGCAGCGCGGCCACCGCGAAGGGTCGCGTGAAGTCATTGACCCCGCCATTGCCTTCAGTCTTGCCGAGGATGGCGCGAATTTCCGGTGCCGCGACTGCGCCCGACCCGATCAGCGCGAGCAGACCGCCGACATCGCCGGGATGCGCGGTCGGCACGCGAAACACCTGGCAGCGCCGGGGCGCGCCGGCGCTGCGCGCGCGGCCGGCGGGTGAAGACACGGCTGATTGATCCATTGATCCCTCGCTGCGCGCGCATCCGCCGCGCCGCGCCCGCAGGCGCCGGACGGACGGGTAGCGCCGGACGGTACCGGCTTCTCTCCCTCCTGCTGCATTTTTTGCGCCACGCGACCCGCCGCCGCGGCGGCGCTCCCGGCCGGTGTCCCGCCCGCCGATTGGGCAGGGGCGTCGCTTTTTTGGTCGCCGCAAGCAGCGGGCGGCGCCTTGAGCGCGGTCTCCGCGATGATGTCGCGCCCAGCGGCCGAGGCGCTGACGACGTGGGCGCGCGCCGGCCGCGCGTCAGTCGAAGGCGATCACCACGGACGGGGCGTACTCGTTGCCGTCGAGCAGCGTTGCGCCTGCCGCCGCGGTGCTGTCCGCCGACAGCGCCAGCGCCGCCAGCGACACCAGCAGCAGGGCCGCGGCCACGGCCGGCCGTGCCAGGCGCGCGGCGCGGCGGACCAGCGTGTTGCGCCGGTCGCGCTGCAGTCCGTCGATGGTGATCTCCAGCCGACGCCGCTCGAGCCCCCAGATCGATCGCTGGTGCTCGTGCATCAGCTTGAGGTCGGCGACCAGGCGGTGATGCTGCAGATCGGCCTGCTCGACCGCTTCCTGCGCCGCCCGCGCGGCGGCCTCGGCGGCGGCGAAGCGGGCTTCCAGCCCCCTCACCTGCTCTTCCCAGGCCTGGCGCTCCTGCGCCCGCGTGTCGAGAATGCGCCGCAGCCAGCCCATCAGCTTGACCCGCTCGCCGGCCTCCGCGGCCGGTACCGGCATGCCGGCACCGTCGTGCTCGGCTTTCATCGCCGCAACGAGCTGCAGGATGCGGGCGACCGGCGGATCGTCCGGGGCGGCCCGGGCCGGGCGGGCCCGCGCCCCGCGGCGCGGCCGCGCCGTCTTCGCCCGGCTGCCGCCTGTGGCGGTGACGCCGGTTTCGCTCTCGGGCAGCATGCCCAACGCCCCTCTCTTGTCGTTGAGGCGATTATCCCCGCGCGTGGTTAACCAATGGTTTCAACGCGAAGCGCGGCATCGGGCGCCGGCAGCGGTTGCGGCAACCCGCGCTCTATGCTCAAAGGACCGCGCGCAGCTCCGCAACGGCGGCCTCGCGCTTTGCCATGCGCGTCTCCGGAAAGGTGACGGTGACGACCGTGCCGCGGCCGCGCTCGCTCGCCAGCGACAGCGTCCCGCCATGCAGCACCACGAGCTCGCGCGACAGCGGCAGTCCCAGCCCGGTGCCGCCGCCGTTGCTGGTGACGGCCTCGCCGACCTGCTCGAAGGGTTGCAGCACCCGCTCGACATCGCCGGCGGGGATGCCGATGCCGGTGTCGCTCACCGTAAGCCGCACGCCGGCGCCGGGCTCGCGGCCGGCGGCAAGCCGGATGACGCCGCCGCGCTCGGTGAATTTGGCGGCGTTCGACAGCAGATTGAGCAGGATCTGCTTCACGCGCAGCTCGTCGCCGCGCAGCACGATCGCGTCCGGCGGATCGAACAGGATCGGCACGCCGCGCGTCTCGGCGAGCGGACGCAGCAGGTCGATCGCCTCGTGCACCACCGCGACCAGGTCGAAATCGCTCTCGTGCAGCACGAACTTGCCGGTCTCGATCTTGGCGAGGTCGAGGATGTCGCCGATGATCTGCAGCAGGTGATGGCCGCTGCGCTCGATGTCGCCGCCATATTCGACGTAGCGCGCCAGCCCCACCGGCCCCAGCAGCTGGCTGGCGATAACCTGCGAGAAGCCGATGATGGCGTTGAGCGGCGTGCGCAGCTCGTGGCTCATCTTGGCGAGGAATTCGCTTTTGGCGCGGCTGGCGCGCTCGGCTTCCTCCTTCGCCTCGCGCAGCTGCACCTCGGTGAGGCGCCGCGCGCGCACCTCGTGTCCGAGTTCCGTCTGCTGCAGGCCGATGATGCTGCTGTGATAGAGCGAGGTGGTGGCGACGAAGACCGCGGCGCAGAACAGCGACAGCAGGTCGACGGCGGTCAAGGCATCGGCCGAGACAGGCGCGGGAAAGCCCGAGCCGCCGCGATAGAGCGCGTAGAACGCCAGCAGATGCGCTGCCAGCGCCACGAAGACCAGCACGCGATACTGCCGGCGCGAGCCAAGATGGTTGAGGAGGATCACCGGAATGGCGATCACCCAGGGCAGGAACGGCGAGGCCGGACCGCCATATTCGTAGGCGCCATAGAGCGTCAGCAGGCCGAGTTGCTCCAGCGAGACGAAGGTAAGCAGATCGAACCAGCCGGTGATGCGCAGCAGCAAGGGATAGGCCAGGAACGAGGCGATGCCGGCGACGACCACCGAGTATCGCCGGCCGCCGGCGGGATCGACGGCGTAGAGCGAGCAGAGCACGACCAGCGCCAGCGGCGCGCCGGAAAAGTGCGTGAGGACGAAGAGGCGCGCGCCCTCCAGCACGTTGCGGCGCCGATGCAGCTGCTCCGGGATGAACCAGTCGATGATGGGATAGAGAGCCAAGGCCATGTCCCGGCGCAACCTCTTGCGTCCCGCGCGAGCGGCGCACGACGCCTGTCCGAGGCTGCCAGGAAATGGTTAACAGGTTGCTGCCGCGGTACGAATCCGGGCGGGATGCTCGCCTTGGAGGGCGCGTCAGACGGCGAGCGCCAGCAGCCTCGCCTCGGTGCGCGCCAGCATCCAGCCGCCGGCGCTCTCCATCCGCCCGGCGGCGAAATCGGCGCGGATGCGGTCGGCCAGCAGCGCCGCCAGGCTCCGGTCGTCGAACGCGGCGAGATCGGCCTCGCCGAGGCCGAGCGCCGCCAGCACCAGCGCGGCCAGACGCGCCGGACCGGCCTCGTCCGGCCGGCGCGCGAGATAGGCAAGGCCGAGGGCGCGGGCGCTCGGCGCCGGGCGCGCCAGGCGCCTCAGCCGGCCGACGGCCTCGGGCGGCGGCGCCGCCCGGCCGGGCGCGGCCAGCAGGGGCAGGCCGGTGGCGGCGGCGAGCAGCAGGCGGCGCGAAAACCTCATCGCGATCCTCCGGGGAGATCGAGCGCGGAAAGCACCGTCGACTTCAGGTGATCCGACAGGCGCAGCGCCAGCGCGACGATCGTCATGGTCGGATTGTCGAAGCTGTAGGTCGGAAACACCGAGCTGCCGGCGATGAAGAGGTTGGCCATGCCGTGCACCCGGCAATCGGCGTCGACCACGCCGTGGCGCGGGTCGCGATGCATGCGCGTCGTGCCCATGTGGTGAAAGCCGTTGGCAATGGCAGCCATGGCGTCGTGGCCGGTCTCGCGGGTGTTCATGCGCAGCCGGCCGATGCCCAGCCGGCCGAGCTCCTGCGCCAGCAATTCGTGGGCGCGTCCCATGGTGCGCTCGAAATCCGCCGGCAGCCGCCAGTCGACCTTGACGCGGCGCATGCCCAGCGCGTCGACATCGTCGCCGAGCGTGACCCGGCTGTCGCGGTCGGGCGGGCATTCGCAGATGTAGTCGGTCGAGAGCACGGTCGGCTTGGCATGCGTCCAGCGATAATAGGTCGTCTCCGCCCGCCATTCGGCGCTGTTCAGGATCTGCCCCAGGTGATAGGCGAGATGATCCGGCCAGTGGCCGGACTTGATGTCGGCGACGATGGTCTTCAGCGAATCCCGTCCGGTGCCCTGCTCGGCCATGGTTTGCGGCACCAGGCCGATGCAGAAGCCGGGCAGGCCTTCCGCCTGCGCCGCGGCCGGCGTGGCGCCGAAATAGGCGCCCACCGGAATGCCGCGCACCTGCCGCTGCTGGTAGAAATCGAGGCTCGGCGCCGCGCCGGCGAGCATCACGGTGGCCGCGCCCGAGACGTAGGGATGATCCATGAAATAGCGGCCCACCAGATCGTGGCCGTTGCCCAGACCCGCCTTCTGCACCTTGTCGGCGTTGAGCAGCAGGCGCGGGTTCTCGATGCCGCCGGTGGCCAGGACATAGGCCTTGGCGACCGCGTGGAAGCGGTGCCCGTCCAGGCAGGCGAGCCGCAGCCCGGTGACCGTCCCGGCGCTGTCATCGGTCTCGATGCCGACGGTGTTGGCGTGGAGATAGACGCCAACGCCCTCGGCCCGCTCGAGATCGGCGCGGTAGACCTCGCCGAAGCGCGTCGGCGGGCTATATTGAAAAATGCCGGTGCGCAGCGCCGCATCGGCGCCGAGGTCGAGCGGCTGCGCCGCCCCCTCGGCCCAGTCGCGCGGCGCATAGGTGTAGGGGCCGAGCTGGCAGATCGCCTGCGCCCGCCGATAGAACGGGTCGAGGTCGGCGACGCCGATCGGCCAGCCGCTGTCCGGTATATAGCTGCGCACCGCCATATCCTCGGCGTCGAACGGACGGCAGCCGCCCGACCAGTGGTTGGTGCTGCCGCCGAGATAGCGCAGCCGCTCGACGACCAGCGGCGGCATGGGCTGTCCTGTCACCGCGCCATCGTAGAGCTGCTGGGTGGGCTGCTCGAAGTCGAAGCCGCCGCTCTCGAACACGGCGACGCGCCGCCCGCTGCCGGCGAGTTCGCGCGCCATGGTGATGCCGGCGGCGCCGGCGCCGATGATGCAGATGTCGGCCTCGATCGTGGCCGCCTCGGCCAAGGTCCGCGCGTCGATGAACATGATCGCTGATGCCACCTGCCGTGATTCGCCGGGAAGCGAAACGATCGGCGGGCGATTTCAGTTCCGGCGAGGGCTCTGCGTCAAACAGGCGCGCGAGGGTCGGACGCGCTCAACCGCTGGCGCGCGCCGCGTCGTCGAGGATGAGCTGCGCCTCGTCGCGCCCCTGCCAGTTGTCGGCGCGGAGATGCCCGGCGACATGAAAGCCGCTGCCCTGGCCGTGCAGCAGCGCCGGGCCGAGCTCGCTCTCCAGGCAGCGGAAGGCGATCGCCTTGATCCGGCCGCTGCCAGCGCCGTCGCCCAGGATGCAGCGCACATGCTGGCCGCCGACGATGTCGGCGCGCAGGATGCGCTGATTGGCCAGTGCGAAGCGCGGTTCGGCGTTGCCGGTGCCGAAGGGGCCCAGCCGCTCGACCAGCCGCACCAGATCCGGCGTCGCCGCGCCGGAAGCGAGCATGCCGTCGACCCCCAGCTCCGCCGCGAGCGCGCCGGCGCCAAGCGCCGCCGCGGCGCGCTCGGCGAGAAAATCGCGCAGCGCCCCGAGGCCGGCGGAAGCGACGGTGAACCCGGCCGCCATGGCATGGCCGCCGCCGTTCAGCAGCAGCCCGGCCTGGCGCGCGGCGATGACGGCCGGGCCCAGCGCGAAGCCCGGCAGCGAGCGGCCGGAGCCCTTGCCGATGCCGTCGGCCACCGCGACGACGCAGGCCGGGCGGTTGTAGCGCTCCTTCAACCGGCTGGCGACGATGCCGATCACCCCGGGATGCCAGCCCTCGCCGGCGGCAAAGACCAGCGGCGCGGTGCGGTCGCCGCTTTCGACCTGGTCGATCGCCTGCGTCAGCACCCGCGCCTCGATCTCGCGCCGCTCGGCGTTGAGCGCGTCGAGCTGCTGCGCCAGCCCGCGCGCCTCGATCGGATCATCGCTCGCCAGGAGGCGCGCGCCGAGATCCGCCTGGCCGACCCGGCCGCCGGCATTGACCCGCGGCCCCAGGATGTAGCCCGCGTGATAGGCATCCAGCCGCTCGCCGAGCGCGGCCGCGTCGGCGAGCGCGGCGAGCCCGGGATTGCCGCGGCGCTGCATCACCTTCAGCCCCTGGGCCACCAGCGCGCGGTTGAGGCCGGTGAGCGGCACCACGTCGCAGATCGTCCCCAGCGCCACCAGATCGAGCCACTGCACCAGGTCCGGCGGCGTCCGCTCGGCGTACCAGCCGGCCTGGCGCAGGCCGCGATTGAGGCCGACGAGCAGCAGGAAGGTCACGCCGACCGCGGCCAGCATGCCGTGCGCGCCGCTCTCGTCGAGGCGGTTGGGATTGATCACCGCCAGCGCCGGCGGCAGCGCCGGCTCGGCGACATGGTGATCGACAACGATGACGTCGAGCCCGGCCGCGGCGGCGGCGGCGAGCGGCGCATGCGCGCTGGTGCCGCAATCGACGGTGATCGCCACGCCTGCACCTTCCGCGCGCAGCCGCAGCAACGCCGGCGCATTGGGCCCGTAGCCCTCGCGCTGCCGGTCCGGAATGTAGAGCCGAACGCGACCGCCGACGGCGGCAAGGAAGCGCTGGAGGAGCGCCGCCGAGGTGGCGCCGTCGACGTCGTAGTCGCCGAACACGGCGATGAGCTCGCCGCCGGTGACCGCCCGCACCAGCCGCGCCACCGCCACGTCCATGTCCTTGAGCAGCGAGGGATCCGGCAGGAAGTCGCGCAGGGTCGGCGCCAGGAAGCGTTCGGCGGCATCGGCCTCGACGCCGCGGGCGGCGAGCAGCCGGCCGACGATCTCCGGCAGGTCGAGCCGCTGCGCCAGCGTCAGCCCGGCGCGGTCGTCCGCGGCGCGCTGGCGCCAGCGCTTGCCCAGGAGCGAGCGCTCGACGCCGAGAAAGGCCGCGGAACCATCAGGCATGGCCGCCAGCATCGCGGCCGGCGCCGAGTCGCGTCAATGGCCTCGAATGTCCGCTCAGCGGGGGACGTCGAGCAGCGCCTTGCGCTCGAAATTGTGCTGCGCTTCGATCACGCGCACGGTGCCGGTCTTGGAGCGCATCACCATGGAATGCGTCACCGCGCCGCCGGCGAAGCGGCGGACGCCCTGCAGCATGGTGCCGGTGGTGACGCCGGTGGCGGCGAACATGACGTCGCCCCGGGCGAGGTCGAGGAGCTGGTACTTGCGGTTGAAATCCTTGACGCCGAGACGCTGGGCGCGGCCGCGCTCGTCGTCGTTGCGGAACAGCAGCCGGCCCTGCATGTGGCCGCCGATGCAGCGCAGCGCGGCGGCAGCGAGCACGCCTTCGGGTGCGCCGCCGGAGCCCATGTAGATGTCGACGCCGCTTTGCGGGCGCGCGGTCGCGATGATGCCGCTGACGTCGCCGTCGGAGATCAGCATGATGCGCGCGCCGGCTTCGCGCACCCGGGCGATGAGTTCGCTGTGGCGCGGCCGGTCGAGAATGCAGACCACGAGGTCGGAGACCTCGGCCTTCTTGGCCCGCGCCAGGTTCTTCAGGTTCTTCGCCGGCGGCTCGTCGAGATCGACCACCTCGCCCAGCCCGCCGCCGATGGCGATCTTGTCCATGTAGACGTCGGGCGCGTTGAGGAAGCCGCCGGCCTCGGCCATGGCGATGACCGCGAGCGCGTTGGCGCCGCCCTTGGCGGTGATGGTGGTGCCTTCGAGCGGATCGAGCGCGATGTCGATCCGCGGACCGCCGCTGCCGACCTTTTCGCCGATATAGAGCATCGGTGCCTCGTCGCGCTCGCCCTCGCCGATCACTACCGTGCCGTCGATGGCGAGGCCGTTGAGCGCCGTGCGCATGGCATCCACCGCCGCCTGGTCGGCGGCCTTCTCGTCGCCGCGCCCCATCAGCCGCGAAGCCGACAGCGCCGCCGCCTCCGTGACCCGCACCGCCTCCAACGCCAGGTTGCGGTCCATCGCTCCGCCTTCGGCCATGTTGGCTCCCTTCCCGCTATAGGTTTTCGACCCGGATCATGCGCGTCGGCTCGATCACGCTGCCGAGCCTGTCGATGCGGGCGACGGCACGCCGCATCGCCGCTTCCTCGGTTTCGTGCGTGGTCAGCACCACCGGAACCGCTTCGCCCGGACTGCGCCCACGCTGGATCATCTGCTCCATCGACACCTGCTCGTCGCGCAGCGCCGCGGCGACGTCGGCGATGACGCCGGGACGGTCGACCACCATCAGGCGCAGATAGAAGGCGCCGACGTGGCGCGCCATCGGCGAGGCGGGCCGCATCGGCAGCGCGCTCGCCGGCAGCGCGAAGCTCGCCGACCAGCGCCCGAGAGCGATGTCGAGGACGTCCGCAACCACCGCCGACGCGGTCGGCTCCGCCCCGGCGCCGCGGCCCTCGAGCATGACGCGGCCGACGAAATCGCCTTCGACAACGATGCCGTTGAACACGCCCTCGACATGGGCGATCGGGGTCGAGCGCGGCACCATGCAGGCATGGACGCGCTGCTCGAGCCCATGCTCGGTGAGCCGCGCCATGCCCAGCAGCTTGATGCGATATCCCAGCTCGGCGGCGAAATCGATGTCGAGCGCCGAGACATGGCGGATGCCCTCGACATGGACGCCGGCGAAATCGACGGCATTGCCGAAGGCGACGGCGGCCAGCACCGCGAGCTTGTGCGCGGCGTCGATGCCGTCGATGTCGAAGCTCGGATCGGCTTCGGCATAGCCCAGCTGCTGCGCCTCCCGCAGCACTTCGGCGAAGTCGCGCCCGGTGTCGCGCATCGCCGTCAGGATATAGTTGCAGGTGCCGTTGAGGATGCCGTAGATGCGCGTCACCTGATTGGCTGCCAGCCCCTCGCGCAGCGTCTTCAGGATCGGGATGCCGCCCGCTACCGCTGCCTCGAACAGCAGCGCCACGCCGTTCGCCTCGGCGGCGCGCGCGAGCTCGGTGCCGTGATGGGCGATCAGCGCCTTGTTGGCGGTGACGACGTGCTTGCCGGCGGCGATCGCGCCCGCCACCACCTCCCGGGCGATGCCGTCGCTGCCGCCGATCAGCTCGACCACCACGTCGATTTCGGGGTCCCTAGCCAGCGCCGCCGCGTCCTCGACCCAGCGCACCGCCGAGAGATCGACGCCGCGCTCGCGCTTGCGGTCGCGTGCCGCCACGGCGCCGAGGACCAGCCGCCTGCCGGCACGCGCGGCGAGAAGTTCGGCGTTCCGCTGCAACAGCTTGACCGTTCCGGCGCCGACCGTGCCCAAGCCGGCGATGGCTATCCTCAACGGCGGTTTCACGAGTGGCTCCGGGCTCCTCCGGCCGCTAGCGGTCACCTGGTCTTGTAGCGCCCCGGCAGGCAAGTTGCGAGCGTCGTTTTCCCGGCGGCCGGCCAGTCGGCGGCGCCGCACCGTCGGATCAATAGTCCAGCAGGATCACCGCCTGCCCGGCGGCGACGCCGCCGCCGAGCTGCTCGGGGGCGGCCTGGACGGTGATGCGGCCGGCCGGCACCCCGAGCCTGGTCAACGCCTGGGCGATGACATTGGCACGATCCAGCGCTTCGCCGAAGCTGTCGAGCTGCGCCTCGGCCGAAGCGGCGCCCGAACCGCCGCTATAGGCGATGACGCGCAGCGAGCCGCCGCCTTCCTTTTGCAGTCGGGCCACCTCGACGAGGCGCTGGCTGTCCTGCGCGCCGAGCGTCTTGCCGCCGCCGGCAAAGCCGATCTGCGCCGCCTCGAGCGTCACCGCGGTACCATGGCGGTGCGGCGCACGCATCACCGCGGGTTCCACCGCCGGCTCGGGCGGCGGGGCGGTCAGCAGCGGCGCGGCCGCTGCCGAAGCCGGCGCCGGCGGCCTGGCGGAGGATGCCGCGGCGGCCGGCAGGGCCGCCTGCTGCCGTGCCGGCTGCACACCGGTGGGCGGCGGCGCGGCGCTCGGCATCTCGCCTTGCGGCACGCTACGGACGCTGGGCGGGGCGAGCGACGATTCCTGCGGCGGTGCCGCCGATCCCTTGGTGGGGGTGCCGTGGACGGGAGCGGCGGCCTGTCCGGCGGGCGCGGCCTGACTTGGCGCGGCCGCCTGACCGGGTGCGGCCGCCGGCTGACTCGAGGCGGCCGGCGCGGCGGGGCTAGGGGCTTGGCCCGGCGCCGCGGCGCCGTTCTGCGCCAGCACCGCCTCGGCCGCCGGCGCCGTGCCGGGGAGCGGCGGCACCTGGTGCCCCTGGCGCACCTCCTGGTCGCTGTATTCCGCGTTCTTCCGGTCGGCCGCCAGCCCCTGCTGCAGCTTCTCGAGATCGACGCTGCTCATCGCCCGCTCGGGCGGGGGCGGTACCGTTCCCAGATTGGGATACGGCTCCTGGCCCCCGGCCTCGAGGTTGAGCTCGTTGCGCTGGCCCTTATCGGCAACGTCGTTCTTGTCGACGCCGCTCAGATGGCGGTACCACTCGACCGGATTGGCATCGCTCCACGAGCAGCCGCAAAGCCCGGACGCAGTCGCCAGCAGGACGGCCAAGGTTCGGGCGGTACTTGCTTTTTTTGGCCGGCCCGACATCCTCAGGAACGCCATAGCCCTCTCTTCTCCTCTGGCGAAACGAAAGGGTCAACCTATATGGAGCGCTGCCGATAGAGAGCGCTGCAAACCCCCGCCCGCTGGTGTATTAGATCGCCTCCCGTCCGTCATCAATAATCGGGTTGCGTGTGCTGCGGGCGGCGCAAGGAAATGAACCATGGCCGAGCCAACGCCTCCCGAGATCAAGCTGCCCGACCCGGTGCAATGGTCGCGGGATATCGCCGAGATCGCCGAGCGCAGCCAGCGCCTGGTGCTGGAGTTCCTGGCGCGGCAGTCCGGCAACGGCGTCGGCATGGCCGACCCGCTCAACGTCGCCGGCGCCTTTCTCGACATGACCAGCCGGCTGATGGCGAATCCCGAGAAGCTGATCCAGGCGCAGATGTCGCTGTGGCAGGATTATCTGGCGCTGTGGCAGCGCACCGCCGAGCGCTTCTGGAGCGGCAAGGCCGAGCAACCGATGGTCGAGCCCTCCCCCGGCGACCGGCGTTTCAAGGACGCCGCCTGGAGCGACGGCACGCTGTTCGATTTCATCAAGCAAAGCTATCTCCTCACCGCGCGCTGGCTGCAAAGCACGGTCAAGGAGGTCGACGGGCTGGACGACAGGACCGCGCGCAAGGTCGATTTTTACACCCGCCAGTTCGTCGACGCGATGGCGCCCTCCAACTTCCTGCTGACCAACCCGGAGGTGCTGCGCACCACTATCGAGACCGGCGGCGAGAACCTGGTCACCGGCCTGAAGCACGTGCTCGAGGATCTCGAGCGCGGCAAGGGCCGGCTGATGATCAAGATGACCGACATGGACGCATTCAAGATCGGCGAGAACATCGCCGTGACGCCGGGCAAGGTCGTCTATCAGAACGATCTGATGCAGCTGCTGCAATACGCGCCGACCACGGCGACGGTGAAGCGGCGGCCGCTGCTGATCATGCCGCCCTGGATCAACAAGTACTACATCCTCGACCTGCGGCCGCGGAACTCCTTCATCAAATGGGCGGTCGATCAGGGCCATACCGTCTTCGTCGTCTCCTGGGTCAATCCCGACGAACACCTCGCCCGCAAGGGCTTCGACGACTACATGCTCGAAGGG
>DAHUYF010000073.1 GCA_027315365.1 Rhodospirillales bacterium | reverse complement strand
CGGATGCCGAAATAGCGGCTGATGATGAAGGACATCAGATCGATCTCGGCGCCAATTCCGAGCCCAAGCAGAACGGTTCCGACGACCGGCGCGGCCATCCCGGTCGCGAGAATGGCGATTCCCGCCATCGGCGAGAGCAGGAAGAAGAGCGCTATATAGGGCGCGAAGATATTGTCGATGCAATAGCCAGCGACGATACGGCTGACGATTAGCGCAAGGCCCGCCGCCGAAAGCGCGCCGACCGCCACGTTGGCAGCAATGCCGCGGTCGGTGAGCAGCGAGACGACATGAATGAGCGATCCGTTAATCGTCGTTGCAGCGAGAAAGAAGGTTAGCGTCATAGCCCAATAGCGCCAAGTGCGGATCGCCTCGGCGAAACCGATGCCCGGGAGCGCGGGAACCTCGCGAGCGGGATTTGGCAACCCCACGGCTTCAGGCTTTTCGGGCTCGCGCACCAAGAGCGCAACCGGCAGAAAAGCCAAGACGAAAATCGCGACGCCGAGTCCGACATACCCCATCCGCCAGCCGAACTGTCCGATCAGCGCGTTCGAGTGCGGGATGAACACGGTTCCCAGCCCGACCCCAGCGAGCGCAAGGCCGAGCGCGAGGCCACGCTGCCGGTCAAACCATGCGGTGATCACTCTGCAATAGGCGGTGGGGTTCTGCCCCACAGCCGTTACGCCTGAGACTGCGAACAGCAGGAAGGGCACGGCAGTCGACGCGGTGAGTAGCGATAAGGCCGCGGTTGTGAGGGCGAAGAGCATGATGGACCACAGCAGCATGGGGCGGACGCCCAGCCGGTCCACGAGCCGGCCGAAGAACGGCGTCACCACCGCTGTTACCACCGACGAAAGGCCGAAGACAGTTGAAATTTCGCCACGGCCGAAGCCAAGCTCCTGCGCCACTGGCGCCAAGAACACGCCGGCCGCAAAGACGTTGATGGAGCGCTGTCCGACAACGAGGCCTAACATCGCAGCGAGAACGATCCACCATCGGTTCCAAGCGTGATGCAGCGCAGTCACAGCTTCTTCCACTCATAGGCCTCAGATTTCCAACGATACGTACTCGCTTCAGGCGAGTACCACGCTGATATACACGGCAAGCATTTGCCTGCCCCGTCCGATTGGCTTTCATCTGGATCAACGCTGGCGAGGCGACCAGCGACATTGGCCGGATTAACCTGCACCTTCATTTCACGTCGGCCTATGATCGAGCGATGAGCGGATCACCACGGCGGACAGTCCCAACCTGCTCAAGCGGCAGGTTTTCATGGTTTTAAGATCGAGGCGTTCGCCAATCCAATTCTCCAGCCCGTCACAGGTGTATTTCAGCACCAATTATATTCGTCGAGACTCGAGCTAACCCTACGATCAGACGGGAGAATAAGTCTGGGATGAAACCACCGCCGAGGACCATCACTCTCTGCTTCGTCCGAAACTGGCGCCTCACGCCGAGCCCTGCCCACACCTGTGCATCACCATATCCCGCTCGCACGACCATGCCTCCATCGCCGATCTCGACGGCATTGTCCTGGCCGCGCGAGCGCGGAGGCACCTGGCTATTCCGCAAGCTTCTGCCGCGCGGTCACGAAAGCTTCCAGGGCGGCCCGGAATTCGGCGACGTCACGCTCGGGCACGTCGGCACCACACTCGTAGCAGCGATTGGTCATGCGATCGAACCATCGGCATCCGCAGTCATTGCAGCCCAGCTCGGGCGCGCCGGTCGGATTGTAGAAGATCATGTATCGCCCTTTCCGCCGCGAGTCAGCGACACGCACCCATAAAGGCGAGCCCCAGCGAGTCCAGGAACTCCTCATAGCCAAGCTCCAGCAGCGCGGCCCGGGGCTTGACCACGTACAGCAGCGTCTCCCGGCGCCGCACCTTGCGCTTCAGATCGGCTAGCGGCGCCGGATTGGCGCGATCGTGCAGCCGGCCGAGGGTTTCGCCATCGGCGATGAAGAGGAGATCCACCTCTACTTCCTCGAAGCCGGGAAACGGTCGATAGTCCGCCACCATCCCGCGCCCGGTTGCTTCCCAGACCAGCATCATCGCCAGCGGCGAGTCGAAATCCTCCTCCGGAAGCAGCCCGATGCGCGAGCCCGGCAGCATGCCGGCGAAGATCGGGGAATGACGGTCGAGCAGCGCCTGCCAACCGCCGATGTCCAGCGCCGCGAGCCACTGCGTCTGCGCATCCATGCACATCCCCTAGAGCCGGCAGCCGAGCCGGTAGCCGTCGTGAATGGCCTGCGTCAGGCCGCGGGGCACCATGACGTCGCCGCAACCGTGGAGCTCGTCGATCGACCATTCGAGTTCGGCGAACAGCTCCTGGTTGCCGCGCATCGGTGATGCGGCAATGACGGTGTCGGCCGGCAATGTCGTCTCGCGGCCCTTGCCGTCGACCACCGTCACCCCGTCCTTGGCGATGCGGGTGACTCGGCAACCGGTCATGGTCGGGATATCCAATTCCTCGATCCAAGCGGCGTGCCGCCACTTCCATGACGGCATGACGTCGCCGGCAATGCGCCGCTCCCGCTCGACGACGACGACATCGGAGCCGGATGTCTTGAGAGATTCCGCGAGAGTGAGCCCCACCTTGCCGCCGCCGAGAACGACGACGCGCCGCCCAGGCCGCCTTGTCCCCAGCGCAACGTCCATGGCCTCCACCAGCAGCCCCTCCTCCTCCGGAGCGGGCAGCGCCTGCAGATCCGCCCGCGCACCCGCGGCGACGACGGCGGCGTCGAATTGATGGAGGATGCTGCGCATCATCTTAGGATCGACCTGGGTGCCGAGCCGCACTTCGATGCCGAGCTTCGCCGCCATGACGCGATAATACTCAGCGACGCTCGCGAGATCGTCCTTATGCGCGAGATCATGAGCGGCATAGCCGAGCAGGCTGCCGCCAATCCGTTCGCCGCGCTCGTAGACGGTGACCTGATGGCCACGCCGGGTCGCGGCGATGGCACATTCCATGCCGGCGGGACCGGCGCCGATGATCATGATCTTCTTGCGCGAAGCGGCCGGCGTGATCTGGTACGCAGGTTCGACCTCATGGCCCAGCGCAGGGTTCATCGTGCAGGTGTAGGGCAGATCGCGAAACAGCCGGGACAGGCAATTAAGCGAGCCGATGCAGCGCTTGACCTCGTCCAGGCGCGCCTCCGCCGCCTTCTTCACCAGATCCGGGTCAGCCAGCAGCGGGCGGCACACTTCCCAGAAATCGAATTGCCCCTCGGCGAGGCATCGGTCGGCCATGATCGGATCGGGCAGGCGGACGCCAAAAGCGACCGGCGTGTCGGGCAGCAGCCGCTTCGCCCGCGCTGCGAGGCGGTTCCAATGGCCGGGCGGCACGTCCCGGCCGATCGACGAGTCCGGGGCCTCCTGCCACCCCACTGTGACGCTGATCATGTCGGCCCCACACTCCGCCGCCTGCTGCATCAGCTCGAAGCACTCGTCCTCGTCATTGCCGCCCCAGCGATCCATCAGCTCCGCGCCGTTAAGCCGGACGACGAGCGGGTGGCCGCCCCCGGTCGCCGCCTTGATGGCGTAGATCAACTCGCGCATGAAGCGCCCACGATTGGCGATCGAGCCGCCATACTCGTCGGTGCGGCGATTGGTGAATTTCGAATTGAAGGTGGCCAGCAGATAGCCCATGAAGCTGGTGATCTCGGTCCCGTCGAACCCGGCCTTGACCGCGCGCTTCGCTGCCTCGGCATGCTGCTCGATGGTTTCGCGGATCTGCTCCCTCGTGATCTCTCGCGGCGGCCGGAAATGCGGTAGCGTCTGCGGCACGATGGAGGGCTGGATGCAGTAGCCGAGATCGATGCCACCATATCGGCCGGCATGCAGAATCTGCTGGATGGCGATGCCGCCGCCATCGTGGATGTAGCCGGCGATCTTCTCGAATTGCGGGATGAACTTGTCGTCGAAGAGAGCGATCTGACTGAAATAGGCCTTGCCCTCGCCGAGCGGATCGGGATAGGCACCCTGGTTGGTGATGATTCCGCAGCCGGTGCCGGCGATCACCTTGGTCCGCGCCAACTCGCGCTCGGTGATGAAGCCGTCGCGGGTGTTGTAGTTGGAGACGCAGCAGGCGCCGTACTTGATGCGGTTCTTGATGGCGAACCCGGCCCAGGTGACGGGCTCGAACAGATGTGGAAGTTGGGTCTCGCCAAGCCGCTGCGTCATGGATATCACCTCGTGTCGCCTCTGTGCGCGCGCTCCACGGTGAGCTTCTGCTCGATGATCGTGCGAAGCTCGCGGCGCAGGATCTTGCCGGCCGGGCTGAGCGGGAAGCCGTCGACCAGCTCGAGCCTCTCGGGAAACTTGAATTTCGCGATCTGTTGCCGGGCGAGAAAGTCGATGAGTTCGCGGAAGCTGATCGTCTGGTCGGCTTTCGGCAGGACGAAGGCGCAGGCGCGCTCGCCATAGACCTTGTCCGGCATCGCAACGATGCACACATTCTCGACCTTCGGATGGGCGAGGATGAGGTTCTCGATCTCCTCCGAGCTGATCTTTTCGCCGCCGCGATTGATCACGTCCTTCTTGCGCCCCTCGGTGTAGACGTACCGGCCGATCTTGCGGGCGAGGTCCCCCATCCGATAGAAGCCGTCGGCGGTGAAGGCCTTGGCATCGGCGTCGGGGTCGTCGTAGTAGCCGCGAATAGTGTAGGGGCCGCGGCAGATGAGCTCTCCCAATTGCCCATCTGGTAGATCGCGTCCTTCATTATCGACCACCCTGATCTCGTCGTCGTCGCAGACGGGCGCGCCCGAGCTCGACAGCACCCGCTCCTCGTCATCGTCCAGCCGGGTCATATTGAGCAGTCCCTCGCCGGTGCCGTAGATCTCCTGAAAGCGGCAGCCGAACTGCTGCCGCACGCGCCGGCGCAGCTCCGGGGCGAGACGCGCGCCGCCATTCTGGACGACCTGCAGCGAGCTCGTATCGTAGCGGCCGCGGCCGGGATCATTGAGCCAGGCGACGATGAGCGGCACGGCCGCGGCGATGTGGGTCACGCGTTCGCGCTCGATGAGAGGGAGGACGGCTTCGGCCGCCGTGCCCGGCGCGATCACGACGGTGCCGCCATAGGCTAGCGTTGCCAGAATGCCCGGAGATGCCAGCGTGTAGTTGTGCGCTATCGGCAGCACCGCGAGGAAGACGGTGCGCTCGCTCATTCCGGCAACGTTTCCGCTGAGCCTGCAGTTGCAGACATAGTCGTTATGCGTGCGCGGAATGAGCTTCGGCAGACCGGTGGTTCCGCCGGAAAGCAGCATGAGCGCGACGTCGCTGGGGTCCGGCCACGACTCCGCCCCTCCGCCACCTGCCAAGCCCGAGCGCAGCGTGTCGTCGAGGCTCGTTTGCCCAGCCCTGGCGGGACCGGCAACGAAGACGTGACGCAGATGGTCGAACTCGGCGCACAGCTGATCCGCCATGGGGCGGAAATCGAAATCGCGGATGGTCGCGGGGATGACATAACCCACGGCCTTCGACCGTTTCACCAGGTGCCGCATCTCCGTCAGTCGGTGAGACGGCAACGCCATGACCGGGATCGCGCCGATCGTCACCAGCGCCAGGAAGGTGTAGACGATCTCGGGGATGTTGGGGAGGTGGAGCAGCACCCGGTCACGCGAGGCGATCCCCGCCTCGCCGAGGCTATGAGCCAGACAGGCGCTGGTATCGACGAGTTCGCGATAGGTGATGCGCCGGTCGGCGAAGACGAGAGCGGGCTTGTCGGCATGGGCACGCGCCGAGCGGCTCAGCATTTCACCGAGAGTGATGTCCTCCCAGTAGCCCCTGCGGCGATAACGGTCGCCCAGATCGACCGGCCATGGCGTGCAACCCGGCAGCATGGAACCGCCTCCCTCACGCGTTTCGGTG
>DAHUYF010000069.1 GCA_027315365.1 Rhodospirillales bacterium | reverse complement strand
CCGGATGCTGCGGACGGATCTTGGCCTGCGACCCCGGATACATCGCCCCTTCCTCCGCGGTCGCCCGCGCCGGCACCGCTCTGCGGCGGCGTCACCGGAAAAAGGGGGCATAAGCCGCGCCGGCTGTCAACGCCGGCCGGGCCGCGCCGCCCCGCGCCTCGGGAAATATTAAAATGGTGAATTATACGCATCAATTCGCTAAATTAGGGTTGTTGGCTCGCCGCCACGGCCGGTATCGGGAGCTTTGGCGCTGAGGTATGCCTCCTTACCATCGGCTCCGGGCCGGCGGCGGACGACCCTGCGTCAGAGGGCGTACGGGTCGAATTCATGCTGCCGGCGTACACCGCTGATGCCATCTGCCATCGCGCCGCGGCGCTTTCGCTCTTGCTCCGGCGCTCCATCCCGCGAATGGTAGGCGGCGTTGCGGGCGGGGCCGGCGCGGGTGCCCCGAGCGTCGAGGGAGAGCATGGATGCGGCGGGGTGTGTGGCTGGCGCTGGGCGGGGCGGCGTGGATCGGCGGCTGCTCCTGGATACCGTTTTTCGGCGACGCCGGCGCGCCGCATCTCACCAACACGGCGGTCCAGGCCTGCCGGCAGAAGGCCGACGACCTCGGCTATGACGGCACCAGCGAGCGGGAATCGGCGCCGCTCGGCGACGGCCGCTATACCGTGGTGCTCGAGGTGCGCCAGCACGAAGGCTTCGGCCAAATCGTCTGCACCTATGACCCGGCCAAGGGTGCCGATGTGCCGCCGCTCAAGCTGCCGGAGAAGCCCGGGGAGAAGCCGACCGAGCCGGCCCCCATGATCGCGCCGGCTCCGACGGTTACGCCGGCGCCGCCGCCGGGCAAGTAAGGCGGGCGGTGTGTGTTGCGGCCCGCCGCCCGGGGCGATAGGCTGCACCCCCTTTCCCAAGCCCCTGGTAGGTGCGTGCCCTATCTCAGTACCCGCGACGCCCGGACGCCGCCCGAGCGCCTCGCCTTCGAGGATGTGCTGCTCGCCGGGCTGGCGCCTGATGGCGGGCTCTACGTGCCCGAGGCTTGGCCGGTGCTCGACGCGCCCGCACTGCGCGCGCTGCGCGGGCGCTCCTATGCCGAGATCGCCGCGGCGGTGATGGCGCCTTTCCTCGGCGAGACGCTGGCGCCGGAAGCGTTGAACAATCTGGCGGCCGCCGCCTATCGCGGCTTCGACCACGCCGCGGTGGCGCCGCTCAAGGAGATCGGTCCCGAGTTCTGGCTGATGGAGCTGTTCCACGGCCCGACCCTGGCGTTCAAGGATTACGCGTTGCAGCTGGTCGGCCTGCTCTTCGATCACGTGCTGGCCAAGCGCCGCCGGCGTGTCACCGTCATCGGCGCCACCTCCGGCGACACCGGCTCGGCGGCGATCGAGGCCTGCCGCGACCGTCCGTCGCTCGACATGTTCATCCTCTACCCCGAGGGCCGCGTCTCCGAGGTGCAGCGCCGGCAGATGACCACCGTCGCCTCGCCCAATGTGCACGCCATCGCGGTTGCCGGCAGCTTCGACGATTGCCAGGATTTGGTGAAGGCGATGTTCGCGGACCAGCCCTTCCGCACGGCGTTCAATCTGACGGCGGTCAATTCGATCAACTGGGCGCGGATCATGGCGCAGCTCGTCTATTACGTCGCCGCCGCGGTGGCGCTGGGCGCGCCGGAGCGGCCGGTCTCCTTCGCCGTCCCGACGGGGAATTTCGGCAATGTCTATGCCGCCTACGCGGCGCGCCGCATGGGCCTGCCGATCGCCGAGCTGGTGATCGGCACCAATCGCAACGACATCCTGGCGCGCTTCATCAACACCGGCCGGATGACCATCGAGCGCGTCGAGCCCAGCCTCAGTCCGAGCATGGACATCCAAGTGTCGAGCAATTTCGAGCGGCTGCTGTTCGAGCTGAAGCACCGCGACGGCGCGGCGGTGGCCGGCGCGCTGGCGGAATTCCGCCGCACCGGCAGCCTGCCGGCGAGCGAGGCGGAATGGCGCGCGGCGCAGGGGCTGTTCGCCGCCTGCCGCGTCGACGACGATGCCACCCGCTGCTCGATCGCCGACACCTGGCGCGAGACCGGCGAGCTGATCGATCCCCACACCGCCGTCGCGGTGGCGGCGGCCAAGGCCGGGCGGCGGCGGCGCGACGTGCCGATGGTGGCGCTCGCCTGCGCCCATCCCGCGAAGTTCCCCGAGGCGGTGGCGGCGGCGACCGGGCGGCGCCCGGAACTGCCGGGCCGCCTCGCCGATCTGTTGCAGCGGCCGGAGCGGCGGCCGAAACTCGCCAACGACCTCGGCGCGGTCGAGGATTATGTGCGCGCGCATGCGCGGCCCATGGGCAAGGGAGGAACGGCATGAGTGTGAGCGTGACGACGCTCAGGAACGGCATGCGCGTGCTGACCGACCGCATGGACAGCGTCGAGACGGTGTCGATCGGCGTTTGGGTCGATGTCGGCACGCGCCACGAGCCGGCGCAGGTCAACGGCGTGGCGCATCTTCTGGAGCACATGGCGTTCAAGGGCACCGAGCGGCGCTCGGCGCTCGACATCGCCGCCGAGATCGAGGCGGTGGGCGGCCATCTCAACGCCTATACCTCGCGCGAGCACACCGCCTATTACGCCAAGGTACTGAAGGAGAATCTGGGGCTCGCCGTCGACATCCTCGCCGACATCCTGCAATATTCGGTCTTCGATCCCAAGGAACTGGAGCGCGAGCGCACGGTGATCCTGCAGGAGATCGGCCAAGCGAACGATACACCGGACGACATCATCTTCGACCTGTTCCAGGAGCGCGCCTTTCCCGACCAGGCGATGGGCCGACCGGTGCTCGGCCGCGCCGAGATCATCCGCCGCATCGACCGCGACACCGTGGCGGGCTACATGCGCCGCCACTACGCCGCTCCCGGCATGCTGCTCACCGCCGCCGGCAACGTCGATCACCACGAGCTGGTGCGGCTTGCCGAGGCAGCGTTCGCCAAGCTGCCGGCGGCGCATCTGGTGCACAGCGAGGCCGCGCGCTATGTCGGCGGCGATCTGCGCGAGGAGCGCGATCTGGAGCAGGTACATGTGGTGCTGGGCTTTCCGGGCTTCTCCTTCGCCGATCCCGATTACTATGCCGCCTCGGTCGTGTCCTCGGCGCTGGGCGGCGGCATGTCCTCACGCCTCTTCCAGGAGATCCGCGAGAAGCGCGGCCTGGTCTACGCCATCTATTCCTTCACCCACGCCTACAGCGACGGCGGCCTCTTCGGCGTCTATGCCGGCACCGGCGAGGAAGAGGCGGAAGAACTGATGCCGGTGCTGTGCGACGAGATCCGCAAGCTCTCCTACGGCCTCGAGCCGGCCGAGTTGGAACGCGCCCGCGCCCAGCTCAAGGCCGGGCTCCTCATGTCGCTCGAGAGCACGACGGCGCGCTGCGAGCAGCAGGCGGCGCATATGCTGGTCTTCGGCCGGCCGCTCGAGATGGCCGAGATGGTCGGCCGCATCGATGCCGTCGACGCCGCGGCGGTGGCGCGGGTGGCGCGCCGGATCAGGACGGCGGCGCCGACGCTCACCGCGCTCGGTCCCGTCGGCCGCATCGACGCCTATCCGCGGCTCGTCGAACGGCTCGGCGCCTGAGCGGGGGTGCGTTCCGTGGCCTCGGACATGCTTCGCCTGCCGCGCTTCTTCGGCGTCGCGCCACCGAGCCTGCGGCTCGACGGCGACCGCGTGATGCTGCGCCCGCCCGAGCGCGGCGACTGGGAGGAATGGGCGGGGCTGCGCAGCGAATCGCGCCGCTTCCTGACGCCCTGGGAGCCGAGCTGGGCGCCGGATTCGCTGAGCCGCGGCGCCTTCCGCCGCCGGCTGCAGCGCTATGCCATCGACTGGCGCACCGATCAGGGCTACAGCTTCTTCCTCTATCGTCTCGATGACGGCGCGCTCGTCGGCGGCATTGGCCTCAGCAACGTCCGTCGCGGCGTCGCCGAGACCGGCAGCCTCGGCTACTGGGTGGGCGAGCGCCACGCGCGCCAGCGCTATATGAGCCAGGGACTGCAGCTCATCCTCGGCTTCGCCTTCCAGCGCCTCAAGCTGCACCGCGTCGAGGCGGCGTGCCTGCCGCACAACGCGCCGAGCCGCAGCCTGCTGCTCAAGAGCGGCTTCCGCGAGGAAGGCTATGCGCGGGAATATCTCTGCATCGACGGGCGCTGGCAGGATCACATGCTCTTCGCCCTGCTGCGCGACGAATGGACCGGAGCGGGGGCGGGCTGACGCGTCCATGGAGCGAATTCAGATGACGGCAGGCGAAGCACCGGAAGCCGGGCGCGATTTCATCCGCGACATCGTCGAGAGCGATCTCGGCGCGAAGCGCGTCGCCGGCGTGGTCACGCGCTTTCCACCGGAGCCCAACGGTTATCTTCATATCGGCCACGCCAAGTCGATCTGCCTTAATTTCGGCCTGGCGCAGGAATTCGCGGGCCGCTGCCATCTGCGCTTCGACGACACCAACCCGACCAAGGAAGAACAGGAATACATCGACGCCATCGAGCGCGACGTGCGCTGGCTGGGGTTTGACTGGGGTGCGCATCTCTATCACGCGTCGGACTATTTCGAGCAGCTCTATGCCTGGGCCGAGCACCTGATCCGCGCCGGCAAGGCCTATGTCGACGATCTCTCGGCCGAGGAGATGCGGGCGATGCGCGGCACGCTGACCGAGCCCGGCCGCGACAGCCCCTGGCGCACCCGTGGCGTCGAGGAGAATCTCGATCTCTTCCGCCGCATGCGCGCCGGCGAGTTCCCCAACGGCGCGCGCGTGCTGCGCGCCAAGATCGACATGTCGGCGGGCAACATCAACCTGCGCGACCCCGTGCTCTATCGCATCCTGCACGCGAGGCATCCGCGCACCGGCGACGCCTGGTCGATTTATCCCACCTACGATTTCGCGCACGGCCAGTCGGATGCGATCGAAGGCATCACCCACTCGATCTGCACGCTCGAATTCGAGGATCACCGGCCGCTCTACGACTGGTTCCTGGAAAACCTCCCGGTGCCGTCGCACCCGCATCAATACGAGTTCGCGCGTCTCAACATCACCTACACCGTGCTGTCCAAGCGCGTGCTGACCGAACTGGTGCGCCAGGCTCACGTGAGCGGCTGGGACGATCCGCGCATGCCGACCATCGCGGGCTTGCGCCGGCGCGGCGTGCCGGCGGCGGCGATCCGCGATTTCGTGCGCCGCGTCGGCGTCGCCCGCGCCAACAGCACGGTCGACATCGCCATGTTCGAGAGCGCGGTGCGCGACGAGCTCAATCTCACCGCGCCGCGCCGCATGGGCGTGCTGCGCCCGCTCAAGCTGGTGATCGAGAACTATCCCGAGGGCAAGAGCGAGCTGCTCGAGGCGGCGAACCATCCTGACGACTCCGCCGCCGGCACGCGCCGCGTCCCGTTCGGGCGCGAGCTCTATGTCGAGCGCGACGATTTCATGGAGAACCCGCCGAAGAAATTCTACCGGCTGTCGCCCGGCCGCGAGGTGCGGCTGCGCTATGCCTATTTCGTCACCTGCCGCGGGGTGGTGAAGAACGCGGCCGGCGAGGTGGTGGAGCTGCGCTGCAGCTACGACCCTGCCAGCCGCGGCGGCAACGCGCCCGACGGGCGCAAGGTGCAGGCGACATTGCACTGGGTCTCGGCGGCGCAGTCGGTGCCGGCGGAAGTCCGGCTCTACAACCCGCTCTTCTCGAGACCCGATCCCGGCGCCGGCGGCGACATCATGGCCGATCTCGCCCCGAACTCGCTCGAGCGGCTGAGCGACGTCCGGCTCGAGCCGTCGCTCGCCGAGGCCGCGACCGGCGCCGCGGTGCAGTTCGAGCGGCAGGGCTATTTCTGCGCCGATATCGCGTCGCGGCCGGACCGCCTGGTCTTCAACCGCACGGTGGGCCTGCGCGACAGCTGGGCCAAGGCGCAGGCGGGCGGCAAGGGGTAGGTGGCGATACGAGGCTTGCCTGCACCCGTGCGGTCTCGCGGTGGCTGCGCAACCGCTGTCGCCGCCGCGGACGAACGCGCTCAGCGCGTTCGCCTAGGCGTGCCCCGCGTCGCCGGACAGCGCCAGCGGGTCGATGCCGAGCTTGGCGAGCGCGCGCTGCCATTTGTCGGCGACCTCCTCGTCGAAGACGATGCCTTCATCGGCGGGGACGTGCAGCCAGCCATTCTCCTGCATCTCGGCGTCGAGCTGCCCCGGCCCCCAGCCGGCGTAGCCCAGTGCCAGCATGCTGCGGCGCGGCCCCTTGCCGCGACCGATGGCGCGCAGGATGTCGAGGGTCGCGGTCAATGCCATCTTGCCGACGACCAGCGTATTTTCCTCGACGTAGTCGTCGGAATGCAGCACGAAGCCGCGGCCTTCCTCGACCGGTCCGCCGGCGTGGACGCGCGACAGGCCGATGAGGCCGGCGGCGGGGATGCCGAGCTTGTCAAGCAGCTCCGGCAGGGTGACGTGGTCGATGATCTTGTTGACCACCAGCCCCATCGCCCCTTCCTCGTTGTGCGCGCAGAGAAAGATCACCGACCGCACGAAACGGTGGTCCTGCATCTGCGGCATGGCGATGAGGAGCTGACCGGCGAGAGAGGTGACGGAGTTCTTCATGGCTCTCACTTTGAGATAATCGCCATCGCCGAGGCTTGCAAGCGCGACCTGTGCCCATCCCGGCGGCAAAGCCCTATATAAACAAGCGTGTCGAGGATTTGGCATGAAGCAGGATAAAGGGCTGATCCGGGCGGCGCTGGCGGCCGTGCCCCTGCTGGCGCTGGCTTGGCTGCTGCCAGGCCCGGCGCTGGCGGCGCCGGGCGCCTCGGAGTGGTTCGTCACCGAGCAGGGCGAGGTCAGGCTGATCGCCGCGGCGCCGGTGGCGGGCGAGACCGCCACGGTCGGCCTCGGCCTCGAATTCCGCCTGGCGCCGCATTGGAAGATCTATTGGCGCTCGCCCGGCGATGCCGGTTTTCCGCCCCGGCTGGACTGGAAAGGCTCGACCAACCTGGCCGACGCGCGGGTCTCCTGGCCGGCGCCACAACGCTTCTCCGTGCAGGGACTGGAGACGGTGGGGTATACCGGCCATCTCGTCCTCCCCATCACCGCCCGGCTCGAGCATCCGGGGCAGCCGGCGAGCCTGGTCGCGGCCCTCAGCTATCTCACCTGCCGCGAGATCTGTATTCCCTACGACACCGTGCTCCGCCTCGACCTGCCGGCGGCGAGCCCGACGGCGGGCACTCCCGGCTACGCCGCGCTGATCGCCCGTTATGCCGGACGCGTCCCCGGCGACGGTAGCGGCGCCGGCCTGACGCTCGCCGGCGCAACCCTGATCGCCGGCGCGAAGCCGATGCTGGAGCTGCGGGTCGACACCACGCGCCCGCTGCTGGCGCCCGACGCTTTCGTCGAGGGGCCCGCTGGGGTCGCCTTCGGCGCGCCGCATCTCGCCGCCAGCGACGCTCCCGGCCAGGCGCTGCTGCGCCTGCCGGCAGCGGGGAGCCCCGCGGCGATCGTCGGCCTGGTCGGGCAGGAGCTCACCGTCACCCTGATCGATGGCGAGCGCGCGCTGGAGGGCCGGGTGCGGCCGACCGCGGCGCCGCCGCCGGCCGACCTCGGGCTGCTGCTGGCGATCCTGCCGGTGGCGCTGCTCGGCGGCTTCATCCTCAATTTCATGCCCTGCGTGCTGCCGGTGCTGTCGATCAAGCTGCTGAGCGTGGTCGAGCATGGCGGGCGCTCGCGCGCGGCGGTGCGCCGCGGCTTCCTCGCCTCGGCGGCGGGGGTGATCCTGTCCTTCCTGGTGCTGGCCGCGGCGATGATCGGGCTCAAATTCGCCGGCGTCGCCGTCGGCTGGGGGCTGCAATTCCAGCAACCGCTGTTCCTCGTCTTCATGGCGGTGGTGCTGACGCTCTTCGCCTGCAACCTCTGGGGTTTCTTCGAGGTGCCGCTGCCATCCTGGATCGGCGACCTGGCGGCGCGGAAGGGCGAGGGCGGCGCGATCCTGGGCAATGTCGCCGCCGGTGCTTTCGCCACCCTGCTGGCGACGCCATGCTCGGCGCCGTTCCTCGGCACCGCCATCGGCTTCGCACTGGCGGCCGGCCCGGGCGAGATCCTCGCGGTGTTTCTTGCCCTCGGCATCGGGCTTGCCGCGCCATACCTGCTGGTGGCGCTGCTGCCGCGGCTGGCGCAGAGCCTGCCGCGGCCGGGGCGATGGATGCTGGTACTGCGCCGCGTGCTGGGGCTGGCGCTTGCTGCCACCGCGCTGTGGCTGGTCTCGGTGCTGGTGAGCGAGGCTGGGCCGCGCGCGGCGCTGGCCGTGGCGGCGCTGCTGGCGGCGGCGGCGGCGGCGCTGGTTGGAGGAGGGTCCGAGCCGGGGCGTCGGCGGCTGCCGGGGCTGGTGGTGTCGATCCTGGTGGTGGTGCTGGCGATCGCCGCGCGGGATTCCTATGCAATGTGGTTTTTCGGGGTGCTGGCGGGTGCCGTTCTGCTGGCGCGCCGGGACGGG